>NZ_SMGG01000006.1 GCF_004339245.1 Seleniivibrio woodruffii
GAACCCGCAGGGTGAAGAATCTCTGCGTTTGAGACTCTTCGGCTATGCCTCAGAGTGACGTGGCTTACCTTGTGATAGTTGCCGAATAGAGTGACGGGAGTTAACGATTGAAACAACCCTAAACATCAGGCTATCCGAGCGTGGAAGACTGCCACGGGCTATGCCCTCGCAGTGACGTGAAATTGTTTTATATTTGGTTTTTAGATGCAAGCAGGACAAGGAAGGTTATCGATTCTGAAGGGGAGTGTACACATAAGTACATGACCCGAAGAATTGAGAAACTGACGCAGTAGTGCGCCGCAGATAAAAAGCAATAACAAAAAAAAGGCCCTGTCGTTTAACAGGGCCTTTGTCTAATACTTAACCGCATGCCAGTGGATTTTATAAACCCGGCTGTCAGCGGGGATTTCTGCGTCTTTTGAGTGGATAACGGGTTCGCCCGCTCCGACTTCCGGCGCAAAAAGCACTTTGTCAGCAGAAACAAACGCTCGCATATATTTGAGCGATGTTCCGTCGAAATAGAGAACAGGTTCCCTGTCCGCCAGTTCGTTCAGATTGATCTTTTCAACGTACAGAATATCTGATTCGTTGACTTTCGGAGCGAATCTTCCGTCATTAACGGCGATCCACACCGCACCTTTTTCCTTCTCACATCTGCCGTCTTCGACATCGTTAAGGTTAAATCTGATAACGGGTGCTTCAGGCTCATACAGAACCGCTTCTGACTCTGCTGCAACAGAGGTGGCGAGGTCCATCGAATATCCCTCTTCTTCCCCGATCAGATCCGAAACTTTGCAAGTAAGACATCCTGCGAGATTTTCGATTAAATCTCTCTCAAACTCACCATACCCGAGTTCAAGCCTTGAAAGAAGCTGAACATCAAGTTTCGCGACAGCAGCCAGATCGCCTTTGGAAAATCCTCTTTTTTCTCTCATTTTTTTGATATTTTCCCCGATCTCTTTGGTGTTTTTGATATTATCACCATAAGCGAAATAATCCAGCTTCACTTCCAGAAATCTGGCAACTCTGGAGAGTGTCTCAAGATCGGGTTCCCTGCTACCGCTTAGATAGTTTGAAAGTCTGGAAGGTGAAAGGCCGACAGCGCGACAAACGTCTATCTGCTTAATTCCCTTCCTTTTAATCAGTTTTCGAATCTTATCTCCCAACATAAACGAATCATACCTCATTAATTATAACCAGTAAATCAACTAATTGAACATAAGCCTGAAAAATGCACTATACGTGCATACATATGTGTCAAAATATCGTTACCGGCTTGGTTTTTTCGTGATACAGAAACTTTGCTGCCAGAAAAACCTAATTAATTACAAAGCCAATGTTTCTAAACGCTATAATATTACTTCAACTCAAAGTGACAATACTTTTTTTGTATATAACGATTCCGAACCGTAATAATTGTGATTTTGAACATTATTCTTTCCATAATATTATATGAAGACTTTTTAAGAATTTGATGATATGAAAGCGGATGCTCGAACGGATAAGACAAAAGTTAAAAAAGATTCTGCTGCTGGACTACTCTCCGAAAAGGATTGCAATGTCCTGTGCTCTTGGGGTTTTCATCGGGTTTTCACCCTATGTCGGCCTGCACACAGGCATGGCCATGGGAACATCATTCGTTTGCGGCCTGCCGCTTTATCCGCTTCTCATCGGAGCATACATAACAAATCCGTTCACCCTTGTGCCTGTGTATACCGTCTGCTACAAGTTCGGAGTTTTTGTGACAGGCAAGCATGCATCAATGATCCCGGACTTCGACAAGATGGACTACACGAACCTGATGCATACTGCAAAGACTTTTTTTATCCCTTTTTTTGTGGGGACACATCTGCTGGGGTTGATTCTTGGCGTAATAACGTATATCCTATCCTATTACCTAGTAACAAAATATAAGAGCAGAGTCAAATAATGGCTGAAATTATAGCGGTTGCCAGCGGAAAAGGCGGCGTTGGAAAAAGTTTTTTCTCGTCCAACCTCTCAATGTCCCTTAAGACCGCAGGGAACGAAACCCTGCTGGTTGATGCGGATCTGGGCGGAGCGAACCTGCACGACTTTGTAGGGCTTAAGGTGCCCGGAAAGGGACTTTACGAATTTCTGAAAGAGAAGATAGACATCGGCTCGGTTATAGCACAAAGCCCCGCCGGTGTTGATTTCGTGGGCGGTTCCAGCGATGTTCTGGGCATGGCTCACATAACGAACTTCGAAAAGCTCAAGGTTTTAAACAGAATCAAGAAACTCGACTATAAATACATAATCCTCGATCTCGGCGCCGGAACAAGTTTCAATATGATAGATTTCTTCAACTTTGCCGATAAGAAGATTATGATAATGAACTCCGAGCCCACCAGCCTGGAGAACTCATACGGTTTCCTCAAGGTTGCTCTCTACCGCAAGATAGAGCTGCATCTGCGCAAGGACACCAAATACAGCGACATATGCAACAAGCTGCGCAGCAAGAGCATGAACTATCCGAATATCAACACTATTCTCCATGCCCTGTCCGAGGTTGACCCCGCCGGAAGCGACGAAATTAAGCGGATGGTGGACGATTATAAGATAGGCACGGTGCTTAATCTGGTGCGCACAAGAAAAGAATTGAATGTTTTTTACGGTTTTGAGAATGTTACTAAAAAATATCTCGGCATAAATATTGAAAAATTAGGATTTATGCCCTATGATATTAGCGTCAGCGAAAGTATCAAGCTGATGCGTCCTTATTATATAAACAACATGAGAAGCGACGTGGCCAAGTGCATTGATGACATCAGAAGCCACATCCTAACTAAGCTTTGAGGGAGTGCCCACATGAGTAATCTTCAGCCTGTACGAGATCTGGAATACGGAGATGTGAACCACTCTGACGATCTGGAGGTTATCCAGCTGGTCGGCCTCAAGCTCGGCGAAGAGGAATATGCCATTGATGTTCTTAAGATTCAGGAGATAATCCGGACTGTGGACATCACCTCTGTTCCCCGCACCGACTCATTTGTCCTCGGGGTAATGAACCTCAGAGGCAAGGTTATCCCAGTTATAGACCTTCGTGTCCGTTTCTCTCTGGACAAGATGGATTTTGACAAGGAAACCAGAATCATCGTTGTTAAATTTGAAACGGAGAACATCGGCTTCGTTGTTGACGAAGTGACCGAAGTTATCCGCATTAATAAGAAAATGGTTGAACCCACCCCCCCTCTCGTAGGCTCTGTGGGGCAGGAATATATTTTAGGCATATGCAAGTACGCCGACAGACTCATAATCCTTCTGGATATCGACAGCGTTATTGCCGACGGCAAGACTGTTCTGGACAGCAACCTGAAAAAATCTCTCCTCGGTCAGCCTGCGCTGCCCTCTCAGGAGAGCAACTTCAACAAGGTTGCCGCAGCTGTTGAAAAAGAATTCGAATCAAAAGAAAACTATTCACCTGCCGCCATTGAAGCTGATGAGGATATCTTTGAAGAATCCGATGAAGAAGCTCCCGCAGGCGACCTTTCAATAGACGATCTCATAGCTCTTGAGCTTAATAAGCGTGAGCAGGAGACCGACGAACTGAACAAGAAGAAAGAGGAAGGAAAAAAAAAGCCTGAAATAGTTCAGGATTCAATGGATGACATCCTTAACGATGCCCTCAACCAGTCCGAGAACTCAATGCAGTCCACAACAGGACACGTTGAACAGGATGAGCTCGACTTTCTTATTCAGCAGGAACTGACAAAACGCGAAAAAGAGACCGAAGAGCTCAATAAAAAAAAAAATCTAGCTGACATGACAGGACAGGCCTGTGAAGTCAAGCCTGCCCAGGTTCCCAGCATAGAACTTTCTGAAGACGACATCGACAAGCTTATGGAGGCCGAACTGGCCGCTCAGGAGCTTGCAGAGAAAAAATCCTCAAAAATTTCCGTAAAAGATGAAATGATCGAAGAACCCGCCGCAGAGGAAATTTCCGCTGGAGACGGGCAGTTCGACATACCCGAAGACCTCGCCGCAGAGTTCGGTCTGGACGACATCTCTCTGCCCGAAGAAGCTCAGGAAGAGGAGTTCACCCTTCCCGAACCCATCGAACAGGAAATGGGCGACGAGATAATAGGAAAGGGCATTGCCGACAAGTTCACGGAAGACGAAGAGCTTGTGGACTCGGTGGACGATCTTCTGGAACAGCTGAAAGACATCCCATCAGAACCTGTGGCAGTTGACAGTGTGCAGGCCATGAAAACCGCCGCATCACCCTTCAACGAACAGGAGTCCTTTGAAAAACTGAAAACTCTCTCCAAAAAGATCATAGACGGCGAAAAAGTTGACCTCGGAATAAGCATAAAGCAGGAAGTTTCCGAGCTTCTCCGCCTTATTCTGGACACAAAAGGCCGTGTGGACGAGATCGAACCCACACTGATAACCTCCAGAGAACAGATCCCCACTCTTGTAAAATCCCTTGAAAATGTGACCGAATCCACAGAAGAGGCCACTCTGGGACTTATGGAGGCGGCGGACGGACTGACCGGCCACTATCAGGAGTTCCTTGACGAGATAGAGGATCTGGAAGACCTTATGTACAAAAAGGATCAGGCCGCAATCCTGAAAAAGCTGGAAGCCCTTGAAAACAGCGCCGCAATGGCCGACACAATGGGCATGAACATTCTGCACTCACTGGAATTTCAGGATATCACCGAGCAGAAACTTAGAAAAGTAATAAACGCTGTGCGTGAGATAGGCGGAAGGCTGGGCGCAATTCTCGGCTTCATAAAACTGAAGCAGGAGGTCGATCCCACTACAGTGGAAGATGCTTCTCAGGACGATATCGACAAGCTTCTTGCGGAGTTCGGACTGAACTGACAGCAAGTTTAATGTGTATATAAATTGATACTGCGGGGTGTTTTCCACATCCCGCAGTTTTTGTTTGTTTTGTTTATTTTGAACTTTAGTCGGTCTGTTTTATTCAGAGACAGTACGGGGCGGCTATTTGGTTTTGTAATAGCTTTCATAAAGCGTTCCACTTTGTTGAAAACCTGTGGAAAAAAATCCCGTCTTTATCAACATTATCAGACACCGCCTTTTGCGCATAAGCACAATACCTTATTTATAAACAACTTACCCCAAACGCTTGACAAGCAAGGCTTACACCTGTCAAGCATTTTTTTCTCCACAAAATTGTGGAGAATTTGTTCAAAGAAAAATAAACACCTTCGAAAACCGATTAAAAATAAGGGGTTTAACCGCTTTGTATAAAATTTGTGCAGACTTATTCTGATAAAAAAAAATTTATGTATCTTTTTTAATACACTTACATTAAAAATATTGCATAGTGATTTGGTTTGAACTAAAATACTGTTCTTAAATGAGACAAACTTAATGGCAAATACAGATACAAGATCAGTCTTCCGCATGTTTGTTGAAGCCTGCGGAAAGTACAAAAAAAACACTGCTTTTATCTACCGTGTGGGCGGTCAGGAGCTTTCTGTTACATACAAAAAACTCCTGGAGGACGTGTTTCTTCTCTCCCGCTGCTTCAAAAGTTACGGGGTTGAAAAGGGAAGCAAGGTTCTTTTCATTTCCGACAACCGCTACGGCTGGATAGTCACAGACATGGCTCTGGCATCTCTTGGTGCCATCAGCATTCCCAGAGGAAGCGATACCCCTCCCCACGAAATGAAATACATAACAGGTCACTCAGAAGCTGACTTTGCAATTTTTGAGACAGAGACCGTCTATGAAAATGCGCAGTCGGATCTTCTGGACGAATACTATAAAAGCATCTTCCTGATAGAAGGCGAAGACAAAGACCGCCCCGAAGGCAAGGTGCACACGTATAACGAAATGCTGGCCGACAGAACCTTCACCGAAGATGAGATGAAGGAGTTCTGCGAGTCCAACCCCACAGGAATAGACGAAACTTTCACCATAATCTATACATCAGGCACAACAGGCCATCCCAAAGGGGTCATCCTGTCCAACAGGAACGTCATATATAACCTTGACATGCTCCCCGGCCTTATAGCCCTTTCCGAAAAGGACAGCTGGCTCTCAATTCTGCCCACATGGCACATTTTTGAGCGTGCGGCCGAGCTTCTGGCAATCACAAACGGATGCTGCACAGTCTATTCATCGGTGAAGACCTTTGCTATGGATCTTGAGCAGTACAGACCCACCATCGTGGCCACAGTGCCCCGTGTGTGGGAATCGCTCTATTCAAAGGTTCAGGCGGCGCTGGAAAAGCAGTCCAAGTTCAAGCTGTTCATGTTCCAGTTTCTGTCCCGTGCATCGGCATCATTCAACAGACATTCCAGATATCTTCTGGGAGTCAACCCCGAATTCGAAAAGACACCTTTAAAACAAAGACTTAAAGAGATAGGCGTATCTATTGCCAAAGTAATACTTCTCCTGCCCCTCAAGATAATTGCCATGAACAAGTTCAAAGCTGTTCAGGCAAAATTCGGCGGAAGGCTCAGACTGGCTGTCAGCGGCGGCGGAAGCCTGCCCGGCTACCTTGAGGACTGGCTGGATGCCATCGGCCTTCGAATCGTGAACGCATACGGAATGACAGAGTGCGCCCCCGCCATCGCAGGAAGGGGTCTGGACTGTCAGGTTTTCGGAACGCTAGGACGCCCCGTTAAAGGCACAAAAGTCCGCATTGTTGACGAAAGCGGCAGAGAGGTTCCCAGAGGTCAGGAGGGCGAGATTCAGGTCAAGGGTCCGCAGGTTTTCAGCGGATACTACAACCAACCCGACGAGAACGAAAAATCCTTCACGCCGGACGGCTTTTTCAAAACAGGAGATCTGGGAAAACTCACTTTCACCGGAGAACTGAAGATTACCGGCCGCATCAAGGACATCATTGTCCTTGCCAACGGCGAAAACATAGACCCTTCGAGAATCGAATCCGCCATAACCATGCTCCCCTTTGTCAAGGACGCAGTTCTGGTGGGTCAGGATCAGAAGAGCCTTGCGGCTCTTATCATTCCCGATATGGAGAAGCTCAGGGACTACATGAACAACAAACTGGAACATATCCGCACCGACTTCGACATGAACTCGAAACCCGTTGTTGATCATGTTAAGAAGGAGATAAACAAACTCCTTTCCCACAAAAAAGGCTTTAAAAACCATGAAAAACTGCACAACCTCTCATTTCTTGAGCAGGAGTTCAAACAGGGCGAGGAACTGACCAACACCCTGAAAAAGCGCAGGCATTTCATTGAAAAGCGTTACAAAGAGCTTATCTCGGGACTTTTTAAATCAAATGACAACCAGTAAAAATTTTCTCCCCGTCACCGCAGAGGAGATCTCTGCGCTGGGATGGGACAGACCTGATATTATACTTGTGTCCGGAGACACCTATCTGGACAGCCCCTACAACGGAACGGCCATCATAGGCCGCCTGCTTCAGGACGAGGGCTACCGTGTGGCTATCATAGCACAGCCTGATATGAACACTGCGGACATCGCACGTCTGGGCGAACCGAAGCTCTTCTGGGGAGTTTCCGCCGGATGCGTCGACTCAATGGTGGCAAACTACACAGCCTCCAAGAAAAAGCGCAGAACAGACGATTTCACCCCCGGCGGCGAAAACGACAGACGCCCCGACAGAGCACTGCTGGCCTACACCAACCTGATACGCAGACACTTTAAAAATACAAAACCGATAGTTCTGGGCGGCATAGAGGCCAGTCTGCGCAGAGTCACCCATTACGACTTCTGGTCGGACGGACTGCGCAAACCGATACTGTTTGATGCAAAAGCGGACTATCTTGTCTACGGAATGGGCGAAAAGACCATTCTGGAGCTTGCCGAAGCTCTTAAAAACGGTTCGGACACAACAGGAATAAGGGGGCTGTGCTACTACGCCAAAGAGATCCCCGCAGGATATGCCGAGCTGCCCTCTCACGAGGAATGCACAGAAGACAAAGACGTTTTCACCAAAATGTTCCATACATTTTATCAGAATAACGATCCCATAACGGCCAAAGGGCTGGCGCAAAGGGTTGACACAAGATACCTGATACAGAACCCGCCTTCACAGACGCCCAGCCGCATCGAGATGAACAGATACTACGAACTGCCGTACACCTACAGAGTGCACCCGTTCTACGCCGCACAGGGGCCTGTGCGTGCTCTGGACACAATCCGCAACTCGGTGACCACCCACAGAGGATGCTACGGTGAGTGCAGTTTCTGCGCAATAGCCGTACATCAGGGAATAACGATAGCAGAACGGACTGAGGCCTCTGTCCTTAAAGAAGTCCAGCGGTTCATAGATGCAGAAGGGTTCAACGGCATCATAAACGATGTTGGCGGCCCCACGGCAAACATGTTCGGCATGGAATGCCGCAAGAAAAAAGATCACGGCAGATGTGCAAACAAGCGATGCCTCTATCCGCAGAAATGCCCCCAGATGCCTTCCGATCACAGAAAGCTGAACAGCCTTCTGAACAGCATCCGGAAAACTGAAGGGATAAAGCGTGTTTTTGTGGCATCAGGAATCAGATACGACATAATAATGGACGACAAGGCATTCGGCGGTCAATATCTTGACAACATGGTCAATTTCCATGTCAGCGGTCAGATGAAGATTGCGCCGGAACACATGAAGGACAACATCCTCGGACTGATGGGCAAACCCTCGGCGGACGTGCTGAAAAAGTTCGTGGAGGATTTTTATAAGCGGAACAAGGTCAGACAGCAGTTCCTCACCTATTATCTGATTGCGGCGCATCCCGGCTGCACTGTGCAGGATATGGAGGATCTGAAAAAATTCACCTCAAAGGAACTCAAGATAAACCCGGAGCAGGTGCAGATATTCACCCCCACACCGTCAACCTATTCGTCTTTAATGTATTACACTGAAAAAAACCCTTTCACAGGGGAAAGCATTTTTGTGGAAAAAGATCCCAACAGGCGCAAAATCCAGAAGGATATCATCGCTCCGCCGGAAGAGAAAAAACCTGTGAAAACAGTACCCTATCCCTTCGCTAAAAAGAAAAAGGGCTCTAATCGCCCAAAAGGATAACCGATATGTTTCTCAGGACTGCCTCAAGCTCCTTATCATCGGCTTTAGCTATGAATGAGGCATTTCTGACTTTCCAGTCAAGGCTTTTAACCTGATCCGACAGCACCACACCATTTATACCGTCATGATTTATTGAAACTTCGAAAACATATCCTTTCACTCTGCTGGTGACAGGACACATGAGAGCCAGACCTGTCTTTCGGTTATATTCTTCTCCGGAAACAACAATTGCCGGCCTATGCCCCTTCTGTTCGTGTCCGGACTGCGGGTTAAAATCAAGCCAGACGATATCACCCTTCGCAGGCACATACCCCTTTACCATTCTTCATTCCCCGTTTTTTCGCCTGTTGAAACTTCCGAATGCAGAGTATCATCCGTAATCTTAGACAGCATATTTTTAAGGATTGAATCAGCCTCCGACACTGTGAGTTCACCCAAAGGTATCTCTTTGAAAGGAATCAGAATTATGCGGTTCTCGCTATCCACCGTTACACGGACACTGCTGACTCCGTTCAGAAGCCTGCCAAGGGTGATGCGTCCTTTGCTATCGGGTTTGAGAGTCATCTCAAATTTTTCAGCCATTCCCATAGTAATCCTCCTGACTTTATAATACCCTCAACCCGCATATAATCAAGTGGGAAACGGCATGATTCCCACCTAAAAAGAAAAAGGGGCGTTAGCCGCCCCTCTTCGTTAAAACTTTATCTTCAGAGTCTCCTCTTTGTCTTTTCGCAGAACCACTAACTCGTACTCCCTGCCCTTTTCGGCGTACAGAAGTTCCAGCTTAAGGGTTTGCAGTCCACCAACAGTAACCCTGTTGAACGACACTATAATATCATCCTTCAGAACGCCCGCCGTCTGCGCCGCCGATTTGTCGCTGACATCGGCAACTTTCAGCTTTCCGTCCTTATCGTCTATACCAACGCCCAGCATGGGCGATGCATCGTAGTCAGTCTCCTGCGGATAGAGGATGTAGTCGGCCACTCCGGGCTTATTGTCCTCGTCCTGAACAACAGCAACATAGTTCATCAGGTTTCTGCGAAACAGCCGTTCGGGGATGGAAGTCCTGTTGCGAATATGCCCGTTGCCGGCAAGGAGAACAAAAAGTCTGTCGGGGTTAGCCGTCATATATTTATATGCGCTGTCCGCCATTGTCTCATCCCACACTATCTGAGCCTCGTAGAAATTCTCAAAATCCCTGCCCATGGGGTGCATATTGAATATTTTATAAAGTCCGTCACGGTATTCGCCGCCGGTATATTCAATCGTTTCAGGTATCTGTTTAAGCTCTTCATCAGTAAGGGACTTTATTCCGCCTGATGATATTTTTTTGGTTATCTCCTGCGGTGTGTTCAGCGCAACCAGAGGAATGCGGTTCTCCTTCGCATAGCGGAAGATCGGCGCATAAAGCCTGTAGTCATACTTCCAGCGGGTATAATATTCAGTTTTCTCAAGCATTTCCCGCTCGGTTATTTTGCCTGACAGATAGTCGTCAAGTACAGGCTGAAAAGGCTTCTGTATCATCTCAAGCCCAACGGCAATCTTTTTCCCCGCTTCGTTCAGCCTGCGGATAAACTCCAGCTGGTTCTCATGGTGGGCAAAATCCGTATGGGTCTCGCCGACATAGAACACTCTCGCATAAGGGTTTTCATCTATAATGGTTTTAATGCTGATCGCCGACTGCACACGCTCCCCCTGTCTGTCGTCATAAAGTCTGAACCGCTCTCCCTGCACCGACTGATCCATGACAGGCCTCAGCCTGCCGTTTTCGCTCACCACTGAGGAGTATTTTCCGTAGTGGGTCACTCTGGGGAAGTTAGCCGCCGCCGTTTCCGCATCGTCCGCATGGATTATGTATGACATCCTGTCGCTGTGAAGCGGATGGAGAGAGGACAACACGGCAAATTCGGGTTTTATGAAAGGAGCGTTAACCCCGTAATATTTCCTGAATGCGGCGTTGTCGGCATCAAGAAAAATAATTATTTTATCGTTATACTGATAAGGATTTACAGTATCATTATAAACCTCGGCATTATCTATCATCTTTAAAACGCTTGCGTATTTTGTTTTATTTTTATCACTGACAAAAACAGCCTTGGGATATTTGCTCCACATTGCATAGAGAGCCGGATAAAGCTCTGTTCTCTCAAGGATTCGGGCTGTTTTATAGTTGGGATCTATCACCAGTTCAACGGGTCTATCTTTGGTTTTGATGCTGAAATTCACTTCTTTCGCATCGATATATTTCGTAAAAACCGTGTCTGATTTTTCTGTTTTAACAATTACTTCCAGAGGATAGTTAAGGTTTTCATACTTGTTTTTCAAAATGAACGATGTTTCATAACCATCATTGACAGCTTTGAAAGATACGTCCTTTGCATCAAAGTCCGCAATGGCGGTTTCGTTAAGCCAGCCGTCAAAATATTTGTCCAGTTTCCGGTCTGATACGTCCTCGAATACCTTTCTGACATCATTCCAGTCAGCTTTTTTGTATTTATACTTCGAGTAGAGCCTTTTCAGCCCTTTGTTGAAATCATCGCCGAGCATATCATCCAGCATGGAAAAGACCATCATCCCTTTGGAATAGCCCACAGCCTGACTTGCCCTGTCTTTGTTATAGACAAAGTCTTTCAGAGCCGTACCCTCCTCTTTCTGTCTGGCGTTCTGCATGACGTTTATTATGGCCGCCTTGCGGTATTCAATACCCTTGCCGTCCTTCTCGTCATACAGCCTGTCAGCCAGATAGGTTGTCAGTGCCTCCGCCCAGTTGCCGTCTTTGGTGTCCACAGCAACGCCCAGCCATTGGTGAAGAAGTTCGTGCCCAAGCGATGTCCGGGTAAGGAAGGGCATGGGGATTATTTTTTCGGAGATAAACGTCAGCGATACCAGCGCATGCCCCACGGGGTAGGGAACGTCTGCAACGGCAAACCTGCCGTAGGGATATTTTCCGAACATATCCGTATAGAGAGCAAGCAGTTCCTTTATGCGTGCCATGTATGCGCCGGAGTACTGCATGTTCGCCTTGCTGAAATAGAGTGCGACCTCCACTCCGTTCACAATTTCGGACTTTATCTGCCATTTGTCGGAGATGGCCAGAACCATTCCGTGATTTGCATTTTTCAGGGTGAATTTCCAGCCGTATTTGGTCTTTTCCGCCTTGTCGCTCTCGGCAAGGGCAACGTAGCCCTCAGGCAGTGTCAGTTCCAGCGTATAGCTGTCGTCCTTCGGTTCGCCGAACCAGTCGTCATAGATTATATAGGTGCCGTCTGTCCCTTTCAGAGTATAACTGAAAGGTTTACCGTCCACAGTGCCTGAGATCACAGAGTTGGCCATGTCCGCCTTCGCCTTGACCAGAGTGGCGGCACTGGCAGAAATAGCTGATGTGACAAGGATTAACAAAATCAGCAGTCTTTTCATGTTAGCCTCGGATAAAGTATTCAAATATATCGGAAAGACAGGTATCAGGCCTTATTGTTCATAAAGAGAAACCTGTAAAACCATGTGTCAGGAAGTTTTGCGCTCAGGCGTACCGCCGCCGCCACAAGAAGCACCGCAAACACCGTGCGCATCCACAGGATGCCAGATATGTGTCCCCCTATGGTCATCATGAGCAGGGTATCCTCTATCATAGAGTGACAGATGCCCATGAAAGCGAGGCTGAAAAATACGTCCCTGTGGGAGATGTTTCCGGAGCGGGCTTCATTTATTATCAGTCCGCCGCCGTATGTCAGCCCCAGAGTGAACCCCACCATAGTGAGATACGCCGCCTCTTTCCCTATCCCCATCAGCTTCATAAGGGGTTCGCATGCCGAGTTTATCAGGTTTATGACTCCGCAGATTTTCAGCAGCTTCATCATAAACACCAGAGCAAGCACAATGCATGCGATATAGAAAAGACTGCGCACCTCGCCCAGCGCCCATCCGGCAAGGGATGCGTCCTGAGCGGCAGGTTTCAGCAGTATTTCGGCGGGATGCTGAAGCCATCCGCCGGTTTTGTACACAAGATTCAGCAAAATTCCGAAGACCAAAGCCGAGCATATGCGGAAGGCGGCCATAGCCGCAAACCGTGTGCCCGCTTTTCTGGCTATTTGAACCTCAACGGGTATCGCGTGTGCCATCAGCATCATAGTGGCCAGAACGGTGGCCTGAGCCGCCGTAACCTCCACCCTGTCCGCAAGGGATGCAAACACTATAATTCCGCCGTATATATTTGTGAGGAGAGCAGAGGCCCACGCAAGCCCCATTTCACCCGGCAGACCCGTCAGCACCATAACAGGTGCCAGAACTCTGCCCAGAAGGGTCACAACCCCTATGACATCCAGAATTTTTATCAGGATCATCATAGGGATAAGTATCTTGAACAGTTCAGCAAGTATGAAGAACGACTCTTTGAAGGTTGAGACAAAGAGGTGCTTCACACTGTATATCATACTAAGCGCTCTATCTCATAAAGTGAGCTGAGACGCTCCATAATTCTGTCGATGTGCTCCTGCCCTCTGGTTTCCAGAGAAACGTTAACACGGCTCTGACTCAGAGGAACCCTCTGGTCGTTGCGGATGTGGTCTATCTGGTGGATGTTCGCCTGAAGTCTGCTTATCTCCTGTGACAGAGAGGTCAGAGCACCGGGAACGTCACGCAGAATGATTGACACGGTCATGAATCTGCCTGTGGCGGTCATGCCTCGGCTTATGATGCGGCTGATGGTGGTGACGTCTATGTTTCCGCCGGAAACCACAAGAACCGTCATCTTGTCCTTAACGTCAATCTTTCCAGCCAGAAGAGCCGCCAGAGGAGCCGCTCCGGCACCCTCCACAACCAGCTTCGCACGCTCTATGTACTCAAGCACCGCAAGGGCTATCTCCCTCTCAGACACTGTGACAAGATCGTCCACGCAGTTCTGGCAGGACTCGAATGTCAGCTTGCCAACCTGCTTAACGGCGATGCCCTCTGCAAAAGTTGCGGATGACGAAAGGCTGACCACCCTGCCCTCGGACAGACTGCTCACCATTCCCGCCGCCTCTTCTGCCTGAACACCTATTATTTTTATATCAGGGTTAAAGCCCTTAACATACTCTGCAATACCGGAAATAAGTCCGCCGCCGCCCACAGGAACGACGATCTGGTCGATGTCCGGCTTCTCTCTGAGGATCTCATAGCCGATGGTTCCCTGTCCGGCAATTACGTCATGATCATCGAAGGGATGTATGAAATGCAGACCACGCTCTTTGCCCAGCTGAACGGCATGTTTGTATGCATCCTCGAACGACTGTCCGTGGAGAACAACCTCCGCTCCGTGGCTCTGTGTACTGGACACCTTCACCATGGGCGTGAACTCCGGCATTACTATCACAGCCTTTATTCCCAGCGTTTTTGCGCTGAAAGCCACGCCCTGAGCATGGTTTCCCGCTGATGCGGCTATGATTCCGCCTCGGCATTTGTCCTGATTTTTAAGAATGCAGTTCAGTGCGCCTCTTATCTTGAAAGAGCCTGTTCTCTGGAGATTTTCCAGTTTAAAATAGATGTCCGCTCCGGTTATCTCCGAAAAATTGTTCGAATAATACAGCGGAAGCGGTTTGATGTAGCTTTTTATCCTGTCCCAGGATTCGGTTATCTCGTTTAACATACGGATATATTAGCTTTTATACAGATAAATGCAACCCCGACCTTGCAAAATAGCTGTACAATTCAGACGGATTTTAGGGTATTATCCGTTATGAGACAATGACAGGAGCATTATAAATGAGTGATATTCTACCGGATCTTACAACCTACGCATGGCAGATAATCTTTGCCATTCTGCTGGTGGTCATCGGAAGGTATGCTGCAAGGTATCTGTCCAAGTTCTGCCTGCGCCTTATGGAAAAGGGGCGGATGGACATGACGCTTTCCAAGTTCCTTTCGGGTTTGATATATTATCTGGGTATGACCGTTGTGGTCATAGCCGCACTGAACCAGCTGGGCATCGAGACAACCTCCATCGTGGCGGTTCTGGCAACTGCGGGTCTGGCCGTCGGTCTGGCCCTTAAAGATTCACTGTCCAACTTTGCCGCAGGGGTTATGATAATAATCTTCCGCCCGTTCGTAATAGGCGACACAATAGAGGCCGCAGGAACAACCGGCACGGCCGAGATCATAGGAATTTTTACAACACAGCTGAAAACAGCTGACAACAAAGCTATAATCGTGCCTAACTCCGCAATAATAAGCAACAGCATAACAAACTATTCCGCAAACGACACCAGACGGGTGGATCTGACCATCGGCGTCAGCTACGAGAGCGACATCAAAAAGGTTAAGGAAATTCTGGCTGAAATAGTTGAAAAGGACGAAAGAGTCTTGAAAGACCCCGCCCCCACTATAGCGGTTGCGGCTCTGGCCGACAACAGCGTCAACTTTGCCTACAGGCTGTGGGTGAAAACAGACGAATACTGGAACGTATATTTCGATACGCTGGAAACGGTCAAGATACGCTTTGATGAAGAGAAGATAGCTATACCCTATCCGCAGATGGATATTCATATCACAAAATAACAGAAGGGGAGCTTTGCGCCTCCCCTCGGGTTGTTGACAAAGTCTTAGTGTTATGAGATTGCCACGTCACTTCGTTCCTCGCAATGACGTAAATAACTGTCACTGCGAGCGTAGCGCGGCAGTCTCATCACGGTGGCATGCCTGAAACTTCAGTTTGTCATCAGTCTGATGGGAGCTTTGCGGCTCCCCTTTTTTACCCAACAATTAATAATGATAGCGGCAGGAAATGATAACCAATTTATCCTCTTCAACAGCATAAACAAGCCTGTTAGTATCGTCCATCCGCTTTGACCAGAAACCGGACAGATTCTCCCTGAGAGCTTCGGGCTTTCCTATTCCGCCGAAAGGCTCACGCAGAGTGTCTCTTACCAGCAGATTTATTCTTTTAAGCGTCTTTCTGTCCTGCGACTGCCACCAGACGTAATCTTCCCATGCTTCCTCGGTCCATGCGACCAGCTTAGTCATCAGTCAGTTCCCTGACTTTCGTTTCCCCCTGTCTGTACTGAGCCGCAGACTTCATCAGATGTGCGGCGTTGGCAGGAGTTTTAAGCAGGTGGAACGTCTCCATCATGCTGTTGAAGGTATCCAGCGACATTACAACTGTATCCTCAGCATCCCTGCGGGTGATTATTGCGTAGTCGGCATCCTCAACAACTGTGTCGAGAACAGATTTCAGATTGTTTCTTGCTTCGGTGAAATTAATGACTTTCATGATATCGCCCCCAACATGTTCAATATAATGTACATGTCAGGAGCGATAATTTCAATAGATATTATGAATCTCAGTCTGAGGCGTAGCCTCTTGTCTTTGCAAACCCTTTACGGGTGAAGCAATCTTCCACGCTTGCTGAGCTTTGAAGACTGCCACGCCGATTACATCGGCTCGCAGAGACGGGCATCACGGGGTGGTCAGATGCGTGGCATATGACCGCCTATTACAGCCCGCCGTAGGAATGGAGGCCTGAAATCAGCAGGTTTACTCCCACATAGGTAAATATGGTGCAGATGAATCCGGCAACCGCAACTGCGGAAGCCCTTGCGCCTGTCCACTCCTTAACGTATCTGGCGTGGAGATAGAACGCATAGATAAGCCATGTAATGAGTGCCCAGGTCTCCTTGGGATCCCATGCCCAGTAGCGTCCCCAAGCCTTGTCGGCCCAGACGGCGCCGAAGATAAGTCCTCCTACGGTGAAAATAGGGAAACCCACCGAAACCATCTTGTAGGTCAGCTCCTCCATCATCTTTCCGTTCAGCTCGAACCTGTCCATAAGGTTTGCCAGTCTGCCGCCAAGAATCCATGAAACCGCACAGAAAAGAACATAGACGGCAAAAACGCCGAATATTCCGCCTGTGCTCATCTTTTTAAACGTGTAGTAAAGGGGTTTGTATGTGCCTTCAACAGCCTTTGCCGACATAGCCGCCGCAAAGTCGCCGAAGATAAGCAGTGTAATGAATACAAACGTACCCAGTGCAACCGTCCAGAAAATGTACACTCCGTTTTTGCGTGGAAGACGCAGAGAGGCCAGATGCAGAACCGCCGCAACAAACGACAGCGAAAATGCGGAATAGGCAACGAAGCTCATTGTGGCATGCGCCAGAAGCCAGTTGCTCTTAAGTGCGGGAACAAGGGGCTGAATACCCTTCGCTGCGCCCACAGTATCAACGAACGCTACAGCCATGCCCGCAATTGCGGTCAGGAATGCGCCGAGGAATTTTGTTTTGTAGCGTCTTTCGATATAGATGTTGCCTAGTATGATGCACCATGCGAAGAACAGCAGGGACTCATAAAGGTTTGTTATCGGTATGGAATGGAAGAAACCCAGCTCGAACGAGTTGGAAAACTCCGCCCAGCGCAGGAGAAATGCCACGGTGTGGCAGACGAAGCCGGATATCACGGCCCATGACGCAACCTTGCCGATAACCTCTTTTTTCAGAATGAGGTAGGCAACGTAGACCGCCATTGTGAGCATGTATGTTATACTGGCGATTCCGAATAAAACAGAGCTATTCATATATAACCTTCTTACAGGGTTGAGTTTTTAAGTTTTTCAAGCAGTTCCGGAACGGATGATTTGAACTTGCTTCTGTCGGCACAGGCCGAAACCTCTGTTTTGCCTTCCGTTTCCGTTATGCGCACCCAGATGCGCTCGTGGCGGAAATAAAAAGCGATTACAACTCCGAGGCCGAGGATGAAGAATCCCACATAAACGATATATTCAGCAGGATCGTAGGTTACGGAAAGAACCGAATACTGTGCCCCTCTGACATCCTCAAACTGGATGCTGACGTCGTTGAAAAGTCCTGATTCGGGATATGCGTTGAACACCCATTTCGTTCCGAGTGAAACCTCGTTCTCGTCAAAAACTTCAATGAGAACTGCGGGGTTCATCATAAGGGTGTTGAAGTTAACCAGCCTTCCCTTTTCATCCTGTCCCAGAGAGGGAGCAAAATCCACAACCTCTGCCGATATCTCGGTGCCGGGAACTGTGAATTTTTTACCGAAAGAGGCGGCTATCTGTTTGACCTGACCTTTTTTTCCGGTGTTCATTATGAAAGAAAGATCCTTGTTCGCATAGAATCCGAAGTTGGTCTGGAACAGCCTGTAGCCTTTGTATGAAACGGGCGAGTTTACAAGTATCTGCGCCTGAGTTTCTTTTTTGTTGTCTATTATTGTGATATCCGAACGGTAGAGCTCCGCCTTAACGGAATCTTTGTAGTATTTTACATCGAAGTTATCCAGACGAACCGCAAAGGGAAGAGGTTTTGTCTTGCCGTCCGCAAAAACCACAACGTCGTCGCTCTGGCCTTCGATAACACCCAGATTGCCTTTGAATCCGAAGATGATCCCCGCCAGTGCGGCAATGAGGATAACCATGATCCCGAGGTGGGTTATGTAAACACCGCTTCTGCTGAAACGGCCTTTCTCTGCGGCAAGGTAAAGGGTTTTGCCGTCGGTCTCTTCAACAGTGCTGTAGTTTTTCAGAAATGAGCGAACCTTGGCTTCCGCATCGTCGTCCGCCTCGAATGTCACCGAGTTTGACGAGTTATCGAATATATTCCTGTTTACCGTGACAGGTGTCTTAAGCTGACGGTACACATGGGAAAGCCTGTAAAATGTGCATACTGTCAGGTTCAGCCCGAAGAGCACAAGCAGGGTAATGAACCACCATGACGAATAGAGGTCGGCTATTCCGGCCTTCACCAGAAAGTTATAGACCTGTTCGTGGGTCATTCCCAGTTTGTCCGAAAGCCAGAACACCGCCTTTGAGCCTGAGTCGTTCTGCTGGACAAACGTACCGATTGATGAGCCTAAAGCTATCATGATAAAAAGAAACATTGCAAGTTTAACGGAAGCGAAAAAGTCAAGTATCCTTTTCAAGGTACACCTCAGATTATAGAATGCCACAAACGGCATCCGTTTCCAATAAAATAGTATCTTATGATTAGGAGAAGAAAAACGGGGGACCTTTCAGTCCCCCGATATATGATTGTCTGTTACTTCGCAGCGGGTGCTGCGGCAGGTGCGGCTGCTGAAGCTGCTTTAGCGTCAAGAGCATCGTTGATGATCTTGATACCTTTCTGAGACTCATCCATAGATTTGGTCAGAGACTCTCTGGCCATTTCGGGGTTGTGGAAGCCGTCAGAGTTTTCAGCTGTCCAGTATTCCCAAAGGATGTGTGCTCTGAGGTGCTGATCCTGAGCCTGCTTGATAACAGCGGCGTCAAGTCCGGCTTTTTTACCTTCAACTATCTTGTCGATGAGTGAGGACAGCCAGAACTCAGCTTTTCTCATTTTGCCTTTAGTATAAGCTTTTACAGAGTCGATTGCATAAACTGCATCCTTCTCGTTCCAGCCTGTGTAGCATTTGCCTGTGAGGCAGGAAGCCTTGATGTTGTCTTTAGGAGTGACAGCATAGTGAGATGTGTACATCTTGCCGTCTTTGCCTTTCACTTTGGGAGTGTGGCAAGTGTCGCATCCTACGCCGGCTTTAGCGTGTACAGAGTTATAGTAGGACTCTGACTCGGGGTGCTGTCCTTTCCACAGGTAGCCGCCTGTGAGGGCATGTTTGAAGTCGTAGAACTTGATCTGGTTTTCATAGTGCTCATACAGGTCCAGAGCTCCCTTGAAGGGGAAGTGGTTAGTTCTGGGGTCGTCAAATGTGACGGGTTTGCCTGATTTAGAGTCTGTGCCGGGGTTGCAGTTGTACTCAACGTGGCACTGACCGCACTGAAGTCTTGTGTCATATTTTTCAAGAATAGCGATCTTTCTTGTGTAGCCTCTCATACCCATGTCGTAAACTTTGAAGTTTGTACGGTTGGGGTCTTTGTGCCACAGAGTGTCCGCTTCGGGTCTTGTGAGAGCCTGAATAAGGGCATCTCTTACGATTCTCGGTTTGGCAGAGTGAGGATCGTGGCAAGTGAAGCAGTTAAGACCGTGCTGGATCTTTTTAGTCTGGATCATCTCAACAGGCTTGCTCTTTCTGGAGAAAGGTGCGCCTACAGTGGGGTCGCCAAGGTAGGGCCAGTCAAGGATATGGTCCTGAGTTTTACACTGGAAGCAAACGGGGTTAACCGCTGTTGCAGTCTGTCTCATGAATACTTTCTGGTCGCCTGTGGAGGGCTCTTTGTCGACGATTGAATCCCAGATTTTTCCGGGTTTGTCGTTAACATATTCCCAGCCGTTTTTGGGCTGGAATCTGCCGCCGGCAGCTCTGTCGACAATGATCTGATCCAGAAGCATGAAGGGGTGGCTTCTTGTAAGAGCGTGCTCTTTTGTGAAACCGTGACCCATCATCAGTTTGTCCCAGAAGGGGTTGGGTGCTCTGTTTGTCAGCTGAGATTTTTCATCTCTGGCAGGACGGTGTTTGTTAACTTTCAGGAAGCTGTCGTGCTGGTTCTTGTGGCACTTTCCGCAGGCTTCCCATGAAGTGTCTACCATAGGACGCTTGGAAGAGTCCGCAAGGTGCTCTTTCAGTCCGGAGTGGCAGTTTACGCAGTTAACGTTTTTGTGTTTTCCGCCTGCATGCAGTTCTTTAACTACGTCATGGCACTCGTAGCACTGCTTAGCATTGACGGGTTTTTCCATTGCGGCCATAGCGGATGATGCAAACAGCATTACCATTGCTGTCATCGCAACGACCAAAATAAACTTTGTCATTCGCAACATCTTTCCTCCTTTTATTTGTCAAAACGCCAATTAGGAATATTGCTTATATGAGTTATACCTGTAATTTTGTCAGAATGGTGTTAATGATATTAATATAAAGTAAAGATTGTTAAGGCCGGTGAACCGGAATGGTATATTACTGTCAGGGGGCTGTTTTTCCTTGTGAGAAAAATAAGGCGGAGAACCTTTAAAAGCTGAGATTCTTCGGAAAAAACCATAAAAACAGGGCTTATAAGGCTTGTCCGTATTTAATCAGGATTAAATATAAAGGCGGTCGTTCAGACCGCCTTTACAGATGTCATTGTGCTATCATCAGCTCCGGAGAAACGTTTCCGTCCGGCATGATGTTAAGATAGAATCTGTTGCCGGAAACATCCTTTACAAGAGCCTGATGCATATTGCCGAAGGGCATAACTATTGTGGCTGTTTCAACAACGGCATAGCCTTTCAGGTTTTCCGACAGGAATTTTGTAAAAGCAGCCTTAGCTTCGCCCTGCGAAAGGCTGACGGGTGCGGGCATATCCTTTCTTTCCTGATGTCCGATCTCAGGACGCGGCATTTTCATCCCCTTTTCGGGTTCAAACGGCGGTTTTGTGTCAAGTGCGTAGAGCGATGCCGCCGCCAAAAGCAGCAGTGACGCAAGAATGAATTTTTTCATGTGCTCCTCCATCGTATTCGATGGTATAAGCATATTACAGAATTGAGTAAAAGTTATGTCTGAGGGGTGTTAAGTTGGGGTTTTGACAAAAACAGTACGGCAGTCTCAGGGCATTGCGCTGGAGATACTGCTCATAAGTCTTTCAAGGTTGACGGGCTTGCGGATAACATCGTTAACACACAGTTCGTCTTTGGTATATTCATAGGCGGTAAGGGCTATTATCGGGATGGCACATCCGTTCTCACGCAGACGGCGCACCATCTCCCTGCCGTCCATCACAGGCATGTTGATGTCGGTTATAATGAGATCCGGAGCACTCTCTTCCACTTTTTCAAGTCCGTCCTGTCCGTCCTTAGCCAGCAGAACTTCCTTGACACGCTTTGAAAGCATGCGTGAAAAGTACATACGGGTTATTGCTTCATCCTCAACATACAGAACTGTGATATCCTGAACATTCATAACACACACCGCACTTAGATGTTTGATACTGTAATTATTACTCATATTTACGCAAACGACAAGTGCATCTTATTAAAATAATCTTCATTGATGAAATAAAAATGCTATAATCTATTCAGGGTGCAAACATGACACAGCATAACAGCGTCAGCATGATTAAGAATTATTTTGTGATTCTGGTTTTTGCGTGGACAGCTGTTGCCGCATGGTCACTGGTCTGGACGATACGCACTGCCGAACAGAACACCACCATAACCGCTCTGGCTCAGGGGCGAATGGCTCTGGAAAAGGACAAGATGTTCCGGAAATGGAGTTCAGCCCATGGCGGTGTCTACACCGTCACAACAACAACCATCCCCAACCCTTACCTGTCGCACCTGAAAGACAGAGACATAAAACTTCCCGACGGCAGAACCCTGACACTCATTAATCCGGCATACATGATCCGGCAGATGTACGAGCTGAACAAAGACTCGAAAGCAGTCCGCACAAGACTTGTCAGCGACAGACTGCTGAATCCGGTGAACATCCCCGAAGGCTGGGAGGTGAACGCTCTGGATCAGGTTCTGAAAACAGGCAAAGAATATTATGAAACCGACAGCTACGACTCCAAATATGATTTTAAACTCATGGCTCCGTTCTTTATAGAGAAAACATGCCTCAAATGCCACGCATTTCAGGGCTACAAGGTTGGCGACATAAGGGGAGCCATAAGCGTTGTGACGGATATAACAGAAGTTAAGCGAGGTGAGAACGATATAAAAAGATCGGCCTACGTCGGTCACATCATTCTATATCTCATTGTGCTGGGGCTTCTGAGAATAGGCTATCTGAATCTGGTGCGCATGCTCACACAGGTTCATGACCACGAAAAAGCCATGAACAACGCTCTCAGCCGTACTGAATCCATCCTCCAGTCCGCCTCGGAGTGCATTTTCGGTGTGGACAGAATGGGAACAGTCACATTTATAAACAACGCTCTGGCGGAAAAACTGAAATACCCTGCGGATGAACTGGTGGGCAAAAGCCATAGCATGTTCACCCACAAAAGGGACGAGCAGGGGATGCCCGTTGAGTCCGCAGACTGCTGTATCGTTAAGTCCATCGGCTCTGGCACAAGGATCAACACCATTGAAACCTTCACCAGAAAGGACGGAGCGGATTTCTCCGGCGAAATGTTCGTATCGCCGATATTCTTAGATAATTATCCGGCGGGAGCGGTGGTCTCCTTCTTCGATATAACGGAGCGTCTCGCCAAAGATTCCGCAATTGAAAAGGCGCTGGAGGAGAAGAACGTTCTGCTCAGCGAACTGCACCACAGGGTCAAGAACAACCTTCAGATAGTTTCCGGCATCCTCTCCCTTCAGGCAGATGCTGCAGAGGAGGGACAGCAGTCAGCGCAGGATATTCTGAAGAATGCCCAGTCAAGGGTAATGTCCATGGCGCTGATGCACGACTGCCTGTATAAGTCCGACGACCTTTCCACAATCGACATGGCGGACTATTTCTCCAAACTGATAGACTATTACGCTGCAACGTTCACCCTGTCCGGCAGCATGATCCGCTTTGAAACGGATATTGACAGAATAGACCTGCCCATTTCATCGACGATCACCTGCGGACTGCTGATAAACGAGCTTGTGACCAACAGCATTAAACACGCCTTCACCGACACGGAAAACCCGGCCATCCGCATAAGCCTGAAAGAGGAGCGGGGTGATGTTGTGCTCAGGGTGAGCGACAACGGCAAAGGGCTTACCAAAGAAGATCAGGAGAAGGACGGACTGGGCATGATGCTGATACAGAGCCTCACCGAACAGCTTTACGGAAAACTGAAAATTGAAAGCCAAAATGGCCTGACCACAGAAATATCCTTCCCGAAAAGGATACAGAAATCTTAATTGACAGTACCCTGAAACAGGCGTATGTATGCGGATGTGTTCAATTTTTAACGCAGGATATATTTTTTAATGCTGAACCGGAGCGATCTCTCCAAGATATTAAAATCTCTTGGTCTCGTTTTCGGTGATATCGGCACCAGCCCAATCTACACCCTTACAGTTATTTTTCTGATTCTTGAACCCACAAAAGTAAATATAATGGGCGTTCTGTCCCTTATCTTCTGGACACTTCTGCTGCTGGTAACAGTGGGCTACACCTGGCTTACCATGAGCCTCAGCCGCCGCGGGGAAGGCGGAACCATAGTTCTGATGGAGATCCTTAACCCCATGCTGAAATCGGGCAGAAAGGTCGCTTTTTTCACCCTGATGACATATATAGGCGTTTCGCTTCTGGTGGGCGACGGCGTTATAACCCCTGCGATAAGCATTCTTTCCGCTGTGGAAGGCCTTAAGCTGATACCTGCATTTTCAGGGATATCTCAGGGCGTTCTGATCGCTATTGCAGCGGTCATTGCAATAGTCCTCTTCTCCTTCCAGAGCAAAGGAACTGAAAAAGTTGCCGTGTTCTTCGGCCCTGTCATGCTGGTGTGGTTCGGCGCACTTCTGATAACTGGTGTTGCGGCAGTTGCAGATCACCCCGAAGTTCTTCTGGCCGTAAACCCATACTACGCAATAGAATTTGTCGCAACCCACGGTGTAGTGGGCTTCTTTGTGCTTTCCGAGGTAATTCTCTGCGCCACAGGGGGCGAAGCCCTCTATGCAGATATGGGACACTTCGGCCGTGCGCCGATAATCCGTGCATGGTCAATGGTCTTCTTTGTTCTGATATTCAGCTATCTGGGTCAGGGCGCATTTCTCATGGGACACACGGAAGCAAAGAACATCCTTTTCGAAATGGTATATTCTCAGGCGGCCCTGCTTTACATCCCATTCCTGATACTCAGCCTCATGGCCACCGTTATAGCTTCGCAGGCCATGATAAGCGGCATGTTCTCTGTTATGTATCAGGCAATCACCACACGCATTCTGCCCCTTCTGAAAGTTGACTACACATCCGACGAGATGCGTTCCCAGATATACATTCAGACAGTAAACTGGTTCCTTCTGGTCTGCGTGCTCATCGCCATGTTCGTGTTCAAAAGCTCAGGGCACATGGCGGCGGCATACGGTCTTGCCGTTACAGGCTCAATGACTGTTACGGGAATAATGATAACCACCATCTTTTTCATACGCAAAAACTACTTCAAATCCGGCATTGCAGCAGTGGTCACAGTTGCCGATATTATGTTCCTCTCTTCAAACATGCTCAAGATACCCCACGGAGGCTTCTGGTCGCTTCTGATAGCTTCCATTCCCTTTCTGGTCATCATCGTATACACCAAGGGCGGCAGGAAGATGTATAAGGCCATCAAGCCGGTTCCGATTCAGGACTTTCTGGTTCAGTACAACGAACGGTATCACACCGCTTCAAAAATTGACGGAACGGGGCTGTTCTTCATCCGCGATATAAAATTCATCCCGCCGTACATTGCCAAGACAATGTTCGTTAACAACATAATATACAAAGAGAATATCTTCATATCTGTAAACATAACCGACCATCCCTTCGGCATAAAATGGCAGTTCAGAGACAGTCTGGCCGACGGGCTTCAGGTTTTCGATATCCGCATGGGATACATGGAATCCGCCGCAGATATAGACAAAATACTAACATCCGCAGGAATAGAAGAGAACGTAATATTCTACGGTGTTGAGGATATCATGACAGATAATCTCATCTGGAAATTCTATTCCCTCATAAGAAAGGTCACTCCTTCTTTCGTGCAGTTCTACCGTCTCCCGGCGGAAAAGCTCCACGGAGTTGTCACACGAATTAATCTATAATTCTAAAATCATTAACCAGATATTCATTTTTCACTCTATACGGAAAAATATCAAATTTTTGTGTTAATTCACTTCCATAATCATTTTTATGGATTTATACTCAGATAAATACAAATAACCTAAAATTCAGGTGAAATATGAACTTATTCGGCAACTTATCAATAAGAACGAAGATAAATCTCGCTCTGGGCACGCTCATGATCATGCTGCTGCTCTGCGGGATAATAGGGCATTTTGGTCTGACCAACATTAATAACTCGCAAATATCGATTTTTTCGGTCAGACTTCCCTCAATGGACTACCTTATCGAAGCGGACAGAGACCTTCACCAGCTTCTCATAGCAGAGCGTGCTCTGACAGTTACCCCTGCTGACGCTCCGGAATACAAGGACTTTCTGGACTCATACAACGAAAACCTTGAGCAGACGCTGACACGTTTCAAGAAATATGAAGATCTCAGCAAATCGGAGCATACTCAGGAGCATATCGATAAGTTCCATGCGGATTTTGCGCAGTGGAAAGCTGTTTCTCAGGAAGTCTTAAAACTCTCGGCGGAGAATACGCCCGAATCCAGAGAGGCCGCCGAGGATCTTTCATACGGCAGGGCAAACGAGCTTTTCGGAACCATGAGGGAGAACATCAACACCCTTACCGAAATTAACCTCAAAGATGCCGAAGAGGAACACAATCTCGCCAACAGCTCCTTCACAACATCGCAATACTCCTTCATAGGGGTCATCATATTCGGCATTATCATCGGTGCTGCTGTGGGGCTTAAACTCGGCTCTGTAATAACAAACAGCATCAGAGCCACCGCAGATATGCTCAGAGAGATATCCGCCGGAGAAGGCGACCTGACCAGAAAACTTCCGATAACGTCCAAAGACGAGATAGGAAATCTGGCTCAGCATTTCAACTCGTTCACAGACAAGCTGAAAGATATCATAGGCACTGTTAAGATGAACTCCGAAAGCATAGCATCCGGCAATGCGGAGCTTGCGGCAACTTCCGACAGACTGGCGCAGAACTTCCATGAGCAGACAATGCAGCTTTCGGCAGTGGCCTCGGCAACGGAGGAGATGTCAACATCCGCCTCCGAGGTTGTTCATTCGGTTCAGGATGTAACGGAGAAAGCGGAAATGGCCAACGGCTACATCAGCGACGGCCGAAATATGCTTCTGGAAGCCGTTTCCAGCGTTATGTCAATTAAGTCCGAGGTCGAAAACCTCGGTCAGACCATCAGCCAACTTTCGAACTCTTCCGAAGAGATAGGAAACATACTTAATGTTATTAACGATATAGCAGATCAGACCAACCTGCTGGCACTGAATGCCGCAATTGAGGCCGCAAGAGCCGGAGAGCACGGCAGAGGCTTTGCAGTGGTTGCGGACGAGGTTCGCAAACTGGCGGAACGCTCGCAGAAGGCCATTAAGGAGATCGAGACCATAATCGTAAACCTTCAGCAGGAGTCAAACGTGGCATCCACGAACATGCAGGAGGCCAGTAAGAAGGTTGAGGCGGGAGTGGTTGTTATACGCAATACGGAGAGCATGTTCGAGAACATAGTCAGCTCAGTGAACACAATCACACAGGCAAGCAGACACATTGAGACAGCCGTTTCCGAGCAGGTTCAGGCAATCCACAATATCAACGGAAACACTCAGATACTCTCGAACGGAGTGGAGCAGAGCAACATATCCGTTACCGAGGTTTCAAACACGGTCACCGACCTGCAAAGACAGACCGAAGACCTGTCGATGCTCGTCAGACGTTTCAGAACATAAGAAACCATAAGGGCGGTCAGCTGACCGCCCTTAGACTGATGACAAACTGAAGTTTTTGGCATGCAACCTTGATGAGACTGCCGCGCTACGCTCGCAGTGACAGCTATTTACATCATTGCGAGGAACGAAGTGACGTGGCAATCTCATAACACCTAGACTTTATCAACAACCAGAAGGCGGTCAGCTGACCGCCCTTTTTTTATATATCAGATAGTTCTTCTGGCAAAAGCTCTTGCTCCTGCAACCCTTCCCTGAAAGTCCCCTGCCTCAAGAACGTTCACCACATCCTGAAGCACATCTGGAATCGCTATTCCCTGAGGGCATTTGTCCACACACTCGCCGCAGGATACGCACTGTGAGGCAAACCCATTATTGGGCTTATCCGAGAACGCCTCTCCTGTGACCATCGCATAGCGGAACATTGCCGTGTTCAGGTCGTCAAACAGGAACCTGTTGTTATAGTATTCGAAACAGGACGGAATCTTAACCCCCACCGGGCAGGGAAGGCAATATTCGCAACCCGTACAGTTAACCTTCAACAGCTTTTTGAACGCCGCCTCGGCTCTGTCCACAAGCTCCAGTTCCTTTGCTGTAAGGGAAAGGGGATGGGCTTCGCAGGCAACGGCGATGTTCTGGTCGATGTGCGCCTCTTCGTTCATTCCGGAAAGGATCACGCCCACCTCAGGATAGTTCCATACCCATCTGAGCGCCCACTCAACGGGTGTGCGCTTAACATCAGCCTCGTCCCATACCGCCTGAACAAGGTCGGGCTGAACTGGGTTTGCAAGGCTTCCCCCACGCAGAGGTTCCATGATGATAACGCCGATATTCTTTTCTGCCAGATATTTAAGTCCGGCAAGACCCGCCTGATAGTCTCTGTCGAGATAGTTGAACTGAATCTGGGCGAAATCCCAGTCGTATGTATCCACAATGGGGTTGAACTCTTCCGGTGCGCTGTGGAAAGAAAAGCCCACACGCTTCACACGGCCATCCTTCTTTATGGTGTCTATGAACTCAAGGATGCCCAGGTCGAGCATCTTCTTCCATGTGTCCCAGCCCAGACTGTGCATAAGATAATAGTCAATGCGGTCTGTCTGCAGCCTTTCCAACTGTGCGTTAAGATATTTATCCATCTCCTCACGGCTGTTCACCATCCAGCAGGGGAGCTTTGTGGCAAGATATACCTTGTCTCTGTAGCCGTCCTGCAGTGCTCTGCCGACGAAAGGTTCGCTGGCTCCGAAGTGGTACGGCCATGCGGTGTCAACATAGTTGATCCCACGGTCTATGGCTCCCCGCACCTGTGCAAGTGCCCTTTCCTCATCTATCTGTCCGTCCTTCATAGGCAGACGCATAGCCCCGAAACCAAGAATGGAGAGCTCGTCTCCTGTTTTAGGCATTTTTCTGTAAAGCATCTCAAACCTCCGATGATCAATCAACGGTATATAGAATATGCTTTTTTTCCGATTCAACAATATTCATTTCAATGTTTTTCTTGCCTATTTCTCTATAAGCAAATTATTATTTTATGTGTTGACAAAACGCTTCGCCCAACTATACTACACCGTACAGTTTACTTTTTTATGGTGTTATCATGACAGCAAACAAGCATTTCTCAGGCTCAATAGTTCTTCTTCTGGCCGTCTCAAGCGGGCTTATAGTGGCCAACCTTTACTATGCCCAGCCGCTGGTGGCCCTCATTTCAAAAGACCTCGGCATGGCTCCCGCCGCCGCAGGGCTGCTGGTTACAATGTCGCAGATAGGCTACGGTCTGGGGCTTCTGTTCATTGTTCCCACAGGGGACATGTTCGAAAGCCGCAGACTTATAATCACTATAACTTCGGTGGGGATACTAGCTCTGCTCGGAGCGGCATTTTCATCAGACGCATCGCAGTTCATCGCCGCTTCGTTCATGATAGGCATAGGCTCGGTGGCGGTTCAGATAATCATCCCCTACGCCGCCCATATCGCCCCGCAGGAGATTCAGGGGCGTGTCGTAGGCTATGTTATGAGCGGGCTTCTGCTCGGCGTAATGCTGGCCAGACCCTTTGCCAGTATCGTTACGGAGCTTTTTTCATGGCATGCCATATTTATCGTTTCAGCAATATCGCTTACAGTGCTCATGGCAGTGCTCTATAAACTGATGCCTAAGCGCATGCCTCAGCCAAATATGAGCTACGGCAGGCTTCTTGCGTCGATGGGCAGGATGTTCATTGAAATTCCGGCCTTAAGACGCAGATCGGTCTATCAGGGGTGCCTTTTCGCATCTTTCAGCCTCTTCTGGACAGTAGTCCCCATGTATTTCTCAGGCACAGCCTATAACATGTCGCAGGCTCATATAGCTCTTTTCGGTCTGGTGGGTGCGGCGGGTGTTGTTGCGGCTCCCATAGCCGGCAGAATAGCCGATAAAGGGGTGACGAAGTTCAAGTCATCTGCGGCGATACTCACAGCGATGGCGGCCATTGCCCTTCCTCAGATGGCAGGACGCAGCGGAACCCTTGAGCTTGCTCTGCTCGTTGTATGTGCGGTGATGCTGGATTTCGGAGCGATTGCAAATCAGGTTATGGGACAGAGGGTGATTTTCTCTCTGGGCGCAGAGTTCAGAAGCCGCCTGAACGGAGTTTATATGGCAACTTTCTTCGGAGGCGGAGCGGCAGGCTCGGCCATAGGCGGATACGTTTACGCCGCCTACGGGTTTTCAGCGGCACTCTGGACAGGACTCGCTCTGCCCGCAATAGCACTGGTCTATCTTATAACTGAACCCAAAGGACTTTATTCTAAAAAATAATTATCTTCCGGCGGCGGTCATAACGTCTCTAACCACGCCGGAAACCGATTCGGGACTGGTCTTGTCGGTCACAACAAAGTCGATGCCCCTCTTCCTGCATATTTTGCGGGCGGCATTGAGCATGTTGTGGCTGGACATTCCGGTGAGAAACACAACGCAGTCAGTGCATTTTATGTTGTCTTCAAAAGATTTTGTAACCTCGTTAAAGACCTTCGCTTTGCATCCCAGACGGGCGCAAACATCCACATAGTCATTCTCTCTTCTTTTCAGTCCGCCCAGTATGCAAAGTTTCATATGCCACCTCTTCAGGTTTGATATTACTTATGATACTCAGCTGTTTTTATTTATCAAGTAAAAATATAGATTTTATAGATAATTTATTTACTTCTGTCGCCATTACCAGAGCAACGAAGCAACCGCATTAAGATTCGCAGTGACGTTGGGCTGGATACAAAAAGGCTCTGCCGGAGCAGAGCCTTTGAAGTGTTATTCATATTTGGTGGTTAGAACCAAGCAGTTCAAGGCGGAGGGTGAAAAATATGCGCAGTGTACGTTTAAGTACATGAGCAATATTTTTTGACCGACAACGAAGAAATGCGAAGTGTTATAACCGCCAACTACCCGCGAAACTGGATTTCTGCGTCGGGATACTTTTCAAGTACCGCCTTACACATAGCCTCTCCGTCACCCTCTCCTCTGGAGCGGATAACGACCTTTCTCATGCCTTCGCTGGCAACGTGGCCACTGAGGATGCTTTCGATTCCGAACTTGTGGTCACGGATGACGTTTGCGGCCTCTTTTATAGAGCCGGATCTGTCAACGAGTACGAAAGTTATCCTGTAGCCTTTTTTGTTGCCGCCTGTGATATCCACAAGAGCCTTGAAGATGTCCTTATCTGAGATGATGCCCACCAGTCTTCCGTCTTCCACAACAGGCAGACATCCTATGCCTTCCACAAGCATCAGGTTTGCGGCCTCTTCAATGGGAAGAGAGGGTTCGCATACGATGGGGTCATGCTTTATGAGCTCTTTAACATTTGTGCTGTCAAGCAGATAGTTAAGCTCAAAAACATCCAGAGTGGTGCTCTTTGAGGGCAGATACTCTTTCAGAGCTCTGTCGGATATCAGCCCCACTACTTTGCCGTGATCCATAACAGGAACATGCTTGATGTTCATGGCGTGCATCAGCTTTACAGCGGTTGAGATGCCGTCTTTTATATCAACTGTGTGGACCGTGTGTGTCATCCAGTCTTTAACGTACATTTTTCCCTCCGAAACTTATACGCCGAGATATGCGGCTTTTACGTGTTCGTCGTTTGCAAGGTCGGAAGCTATTCCGCTCATGACTATCTTTCCGTTTTCCAGAACGTATGCCCTGTCTGCAATGGAGAGGGTCTGTTTAACATTCTGCTCAACGATGAGAACCGTCATACCTTCGGAGCGAACCTGCTCGATGACTCTGAAAACCTCTTTAACAAGGATGGGAGCGAGACCCAGCGAGGGTTCGTCCAGCATCATGAGTTTAGGCAGAGACATGAGCCCCCTGCCGATGGCAAGCATCTGCTGCTCACCGCCGGATAGTGTGCCCGAAAGCTGTCTGCGGCGTTCCGCCAGTCTGGGGAACAGGTCAAAAATCTTGTCTTTGTTAGCCTTTCTTTGTTTTTTCGCATCTCCCCTCAGAGAACCGATGTCGAGGTTCTCCTCAACTGTCATTTCAGGGAACAGTCTGCGCGCCTCGGGAACATGCACAAGTCCGAGTTCAATAAGGCTGTAGTTATGCAGCTTGTTGATTGCCTGACCATCGAATACGATATTTCCGGCCTTCGGGGCCACAAGCCCTGAAATGGTGCGGAGAATGGTTGACTTGCCCGCACCGTTTGCACCGATGAGAGCCACAACCTCGCCCTTGCCGACGTTGAAGGAAACGTCATGAATTACCTGCAGGTCGCCGTAAAATACGTCAATATTCTTAATTTCAAGCATCTTACGCCTCTCCCAGATATGCTTCGATAACCTGCTGATTGTGTCTAATCTCGTCAGGTGTTCCTTCAGCAATCTTCTGTCCGTATGTAAGCACCACGATTCTGTCTGAAATAGACATGATAACCTTCATATGGTGCTCGATGATCATTACGGTGATACCGCTTTTCTTAATATTTCTGATGATTTCGATGGACTTGTCCAGCTCCGCAGGGTTAAGCCCAGCAAAGGATTCGTCCAGCAGAAGCAGTTTGGGCTTGGTCGCAAGAGCCCTTGCGATCTCAAGTCTCTTACGCTTGCCCAGAGGAAGCCCCTTTGAAAGGACTTCTCTGTCCTCATAGAGGTCGGTGAACTTCAGAACCTCTTCGGCAATCTTCTCTGCTTCGGCCTTGCTCTTCGCACGCAGGAAAGCGGACGCAAGAACGTTGTCGAAAACACTCAGCCTGCGCAGGGGGCGGACTATCTGGAAAGTTCTCGCCATTCCCGCAAGGCATATTTCGTGGGGTTTCTTTCCGCCTATCTGTGCTCCTTCGAAGACTATCTCTCCTTTGGAGGGCTTATAGAAACCGTTTATCACGTTGAAAAGCGTGGTCTTGCCGGCACCGTTGGGGCCGATGATGGCGAGGATCTCGCCTTCATTCACATTAAAGCTTACACCCGAAACAGCCGCAAGTCCTCCGAAATATTTGGAAACGTCTTTAACTTCAAGCAGGCTCATGCTTTCACCCTCCCGATACCGAAGAATCTTTTGATCTTGCTGAGGTCGCCCACGATACCGTTAGGCAGGAAGATGATGATGAAGATGAGCAGCAGACCGAAGATAGCCATGTGAAGTGCGCCGAGGCTTTCGACGGAACGAACCATCTCCTGAAGCAGAACCATGATAACTGCGCCCACAAAAGGCCCCCACTGTGTCGCAACTCCGCCCACCATAACGATCATAATGGTAATGATGGATATGTCGTGCAGTGCGAAAACGATGTGCGGGTCGATGTAGCCCATGTAGTTCATGTAAAATGCGCCTGCGATTCCGGTAACGATACCGCTGACCACCAGCGCAATGGTTTTGTAAAGTGTTGTGTTGATACCCATTGATTCTGCTGCGTCCTGATCTTCACGGATGGCCACGAAGAAATAGCCGAGCTTTGAACCGACAAGATATCTCATAAGGATGAACGTACCTACTGCGATTGCCAGAATTATGTAGTAGTAGGGCTCTTTGCTGACCCAGAGTCTTTTCTGGAGCATAATACCCTGTGTACCGTTTGTGAGCCACGCCATGTTTTCGGAGGCGACCCTGAAAACCTCACCGGATGCCAGAGTGGCAAGGGCGAAGAAAGGACCTCTGAGGCGCAGAACTATAAGCCCGATGAGGAATGCGAAAACACCCACCACCAGAACGCTTAAAGGCAGACCATACCAGGAGGATATAGCCCCCTTGCTGTAAAGGATGCCCGCAGTATATGCGCCTATGCCGAAGAAGGCGGCATGACCGAACGAAACCTGTCCGCAATAGCCTGAGAGCAGGTTCCATGACATACCTATTGTTGCCCACATCAGAAGAAGGATCAGGATGTGCATAACATAGGTGCTGAAGCCCACAAGGGGCAGAACCAGAAGTACCGCCAGAGTTATGAAAGGATAGTATTTTTTCATTTCCCTAACCTCTTACGTTTAAGTATGGAGGCGATACCGCCGGGGAGGAACACAAGGGCTGCAACGAAGATAACGAATCTGCCCACAGGTGCCCAGCCCATGCCCACATATGTTGAGGTGAGCGATTCGAAAACACCGAGAATGAGACCGCCGACAATGGCGCCGATGATCGAACCCAGACCTCCGAGGATGGTTATTACGAAGGCAATCAGAGTGAACTGACCGCCCAGTGCCGGATAAAGATAGTAAAGAGGGATGAACAGACAGCCGGCCGCACCGACGATCGCCGCTCCCAGACCAAAGCTGAGTGCACGCACTCTGTTCACATTTATACCCATAAGGATGGCCGCATCGCTGTCCTGCGATGTAGCTCGGATCTGTTTACCCATATCTGTCCTGCTGAGGAAGAACCACAGCGCCAGAGTGATTGCGACGGCAAAGAAGAACGAAACCGCCCAAAGCAGCGATACTGATAACTCAATGGGGCTGTTTGCCCAGAAGTCAGAGAGATACCATGTTGTTGATGCGTAGTCCACAGGTGTGGAACGGTAGTCGGATTTGAAAAACACTGTCGCAAGGCTCACCAGAACCATGCCTATCCCCACGGTCAGAATAACCTGATTTTCAGGTAATATAGACTCTACCTTGATAACGGGTGTTACAAGATATTTCTGAATCAAAATGCCTATGACGAACAGAACGGGGGAAGCAATAAATACCGCCACATAAGGGTCTACGCCCATCAGGGTGAACATCCAGTATGCGATGTACATAGCGACCATCATAAGCTCGCCGTGAGCAAGGTTGATGATCTTCATAACGCCCATGATAAGCGTCATGCCGAGTCCTATCAGCGCATAGAGTCCGCCCAGAAGAAGCCCCGAAACTATCGTTTGAAGTAAAACCTCAAGTTGAACCACTTAAAAGCTCCTTGGTTTAGTTGGATAATATCTCCCCCTGCCGTCAGCAGGGGGAGAAACGGATATGCTGTTATTTTCTCTCTCTCCACTTAGGCATGGGGTAGAGGAATTTTGCGCTTGCCATACTCTTGGGCCAGATTGTTTCGTGCTGACCTTTGATAACCTGCAGAGCGAGTGTGGGGATGAAGTTCTGGTTCTGATAGCCGTTCTTGTCAACAAACTGAACGGGACCGAAAGCAGTCTGCATCTTGGTGGCTTTCATAGCGGCTCTGATGTCCTCGGGAGACCATGTTTTGGCTCTCTCAAGCGCATCTTTTGCTACGAAAAGAGCAGCGTATGCTGCCGCACCGTGATATGAAGGATAGTCGCCGAACTGTTTTTTGTATTTCTCGGCATACTGTTTTGCGCCTGCATATTTAACCTGAGGGCTCCACAGTGTGGAAGTTACAACATAGTCGGATGCATCCTTTGCATTATCGATAAACTCGGGGATAGCGAAACCGGCCGCACCGCCTGCAAACAGGTTGGCGTCAAGTCTCAGTTCTTTGATCTGTCTCATGAGAAGTGATGCGTCCATAACATAGGAAACCATGTAAAGAACGTCGGGTCTCAGAGATTTAACTTTTGAAAGAATGGGTTTGAAGTCAACAGCTCCGCTCTCATACTTCTCTTTAAGGAGAACTTTAATGCCGGATGCTTCTGCATGCTTCGCCATTTCCTCTGCGCCTGATGAACCGAAGTCGGAGCTTTCATAAAGGATTGCGATGGTCTTGGGTTTAACGACCTCTTTCATGAAGCCCAGAACGCCGTCAGCATAGTAGGCGTTGGGGGAGTTGAGTCTGAAAACATATTTGTAGTTTGCCTGAGTGATATCATCGTTTCCGGAAACAACCACAAGATAGGGTGTTTTTCTCTCTTCACTCACTGCCGCAACAGCTTTTGCGCATGCGGAAGTGTATTCGCCGATGATGATAGGCTGTTTCTGAACGTCGATGAGCTTTTCGACGATGCCTCTTGCGATATCAGGCTTTGCGCCGGAATCTTCAAACTTGAGTACAAGTTTATTTCCTTTGACTCCGCCCGCCGCATTGATCTCCGCAGCGGCGATCTCATAGGAACGCTTCTGAATCTCGCCAAACTTAGCCTGCTTGCCTGTCAGAGGCAGCGGGATGGTAAGGTTGAGATCTGCGGCGTGTGCAAGCACTGCGCCGAAAGCGAAAAACATGGAAAACAGAGCAGATGTAATCGCTTTTTTCATAATTATTAACCTCCATATAATCGTCCCCGATTATTATAAGAAATTATATAACAAGATTATAACGAATGCATTAAATTTCTTTTTTAACAAACCCCTGTTTTATTGCTTTTTTTGATATTTCTAACATTTTTTAATTTTATATTAAAACTTTATCTCTATGATTACATAACACTGTTTAAATATATTGAAAATCAACATAGACCTACCCTATCGCTGAATAAAAAATACACGTATTCACAATAACATTGACACATACTATTTGTTATATTGATAATAATATGGATATTTAAAATATATATTTAAGAGAAAATACATCATCATTCTGATATCAAATAATAAAACAAACATACTGATGCATTCTATTTTATGATCAATACAGTTTAAAATTAAAACAATCTGATTCTTTTTCAGGAATAACTTACAGGCAGACAAATGAGCATAAACTTAAAACAGACCGCAAAAAAAGGGGAGACCCTTTCCGGAGTCTCCCCTGCATGATATCTGAGATTATTTTTCTGTCAGAACAGACCGTTCTTGTCCGTTCCGGAGCCCGAACCGTGGTAATGGCAGTCGGTGCAGTTGGATGAATAGGTGCTGGTATGCACAACTTCCTTAAGACCGTTGCCGGCATCTGCACCTGCGGGGTTGGTGTGGCAAACTGCGCAGAGTTCGGAGAAGTTGTTCTCCGTAACCTTCACAGCAGCGTTTTTGGCGTCACTGTCTGCCAGTGCGGCCGTTTTGCCTGACTCGGTTATCAGATAGGGGTTATCTGACGAGTGAACCTGATGGCAGCTGAGACAGGGCAGTTCCATGTTGTTGGAATATGTGCCTCTGAAAACTCCGAAGCTCTGTCCGATACCTACTTTAGCACCGTGGATGTCTGCTGTTGACTTCATCTCGCTCTCTGTGCTTCCAAGCCCTTTGAAGGTTGCAAAAAGGTTCGTGACCTCTGTTTCAAACTTCAGTGCGGGCGGCATCACTCCGAAAGCCCCGTTACCGTCATGGCAGTTGAGACAGACTGAGTTGATGTCAGTATACGCCGAGCTTCCTGCGGTGAAATCCACCGTAGGGTCTATAGTACCGTTCATATCCGACCATGCGTGGCAGACAACGCAGTCTGAGTTGCCTATTTCGCCGTCGCCGTTAAAGTCATGGACGTTGGCTCCGTGGAACATATCAGCGGAATCTTTCCCTACCACAGCCTCGTCCTTATGGCATGTGAGACACTGATATGTGTCGGCTGTTATGCCCTGAATGCCGTTTGTTCCGTGGCAGTAGAGGCATGCACCGATGTCCGTCTCGCTGACAGTGTCGAAACTGTCGGCAAGTTTAGTGTTATATGCGTGGATATCCTTAAGTTTCTTGATGTTATGGCAGAGGTAGCACTTGTCGTTGCCCCATGCAGAGCCGCCGTTGTGGTTCTTGGGCACTGTGAGCTGGGGAGCGTTACCCTTCATATCCCTGATGGGCGAATCTCCGTCGCCGGAGCTACCGCAGGCGGTGAGCAAAGCCAGAGATGCCAGAATGAATACTGCTATGATGTATCTGGAATATGCTTTCATTTTCAACCCTTCCTGTGACATGTGATACAGAAGTCCACCCTGTGGCATTTGTCGCATGAGCCGGGGTCAATGGTGGCCTCCAGTGAATGCTTCAGCTTGAAAGAGCGGGAGTGTCTGTAGTTTTCAAGTGAGTTCTGCTTGCTGTGGCAGCTCTCGCAGTACCACTGTTTATGGCATGTTTCGCATGTTTTGCTGTCCAGTTTGGCAGGAACAGAGTGCAGAGTGTTCCAGTTGTTAACGTGGTCTGCGGGTTTCAGAACCTTCATGTTCTCATGGCATGTGGAACAGTTCTGAGGAGCGGAAGCAACCTTTGTAGGCACGTCACGGTGACATGAGTGACACTTGCCGTCGATCTTCAGATCCGCCGCAATTTTGAGCTGTCCGCCGCTTTTTATCATCGTTTCGATGGAGGGCAGTTTATGACAGAAGAAACAGTCCCTTTTCTGTTGAAAAAGGATGTCCACATGAGCCTCGTGATTGAATTTTGTCACGGGGGACTGATAGTAGAACTGCGAGCATCCGTAGATGACGGGAACGATCAGCAATATGAGCCATGATAACTTTCTAATCATTATGTCCTCTTCTCTTATGCCTTAGAAGCTGTATGCCGCTTTCACGCCATATCTGTTTTCGGGCAGATATCTTGTTTTCTGGTTCTTCTCTGCATAAACGCTGAGCTTAAGGTCTTTCCATATTTCATACTCCGCATCTGCATACACGGAATAAATGTTGTCCTCAGTTGCGTAGTTCTCCAGCCTCAGGTATTCGCTTTCGAATCCGAATTTAAAATCCCTTGTGAGGTTCCAGTCCAGCGCAAGGCTTGCGCCCTTTGCGTTGGAGGTTACGCTGTCGTAGTAGTAGCCTTCGACATTCGCTGTCACGCCTTTTGTCTTGAACCAGTCAAAATCAGCTCCCAGCTTATATATCTGGCCGTCGACAACGTCGCCGCTTGACTGCTCTATTTTTGTGTTAACAACGCTGACATAGGGGGATACGTTCTCGGTGACCGCATACTGTACCGTAAGAGCCAGCTTCTCCTCTTTTCCTGTTGAAAAGTTGCTGATGATAAGGATGTCCTGATAGTTTGAACCGTCGTTGACATTGTATCTTGTGGCTTCTCCGGTTACTCTCAGTGCGCCCTTATTAAGGAACACTCTGACAGAACCTCTGTAGAAGTTGCTCTCTTCCATGTCATATTCTCCGTTGGCGTCAACACCTATGCCGTCTTTGCCGCCCAGTGAGAATACTCTTCCGAGTCCAAGTCCTGCAAACTCCTGATAGGTCATTTCGCTGTCGTACTCTTTAGAGTAGGAAACGTAACCTGTTGTGTCTTTGACACCGTTAAGGAATATGCGTCCGCCGTAAAGCTTGTCGCCTGTTTTGCGGAATTTTTCGTTGATGTGTCTGCCGTCAGCATCGAAATACTGGGGCTTACCGCCAAAAGCGGTGACACCGAATTTATAGTCTGTGCGGACAGTGGCTATAGCACCGTCCAGAGTGAGAAATCTGTTGCCGATGTACGAAAAGCGTCCGGCCTTGACCTCTACCGCATTCTGAAAGCTGGTGTAGTCCAGATATGCTGAATAGATGTCCGACTGGCTGTCGCTCTCCTCTTCCGAATCTTTGGCAAACCTGCCGTAGAAACTGAAGCCGAAGTAGGGATCGTAAAGTTTTGCGTTGTCTATGCTCAGATAGTTTTCCCACAGCCTTTCGGTATCCTCGCCTTTGTCTTTGGATATCTCGTAGGATGTGGAGATGAACCCGTCCACATTGAACCCATACGCGGCCGCCGCCGAGCAGAGCATTACAGCAATTAAAATAAATCTGCTAATTTTCACCGGCTTTCTCCCGTTCTATCAGTTTGCCGCCAGATCGGCGAGCGAAAGATTTACAAGTTTAACGACGTATCCGGGGTTGTGGAAACCGCCGCTTCTGTCGTTCAGTATGAAGTTGTAGTTATACGCCGCACGGTTCAGAGCGTTTGTCTGCGCTGTGGTAGTTCCCGTGTAGGAAGCTTTGATGGCCGCATCGGCTGCTTCTCCGGCTTTTGCGTTGATTGCCGCTTTAAGTTCGGCGATCTTAGCTTTTGCCGCTGCAACAGTACCAGCCGTAACATCGTAAGTGCCGTTGCTGTATGCAGGTGCGTTTGTAGTGTGGCAGCCTGTGGTACATCCGGCTATCCTTGCAGCTGTATCGTCTGTCATATCAAGGCTGTGTGTTGTGCCGCCTTGGGTCTTCATATGGCATGTGCTGCATCCGGTGGCGGAGTGTGACGATGCCGTAGTGCCCAGATTCTGTCCGTATTCATATCCGCCCACACCGCTGATAAGCTCTGCCTGGGAGTTGTGGGGGATAGCACCCACTGTGGGAAGCTCTCCGTCGGCATTGTGGCAGTAGTAGCAAAGTTTGCTGTCACCTGCGGCAACAACAGTGCTCTTGGTGGGAAGAGTGTAGCTTCCGCTTATTCTCAGCTGAGAGTTCTGGCCTGATTCACCGTGGGGGTCGTGGCAGACCGAACAGCCGATGCCCGATATCCTGTCTGTGTTGGCAGGTGTTATATTCTTGCTGAATATTCTTCCCATCATGCCTTCGCCTGTGTGGCATTTGAAGCATGCCGCATTTTTGGCAACGTTTCCGCCTGAAAGCTTATGCGCATTGTCGTGTCCGTCTGAATATCCGAAAACGTGTCCGCTCACTGTGCCGTAGTCATGGCATGAGAGACAGACGTTTGATGTTATAGCTGTATTCTTATAGTGCTTTTCAAAGAAATTTGCACTGCTGCCGTCGTTGGGTCCGTGGCAGGCTTCGCAGGAAACGCTTTTAAGGTGATCGCCGCCTGTGGAGGCCATTGTGCTCCAGTTGGTTATCTTGTCGTCATAACCTTTCGCATCGCTGAACTCATCAGATCCGTTGCCGTTTCTGTCTGCAAACAGGAAGCCTGTTGCATGGCACTGGAAGCATCTGGAATCAGTTGATGCAGCCACAGCCGCAAATGAGTTGCCGTGTGCGCTTGCCGCCCAGGGAGTCGTGATTGCTCTGAGAACATTGCGTCCGTATTTATCAGTAATTCCTGAACCGGCAAATGTGCCGTCATGACAAACAACGCAGGATGCCGAGTTGGTCGCCGTGTTATATGAATAGTTAAGTGCGTAGAGTGTCACGCTCTCGGTTTTGGTGCTGTTTACGCCCACCAGAGAGAGTGAAACTGTGTATTTGCCTGCGACATCAGGAACGAATGTTGCATTTGTACCGTTGAGTGTAATAGCCGCAAGAGAGCCTGCGGGCTTTGATGTAAGCGTCCAGTTGAAAGATGTTACAGTATCGCCGAAAGTTACTGTGTCTATGAACAGCCTTACCTTCTCTCCGGGCTGAACACGATCGATCCCCCTTACGGAATCGGGAAGTGATTTTGCAGAAGGATCCACAAGGAATGAGCTTGCGGCGGCGGCAGCTCTGTAGCTGACAGCCTCAAACTTGATTATCCCTGTGAGAGATGATTCCGACTGTTCTTTTTTAAGACCCACGAAGAAACTTGCAGGTACGCTCCCCACAGCGGTAACATCACTGCCCGAACCATGGCTGGATGTAAGTTTTGTCACCGAACTGCCTGAAAGAATGCATACGGCTGTGTCTGCTGCCGATCCGCCCTCGTTGGCGAGAATAGTGCTGCTGTAGGGCAGTGTAACCGTCAGTGCGTAAACCGCATCGGCCTTGTCAGCCACACTCACCGTATAGACGGGAGAGAGGGACACATAGCCGTCAACAGAGTACTCTGCGTCAGATTTTTCTATATAAACAGTTTTGCCTGCCAGTCCTGCCGCTGTTCCGCTGAGAGCGAAACCGGCCATCTCTCCGCTTCCGGTATAGGCAACTTTGCCGTCGGAACCGACAGTAGTGGTAACGATTATTCTGGTATCGTCATCAACGGAAGATTTTGTGCTTCCGCCGCCCAGACATGCTGTCAGAGCAAAAAGCGATACGGCAACAAGCAAAAATTTAATCAATCTCATATAATCCTCTCACTGCCTACTCTGCGGACATTCCTTCCAGAGCATCAAGCAGGTCCTTTGCTTCTTCAGGTTCATGACACTTCGCACACAGAGCCTCACGTCCGCCCTCAACAGACAGCAGTTTGTCGTTGTCCGAATAGTGGGGGCTGTGGCAGTCTGCGCACTCGATATCCTTGTTCAGTTTCTCGACCCTCACTCCCTTCACAGGGTGGGCTTTCATATAGCCCTTGGTGTGGAAGTTGTCCTCAGGGTTTCCGGAATCGTGACACTCGTTGCAGAGGTCGTCGATGGGTTTTCTGAGGTGCGTTCTGTTGGTCGACTTATGGGGTGAATGACATATGGTGCAGTATCCCTCGATAACGGGTGAGTGAACCATAGGCATTGAGTCTATTTTCTCTTTCATCTGAGTGTGACACTTCAGACAGGTCTCCGCAAAAGGCTCGTGGGGAATGAATCCCTGCGCCTGGTCGTGGCACTCGAAACATTTAGCCTCTTTAACAGGTTTGTGAACCCATGCGCCGAGGAACTTGTCGCTGTGACAGTTAACACAGTCGCTCAGGTTGTCAAACTTATGGCAGTTAAGGCATATATCCTTATTTGTACTCTTGTGGAAACCGTTAAGTCCCTCTGTCCAGTCCGCAACCTTTGCCGCAGTGTCGATCCTGTTTATCACAAACGACTTTTTCTCGTCCCCCTGTGATATGTTGATCTTGTTCTCTCCGTCCTCAAGGCGCAGAATGGTCATAAGCATGTAATAGTCGTGTCCGGCGGTGTCCTTTGCTCTGATGAGCTTCTTCTCGGTGACTGCGCCGTTTATCTCAATTTTTACGGGCGTGTTGTTAGCAAGTCTGCCTATAACGTGTATATTGCTGACAGCTTTCATATTCTGAGACATGGGGAAGATGATCTGCATCTCGGCCCTGGCCTCAGTTGCAAAAACAAGACTACTCAGAGTCAATATTGTAATTATCAGGCAGTTTAATCGCGTCCGCATTCTTTTTGTCTCCATCCGCTTCATACAGCATTTTCAAATAATAATTTAATCTGTTCTCAGACTTATATTTTCCTTTCAGTGCGCTCAGGATCTCGATGGCTTTTTTGTTGTCTCCGCCGAGATAGTATGCCAGTCCTGTGTAGAACCTGCACTCTGTCTCTTTGCAGGCCGAAAGAACCTCAAGAGCTTTGTCGGGTGATTTCAGTCTGAGATACGTCTGCCCCAGAAGGAGCTTACCTTTATCGTCAAGTTTGTCCGCCGGAATTCCCTCCAGCTCTTTCAGAGCCGCATTCGTCTCTCCCTTTTTGGCAAGAAGGAGGACAAAATTCATTCTGGGGACTATTTTCTTATACAGTTCGGCACTTTCAGCAGCCTGCAGACGTTCTGCAAGCTGCTTACTGTCGGCTTTCCCTGATATGTAATCCAGATAAATTTCGATTTTCGTATTGAAGCTGCTCTCGCTCTCTATTGCTCCAACAAGCTTGTTCTGCTTGTAAAACTCCATATATGGCAAATGTTTGTCTGTTTTGCCCTTGTAGATGGCGTTTTCGTTGTGCCCTTTAAAGCTCTCCGCAACCTCTTCAGTCGTCTTTTCAGTGCTTTCCGCAGCAATGCATGTCACCGCAGGGTGAGCTCCGCACTCTTTCAGAAAGTCAGCAAGCAGGCTGACATTGAAACGGTTTTTTCCGTCAAAATACAATACTGCTCTGTTGCCGGTCACGGGCTTTGCGGTCGGGAAAACAGGTTTCAGCTCATCCGCAGCCTGTGCAGAAACCGCAAACAGTACGCCCGTCAGTATACCTGCTATTTTAGTTCTCACTTTGCGCCCTCAATTTTTTCAAGGTTCCTTTGTATTTCAAACAGGTTCTTAAGAACCTCAGCCTCAAGCATCTTTCTGTTCAGCTGGCTTCTGCCGTCACGGAACGTCTTATCGTGGTATTTATCGAACAGGTCTTTTGCCTGTGTCTCACCGTGACATACCGCACAGAACTTGTCTTTCACTCCCGATTTAAGGAAGCTGTTCGTGGGATCGCCCTCAACGTTGTACGCTGCGGTCATTGAACCGCCTGCCTTCCATACGTGGGGGTTGTGACAGCTCTGGCATGTGATGGAGCCTTCAGCGGATACCAGTCCCTTATCGTTGAAGAGGTTCTCTTTGAACTTCTCCCTGTAGGGGAATATCTTGAAGATTCTGTCGTGTGCCGTCTCAACGGGTATCTTTTTATAGCCTACGCCGTCTGTTTTGTGGCAGTCGCTGCACATTTCAAAGGCGAAAGGCTCTTTTCCGTTGGGTTTGTATGCCCACATCAGCCTGTTTTCCTTGTGGAAGTTGTGGGGTGTGTGGCATGCATAGCAAACGTTTGCCGCCGCCTTCTTCTTGTCGTTCTCGTTCAGGTAATCCAGCTTGGCAAGGTTGTGTTTGGTCATGTCCACCAGCTTCTGGTCTTCGTGACATGCGAAACATATGTTCTTCTCGCCCATGTCTCTCAGCATTCCCTTTTCGGGGCCGTGGGGTTCATGGCAAGTCGCACAGACTATGTTTCCGTCCTGCAGATAAATATCCATGTTCTTCTTAGGCTTCACATTCATCTTGTGGCTGGATGTGATAGCCGTTTTGGAAGCGATGCCGGAATCTGAATGACAGCTTGCGCATATCTTCTCAAAGTCTTTGCCCATGGATTTATCGAACAGGTAATATCCGCCGTTGCCGTGAACCTCGTGGCATGCGCCGCAAGTGTCGTTGGCAGCCTTAAGTTTATTAACCTTCTCTGTGTTCTTCTCAAACTTGTTTACGTTATGAGGGGACTTGTCGAAGGACTGTTTGTCCTCGTGACAGCCCGCACAGAAACCGCCTTTGCTCATGAGCTTCTTATCGAGGAAGCTGTTCTGAACCGTACCCTCTGCGCCTTTTTTCGGGCCGTTGGAGTGGACAGTGTGACAGGTTGAGCAATAGATATAGTAATTGCCGTCCTTGTCTTTTGTCAGGTTCTTCTCATACTTCTGATATTTATCAATTTTGCCTGTTTTGTGTCCGCCGCTCACAGTCTTCTTGTCCGCATGGCCTTTGGGGTTGTGGCATGCGATGCAGTTGTCGTCTTTGGTCTTGTATGCATACTCCACGGTCATCATGTTGACGGGTGTTTTTGCATTGTGGACGCTGTGGCATGAGGCGCAGACAGCCTCTTTATCGGTTTTGCGCATGTCGTGGTCTGTGCCTGCGATCTCTTTCTGAGTCTGGTGGCATGCTGAGCAGAATGAATCCTGATCTGCAAATCCGCCCCTCATGAAATCCTTAACAGTGCCTTTTTTGGACTGTTTGTGGGGATCGTGGCAGCTTACGCATGTGAAAGTTCCGTCTTTAGTGAGTTTGAAGTCGCCTGTCATCTGCATTTTGGTCTTCATGTTGACAGGGTGAGAGTGCTCGCCGATGAGCTTTTTCTCGCCGCTTCCGCCCACTTTGTGGCAGTCAAGACAGCCATCGTTGACAGCAACTGTCAGCAGTCTTTCGCTGTCGCTGTTGTGTACCTTGTGACAGGACATACAGCTCTTTTCGTTCTTCTTGTCGCCGTGAGATGTCTTGGCGATCATCTCTTTCTCTTTATGGCATGTGATGCAGAGTGTTCCGTTCTCAACGCCGATTCTCAGCGCATTGGGGTTCTTGCCGTGAATATCGTGGCATGTGGAGCAGTTCACATCGGTTTTGCTCTGGTCGGAACCCATCGTGGTGAAGAATCTGACTATTTTGGCGAACAGAGGAAGTTTTTCATTCTTCTGCATATCCTTTTTCAGACCTTTGCCCACTGGGTGGTTGAACTTCTTGGTATCTATTATCTTCTTCGCACCGACAGCACCTTCGGTGTGGCAGCTTACGCATCCTTTGGTAAGGAGGTCGCCTTCGCCTGCGAATCCCGCAGACCAGCCGTGGGGTGCGTGGCAGCTTCCGCATGTTCCGGCCTGCTGAGCAGATTTGCCGTCTTTAGTGCGGAATCCTTTGGCAGTAAGCATGTCGTGCTTGCCGCCTGCGATCTCTTTCTTGTTGTTGTGGCAGGTGTAGCAGAGTTTATTATCGGAGTTTTCCGTAACAAGCAGTCCGTCAGCCTTTGCCTTGTGGGTGGAGTGACACGTTGAGCAGATTACTTTGCTGTCCTTGGTGTATATTCCGCCGCTCTTTATCATCTCAAGCATATCGCTCTGTTTGGTGTGCTTTATGTTCACGGGGTGAGTGAGCATACCTTTGATGTACTCGCCGGATTTGGCATCCACCACGCCTTCGTGGCATACGCCGCATATCTTGGAGTCCGTCAGAGATTCGATAAGCAGTTTGGTCTCTTTAGGTGAGTGAGGGGTATGGCAGCTTTCGCAGACGACCTGTCCTTTGCTGCCCAGCTTTCCATAGCGGGATCTGACCTCTTTGGCCATGTTCTCATATCCGCTCTGGGGAGCTTTCAGGGGGTGGCTTATGTTGCCGTCCTTTCCTATCTCCTTGTGGCAGGCTACGCAAAGTTCAGAGTTGTTGTTCTCCATACGCAGGAAAACGCTCTTGTCTATCTTGTCGTTCTTGGGGTCGCCTGTTGAGTGTGCGGAGTGGCAGGTGCGGCAGGCTATCTTGCCCTTTTCAAGGGGCAGGTTGCCTGGAATTTTCATATGTTCGGGTATCTTGTCGGTGAGTTTGTGCATCTCGCCTGACCAGACCCTGATCCTGCTGTCGGCAACGGAGCCGTTGTGGCAGCTGAAACACATCTTGTCGCTGGCCACCACTTTTTCCTTCTGGTAGTCAACGACCTCTGTCCCTTTCAGATCATAAAGGAACTGAGGCATCCATTCATAGTGGCAGAATGCGCACTCTTTGGATGAATCGGGGTTGCTTTTTGTCACGTCAGCTGCGAAGGCCGCAGGTGCGGACAGAACTATAAGTGTGAGCAGGAGAAGAAGCTTTCTCATTTTCCACCCCTCAGCTCATAAACAGTGACAGACTTTGCAAATGCATCCACCACCGCCAGATATCTTCCGTTGATCCTCATGTGGGTTATTGAGTCGAACTTCAGCTTTCTGCCGTTCTTGTCTTTCAGAACGCCTGCAAACTTTCCGTCCTCGTCAAAATACTGGATGACGCCTGTGAAGCCGTCACCGACAAAAAGGGTAGTGCCGCCGAGAACCGCAACACCAGTGGGTCTGTAGAACTCTCCGGCACCGATTCCCCATTTGCCTATATTCTCATAAAACTTGAAATCTTTAGTGATCTTCTGGACACGGGTGCCCAGAGCTTCGGAAACATAGAGAACGCCTCTTTTGTCCGTAGCCAGCGCAAATGGATACCAGAACTCAAGTTTTCCGTTTCCGAAACCGCCCACGGTCTGTTCGACCGCTTTGGTTCCCAGATGTGTCTTTAAAACACGGTGGTTGTCGTTGTCCACCGTATAGACATATCCTCCGGACACCAGAGCATCGGTGGGGTCATATTTCCCTTTTATGCCTGCGGGCAGTCCGAACGTACTGAACTTATCCAGACCTGCTGTCAGCATGTCCAGTGAGTTTTCTGTGCTGTTGCAGTAAAGGAAGTAGTTACCGTTCTTAACAAGACAGTTCCCGCCTTTAAGGAAAGACTTCTGAACTGATTTGACGGCTCTTCCGTTCCTGTAAACCGTATATGTTCCGCCGAATGCGTCATATACGCCTGTGCTGGCATCGCTTTCCACAACCACATCTCCGGGTGCAGCATTGTCTTTCAGCTGCACTTTATAGAGAAGTGATGCTGTCACCTGGGCAGCATCACTTATTGCGGCAATACTAAAAAGCAGAATTACGGCAAAGATCTTAATTTTCACTCTCTTGTCCCTCTGCAGGTTTCAGGAAGTTGGGGATGAAGAACTCTTTGTATTTGTCCACCATACCGACAACTTCGTTGCCTACGAGCTGGTTAGCTCTTCTTTCAGGATAGCCGATCTTCGCAAAAGGCAGGTATGCCTTATAGGAGTCGGAAGTGTGGCAATCCTCACAGTTAACAGTGTCCTTAAGCTCGGTCATGGGTCTGTGGATAACTTTCAGAGATGCGCTCTTTGCTGAGGGCACCATGTTGTTAACCTGAGCCTTGAACTCGCCTACGTATTTTTTCATCTGCTCATTGTCATAGAATCTCTCGCCGGAGTTCTTAAGAGGCATGAGCTTATAGGGCGTGTCTTTCAGATAGCTTGAAAGGTCTATCTTGTCCTTCTCTTTTCCTGTGGCTTTTTCATACCATACAAACTTGGTGTCGGCTTTGCTTTCCGCCTTTATGTGGCAAGTTTCGCATGCCATGAAGTATGCGTGCATATTCAGGAAAGCCCTGACCTCTTTCTTTTTGTCGTGGGGAACGTCGCCATGGCAGGAGACGCAGAGGTTCTGCTTGTCCTCAATGGCCGTTCTCTTGGTTTCGTGGAAATCATAAAGCTTGTGGCTGCTGTTTATGTCCTTAGACCCGCTGCCATGTCCGTCGGTGTCGTTGACACCCTTTATCATCTCCTGATACAGCTTGTCCTCTTTGCTCATTCCGACTGTGGTCTCCTCGTGGGAGGCTTTGTGCCAGATGTGCATTACGAGTATCTGAATTATATATCCGCAGTATACAAGAATAAGTATACCCAGCAGACAGTAGATTATCCTTTTAGGTCCAACCTTAACGTGGTGGTGCTCAGACATTACTTATCCCCCTTTTCGCTCTTTTCATTTTCCTGAAGGAAAGAAATCTGACCTCTGATAATTTCGAGCTTCTCAGCATCTTCCAGTTTCTGCGCTTCTTTCTGTGCATCGATGTCGAGCAGATATGAGGAGTCTTTCTCAACTATTTTGTTGATACGGGCCCACTCAACATAATACTCGTGTTTCATCAGGTCTTCGGGAAGATAGCCTGTTATGAACAGCGGCGACACAGGGAACTTGTCGTAGTTTATATGTGCGTTGTACATGTGCCATATAAAGATAACGCTCACCGCCAGCATCGCTTCGTCAGAGTGTGCGATGTAGCTGATGTTGATCGCCCAGCCGGGAAGGAATGAAGCAGCCCAAACAGGGAACCACAGGAAAAGTCCGGTGATGCCGAGAACGGGAATACCCCAAAACACCGCCCAGTAGTCAAACTTCTCTCTCCAGTGGAATCTTTCGTGTTTGGGTCTGTCATCGGAGATGAACAGCGCAAACTTGACGAAATCCGCTATGTCCTTTCCGTCTTTCGCACGGGGACACATGGGAGAATAGTAAACAAAGAGACCCAGCTCTTTCCATGAGAAAGTTCCGGTTCTTCTTGCGGGGCCGGCATAGTATTGCCAGATGTTTTTAAACAGGTAATACCAGTGATAGAAGAACAGACCGCACATTGTAACGCCTGCTATTCTGTGCAGAATTCTTGTAACAGGGAGACCGCCGAAGAAATCTATAACGGGTTTAGCCCAGTCATAGTAGTGGAATTTCAGCGGGAAGCCCGTAAGGGTCAGCATAAGGAAAGTTGTCATGAGGATATAGTGCTGAGCCTTCTGGTTTCCTGTTATTTTCAGGTAATGTCTCTTACCGTCTTTAATTTTTATAAGGGGCAGTTTTCTCATCATGTCGGTACCCTCTTAGTCCTTTTTTTTGCGTCTGAAGCTCAGGTTCGGGAACATCTCTCTGATAAGTTCCAGAATCATGAGACCAAGCAGCGGGTAGAATGCACCGATTGTAAGAATGGTGAAGCCAAGCGCCACATAAAACTCTATGGGGTAGATATCTTTGTCGATAACAGAGTGCATCCTGATCATGCCGAACTCCTTAGTGGGGTTGACGTGACAGTTTGAATCCTGGCAAGCAAGATATCTGTTTGATTCATACGTTGCGCTGTCAGGGCTTCTCCAACTGCGTATCTTGTGAGCGGATTCGCCTTTCTTAACGTGACAGTCGATACAGCTGGGAGCGTTGGGCATTCCAAACTCAACAGCCTTTCCGTGGAATGTGTCGAGATAGGTTGCGGCAGCATTTTTCATTTTATGCTTCGTTGCCATCTCTTCTTTGGAGTGACATTTACTGCAGGTCTTTACAACGTCCTCAGAGGGAGCAAGGTTTTTGATCCTGTGGGTGACGTGTTCAAAGAAATAACGGTAGTCGACGTTGTTTGCGTGACATACGGCACATTTCTGAAGGATCCTCTCCTTGTGTCTTGCCTCGTCAACCGACTCAACATCGCCTATCTGAAAGCGGTATTGGGGGTTTTTGTGGCAGTTTGTACAGGTGGGGAAATCATCCACTATCTTGGCTCTGACATAGGGGTTGTCAGGGTTGTGGATACTCTGTTTGAGGTCATCAAAGATCTTTTTGTGTGAAAAAGGTTTTTCCGAGCCTGCATTTGTGACGTGACACTCGGTTGAGCAGTCAACAGGCTTCATCTCTTTGTGAGGTATCTCTTTGATATCGACGTGACAGCCGGTACATTTCACTTTTGTGTGAACTGTATGGTTGTAGTTCTCCGAATCAACATAGAATACTCTCAGGTATCCCTCGTTGTTCACGCGGGTCAGGCCGGGGTACTTGTGGCACATCATACAGTTTTCACCATCGGTGACAACTGAAGCCCTGGCCGTTCCGCAGGTCATAAAGAGACTGAAGACCATGACGGCAATAAAACAGTATATTCTCATCATCAGCTCCAAATAAATGATTGAGTTAGCCTATATTACGGCTATTTTCATAGACTAGAATAGGTTCCGGTTATTGTCAACATAAGATGCACCCGTGTTTACCCTAATTTGTAAATTTTATTAAGATGCAATTATTCGAATATTCATAAATAGATAGGCCATCTCATAACAAGAGATAAGTCGGTGTGATTTCAGACTATTTGGCTGTTATTTTAAAGTGGCTGTTAAATAAGTGTTTATCATTTTTCAGCATCTGAAACGTTTTTATTTATAAATGATGCGGTTGCATTTTATACTTTCAGACAGCATATGATCAGACCAAAATTCACGGAATAAAAAAAACCCCGCCGAAGCGGGGTTTTTTAGAAGGCGGAGCGAACCCCGCCAAAATTGTTACCTAGAATGATTACTGAGCAAGCTGCAGTATTTCGTTCTTAGTAGATTTGTTAGTTTTGTAACCGAATGTTGTAGCGTGAGCTCTGATTGCAGCTGCATCGCTGATGTTACCTTTGTGACAGCTTGTACAAGCAGCCGCATTGGGTCCGATTACTGTGTCATCTGCATGAGATGCAAGGTTTGCGCCCTGCTCAACAGTTACAGCAACAGCTTTAGTCTGGTCAGCAACATTGAATGTTCCTGCGGGGTGACAAGCTGTACAGCTGGTGATCGCACGGGGATAATGTACCTGAACGTCCTGCCACATGGAAGCTGTTCCGCCTACGCCGAAGTTAGCAGGCTGAGCAGATTCGCCGCGGAATGAGTAGATACCTCTTGTACGGTAAACCATATAAGCTGTGTCTGTGTCAGTTGCAGAGTGAATGTTGTGAAGCATTACTTTCAGGTCATAAGACTCTTCAGTTTTGCCGTCAGCAGTTACATTGTAACCCTGAGCTGCAAGAGTAGTTCTCGGTGACTTGTCAGTTGCGTTAGCATTGTGACATGTTACGCAAAGCTCAATGTTGTTGATTCTGTTGTGTCCGTGTCCGAGGAAGTCAGTGTGACAGTTCAGACAGAGGTTGATATCAACAGCGGAACGACGTGCAGTAGCTGCAGAGTTGTCTCTGTTGAAGTTTTTAGTAACAGAGTCAACGATTGCAAGGTAACCTGTGCCGCCGGACCAAACAACGGGTACACCCTGAATTGCAACGATACCTTTAGTGGCTGTTACAGTTGCGGGAATTGTGAATGTTGTTTCAAATACATCAGTAGTTCCAACTTCTGAAGTGTTACCGGATCCTACTGCAACGTTCAGAGTAGGCTGACCACCCTGAGAAGTGATACCCTGGTTAGTAAGGTCATCACCGGTGTAGAAACCGATCACCATAGATGTTGCATATGACTGGAAAGCTCTGGCAGCATCTGCTGATGAAGGAGAAGTACCTACGAATACAGCGTCGTTTGCAGCTGTTGTTCTTTTCAGAACATCGTAGTTTGTTGAAGTGTTAGTGTTGTACGCTCTCCAAGTAACTTTTCCTGTGTTGCCAGTGATTGTAACAGACTGGATTTCGTAAGCGATGTTTTTGCCAAGAGAAACTTCCATGTTATGGAGGTTGCCAGCGTGGATGTCTTCAAGTGAAGTAGGAGCAATTGCGCCTGCAGCACCAGTGTGGCAAGTTACGCATACATTGTCGTTAGCGGCTACAGTGTATGAAGAGTGGATTGACTTAAGTGTGTCATTCATAGGGATAGTTTCCCAAGGAGTGCTACCATGGCAAGTTACGCAAAGTGACAGTCTGAATTTAGAGTTGTCGGTTGCGTTTGCAAGCTGGTCAGCAGTTGTGTGGCAAACTGAGCACTCAGACATGTTGCTGGGGAAACCGATATTGAATCCGTCTTCATCAGGATAACCTTTAAGAGCATTACCATCTGTATCTTTTCCGCTTTCATACATAGCAGAAGCGTGAACGCCATGCACACGACCAACAAGAGAAGATCTTGAGTTGGACACATATGCGGGCTGGTTAGTGCCATCATAAGATGCACCACCAATGTGGCAAGTTACGCAGTCATCTGCATCTGCTCTGAGAACGTTGTTGTGATGATAGTTGAACTCGTTATCACCGTGACATTTGATACAGCTGGGAGCAGAACCCTTGTCACTAACATAGTTTCTGGGGTTGTTAGAGCTGTTAACATCATAGTCAACGCCTGCAACAAGCAGTCTCTGAACGTTGAAACCATCTTTCAGGTTACCTCTGTAGATGTCAGAAGCAGCATTTGCTCCGTCAGCATCTGAAGAAGTTGCACCGATCATAAGTGTTTCAGCAAGATAAGGTGTCAGGTTAGCATCAGCAGCAATAGTCACAGTGTAGTTGTTACCTGAATCCAGTACAGCAACGCGGTTGCTGAAGTTAGCTGCTGTAGCAGGTGCAATGTTTACCCATCTGTCATAGTTTGCAAGGGTATTATCATCCTGATAACGGTTGATAGTGAATGAAACAAAATCAGCCGCAGGGTTAAAAGCAGCACCAGTTGAAGTTATAGTGATATCAACAGTAAGAGAGTTATCTCCGTTAACTACCACATCAGTGATGTTTGCACTCCAAGCTGTTTTGAAGTTACGCACTTCACGAACCACCGGAGCGGAATCGTTAGCTCCCTGATGGCCTTTAACGAGATAATCACCGCCGTGAGCGGGGTCGTTAGTTTTGCCGTCAGCGTGGCAAGTTGCGCAAGATTCAACAGCAGTGATTTTGCCAGTTGAAGCAAGTTCAGCTTCAAGAGCTGCGATTGCATCTTCGTACTGAGCAATAGTGATAGCACCGCTTTCAAGCTGTGCCTTAAGCTCGGCAATGATAGCCGCCGTGTCTGCATCAGCACCATTGGCGCCGTCAGAGCCGTCTGAGCCGCCGCAACCTACCAGCATGAACGAGCAGGTGAGGGCGAGCATCAAAAGAAATAAAATTCTTCTCGACATAAATTTAGCCTCCTTTTGCTTATGTCAAATATCCGCCTGTTTCCGTCAGCACTGTGGCTTGTCTAATAACGTGCTGCCATGAAACAGGTTTTTTGCTTAATCAACTATAAAACTATCTTTCAACTATACATATTCTCCGAAATTATTCTTCAAGCTGAAAACCCGTGAAACGTGAACAATGCTGTGGCTTGTTTTTAACACATTGCCCGTACACGGTTTTTCTCATTTATATATACACTAAATTTACACAATCATTACTTTTTTTACAGAGTATACCAAATAAAATTCAGTTGTCAAATATAACTTAACCACAACATATTGGCATATGCCCGTAAATTCCGTGCATTCTATCTCTAAATTATGACACAGATACACTATTAAACATTAAATTTAATACTTATCAGGCACTAGCGGCGGAGATTTACTATATATAGAATTAATACAATATTCATATAGACATCTTCCTGTGCCGTGAATATTCATTCATACTAAACTTTAGGTATTTACCAGAAGTTAAATATGCATTTATTTATATATTCTGCACACAAAAAAACCACTCATACGCCTGTATTTTTTTCAGCTTCCTTTCAGTCTTTTGTGGAGAGCCTGTCTTGTGATGCCCAGAAGTCTCGCCGCACAGCTCACGTTTCCTTCGGACTCCTTAACTGCGGCATCCACCACATACTGCTCTATCTCTTTCAGGGTCGGAAAAGTTCCGCTGTAGGTAAACACCTTTCTGTTCACATCCGCAGCCGATATCCCGTGGCGGTACAGAAAGCCCTCCGCCTCACGTTCTCCGGGTCTTTTCCCGCCGAACACCATAGCCATGTCTGAGACAACCGCCTGCAGCTGACGCACATTACCCGGAAAATCATAGCTTTCCAGCATCCTGATGAACGCTGTCGGGATAGGCTCGCCCTTAAGCCCCACCTCTTCCAGTGCCTTTTCATAAAACACGGGAGCAAGGAGCCCGATATCGCCTCTTCTCTCCCTGAGCGGGGGAATATCGACTCTGTGGGTTGTCAGCCTGTAGAAAAGATCCTGTCTGAACCTGCCCTGCCTGACGCTCTCCTCAAGATCGGCATTTGTCGCCGCAACTATGCGCACGCCGGAACGGACAAACTTGTCCGAACCCAGCGGTGAATATATTTTTTCCTGAAGCAGGCGAAGCAGTTTTACCTGCGCACTGTCGGTGAGATCGCCTATTTCGTCTAAAAAAAGCGTTCCGCCCTCTGCCAGAGCCACCATACCCTGACGCTGCTTTTCGGCTCCTGTGAAAGCACCCTTAACGTGACCGAACAGGGTATCCGTGAACATGGTGTCGTCCAGTCCGGCAACGTTCACGGGGACAAAATCCCCTTTTCTTCCGCTGCATTTATGAACCGCACCTGCAAAAAGCTCTTTGCCCACCCCGGTCTCCCCTGTTATGAGAACCGGAAAGCTGCTTTTAGATATGGATTCTATATATCGGAAAAGCTCCTTCATTCTGCCGTCGGAGGTAACTATGCCGCAGAAATCGACAATCTCTCCGCTTTCAGCCGCCTTTTTCGCACTGCGCAGAGCATTTATCTCCGTCTGCATCTGAAATGCGTTCAGTGCCGAATGGTATGCCGCTGCAAATCTCTCCTTGTCCAGCGGCTTTACGAGAAAGTTCAGCGCACCCTTATGGATGCATCTGACCGCTGTATCCACATCTGCGTTCCCGGTGATTATTATGACCGGAGTCTCCGGATGCTTAGCCTTCACCAGTTCAAGGATATCCTCTCCTGTGTAGTAGGGCATCTGTAGGTCAAGGAAGACAGCCATGGGCGTGACGGAATCCAGAGCGGCAACGAACTCTCTCGGGTCATTCATGATAATATAGTCACTGATGCCGCTGCGTTTCAGAAAAATGGCATAGGCATCGGTTATTGTTTTGTCGTCATCTATTATATATATAGGGGATGTCATGCATCACCTGCGGGAACCAATATCCTGACCGTGGTTCCTGCATTTCTTTCAGATGTGACCTCCAGTCTGCCCTTGTGATCCTGAACTATGGAATACACAATTGCAAGCCCCAGTCCCGTGCCCCCTTCGGCCTGTTTGGTGGTGAAGAAGGGTTCTGTGATGCGCTGAATGTCCTCTTCCCTGATCCCCACTCCGCTGTCGGCTATCTCTGTAACAACAAAACCTTCCTGCGTGAAACACCGCACTGACACGGGCAGATGTCTGCCTACAGTGGCCTCAAGAGCATTCATTATAATGTTCATAAAAACCTGTTCCAGCTTCTGGCCGTTGCCGTTAACTGCGGGAAGCTCCTCGGCTATCTCCACCGAAAAGTGATCTGTGGTCTTGTTTATTTTATGTGTAAGAATATGGATTGCGGACTTAAGGGGCTCCGCAATTGAGAGCGGTTTGTGAGCTGCCGAAGTCTCCTGTCTTACGAAACTTTTGAGATCGTGAACAATGTCCCTGATCCTCTCCGACCCCTTGTGAACACCTTCCAGAAGCTGAACTATGTCGCATTTTGCCTCTTCATAAGGGGTGTTGCCCACCATCAGCTCCCTGCCCGGCTCGGAAAATGAATCGAGAAGGGATATCATATCGTTCAGATAATCCCTTATTATTGAGGTGTTGAACATAATAAAATTGTTCGGATTGTTCAGCTCATGGGCAACCCCTGAAACGAGAGTTCCCAGAGCGGCCATTTTGTTGGTCTGGATCATACGGATCTTAAGTTCTTTCTCTATATTCTCAAGACGCACCTTTTCGGATACGTCCTCGATATCAAGCAGTATAAAGGCATTTTCTCCCTCGGAAATGATGTTGCCCCTGAAATCGGCGATAAACTCACGCCCCGCCCGGCTGACCTGTGTCACCCTTGACAGCTCGAAATATGAGTGCTCGGCCGAAAGCTCCGTCAGCCTGTCCATGACCTCCTGTCCGGTGAGAAACGACAGCGGAAGTCCTTCGGCCTGCGCGGCCATTCCGTAAAGCTTTTGCAGAGCCTCGTTGCAGTCCTTGATCATCAGACTGTTTCTGGAGGTGATCACAGCGGGAATGAACTTCTTCCGGAAAACGCTGGTGAACTTCTCCTCAGCTATATACAGCTCGTTTCTGAATATTTCGGTCTGGGTTATGTCGGTGAGGGTGACTATGCTCCCTTCCATGAAGCGGCTGACACCCATCACGGCAGTTTTTCTGTCCGAACCGTTGTCCAGACAGATCACGGAAGACCCCATGCTGTGGTCATATCCGCCGAGAACGTCCCTTATGTTGACCCCTGCCGCACATTCCTTCATTCCGGTAATGGTACAGAAGGTTCTGTTCACCATGGTTATATTGTAGTCTTTGTCCACAACGGCAATGCCGTCGGAAGTGTTCTCAAGGACGTTTTCAATAAGCTCGGTCTTTTCGAATGCGCTCTTTTCAAGTTCAATCCGTGTGAAAGAGAGTGAAACAGTCGCCAGAAGAGATTGGGATGTGAACGGTTTTATGATGTAGCCGTATGGCGATGTTGTCATGGATCTGCTTATTGTGGCGGAATCGGAATAGCTTGTGATGTAAACCACAGGATATTTCCTTGTCCTGTGCAGTTCAGAAACCAGCTCAATGCCGTCCACAGAGGATTTCAGACTGATATCCATAAGGATCAGGTCGGGCGTGTCCCTCGCAAGGATGGAATGAACCTCTTCGTCGTCAACCGCAAGGCCGATAACCGTATAACCGCTCCGCTCCAGTCTGGTAGCGATATCCAGACCGATAATGGCTTCGTCTTCAACGACCAGTATCTTTTTTGACATAACATCACCAATAAAAAGAACACGATTTATGTATAATTTTTCAGTACAAAAATCGTATTGTCAACTTTATTTTACAAACCATTTGTCTTTATTATTCGCAATTTAGCCATAAATGAAAAAACATGTCAACTTAGATTAACATGCCGGACTGTAAACAAAAGTGACAATCTCTTTCTCACCATAGACTTAGCATCTGGCACAAACATTGCGTATATTTCACCATGAGAAAAAGAGTACTTCTGATAGACGATGAAGAATATTTCAGATCCAGCGTCAAGATCGCCCTTAAGCGGGAAGGGATACAGGTCACAGACGAACAGGACGGAACGGACGGAATGCGGAACATAATGCTCAGCATGTCGACAGGTGACCTGTATGACCTGATAATCCTGGACATAATGATGCCGGGGCTCACAGGCATTGATATTCTGGAGTTCATTCTTCAGAACGAACTGGATATTCCGGTGATAGTCGTCACCGGATACATGGACTACGACCTCCGGTTCTTCTGCTCAAATATCAAAAGGATCAAGGTTATGGAAAAACCCTTCAGCCACGACATGCTGGTGAGCGAGGTTCTTTCCATGCTCAGCGGAGGCGCAAATGAACGCTAAGGTCGTGCTTTTTCTGATTGGTGCCGCAATAACGGGTGTCAGCTTCACGGAGTCAATGCTAATAAGACCCGCCCTCACCCTGTTTCTGCTCATAGGGGCATATTTTGCGGTGTCGTCGGTTATCCGCTCGGTAAGAGCCGATGCGGAAAAACAGGCCGGAATAACGGCATCACACACAATCCAATCCATAAATTCAAATACAGCCCCTTTGGGCAAAGTTCTCAATGATTACGGAACCCTTATGAAGGTGTTTCAGGAACAGCTTAAAAACGTCAATGCCGACAGCGACAAAGCCACAAACACCATAAGCGGGAGTTTTTCCGACATAGTCGACAAGGCAATGAATCAGTCGCAGGAGGCCGGCCGTGCTCTGGAAGGCTTCACAGGGGGAGAAGGCGGACAGGGATTCGTAGAAAGCAGCAGACAGACGCTCATCAGCGTTATCCGTGAAATGCAGGAGATGGGCTCATACGCCGTGAAGTCAAACGAAAGCCTGCAGGGTGTAATGAAAGAGGTGGAGAGCATAAGGGAGATAGTCGCAAACGTTGGCTATATAGCCGACCAGACTAACCTCCTCGCCCTCAACGCCGCCATTGAGGCCGCAAGAGCCGGAGAACACGGAAGAGGATTTGCCGTTGTTGCTGACGAGATACGCAAGCTTTCAGAAAAATCCAACCAGTTCGCTTCGGAAATAAAGACCGCAGTGAACAGCATTTCATCAAAAGTGACCTCGATCCACAGTGAATCGGCTTTCGAAGTGGACAAGATCGACCGGATCACCGCCGGAGCCCACAAAGAGGTGGACAGCACTCTGACAGGTCTGGACAAGGCCCTGGAACACTCAAAGAACATCATAGCCGAGCTTCAGCTAAGCTCAATGGCACTGGCACAGGACATCAACGCAATGGTGGTCTCAATGCAGTATCAGGACATAAACAGACAGCGGATCGAGCATGTGATCGAACCCCTTGAGATAATGAAACAGGATCTTCAGTCCATTGCGGAAGGGCTGAAAAATATAACCGAAGCGGGCGCTGCCCTGAACATAACCGAGCTTTCGGAGCATCTCAACCGGATATACACAATGGAATCCGAGCGAGAGCTTATGTCCAGCGTGTCCGCAGGCAAAACCAAAGGCGGCAGAGCCAAGGCCGCAGACAACGTGGAACTTTTTTAGGAGAACAAGATGAACCTGCATTTCAGCGGCGAAGGAGCCGTACCAAAACTTACAGTGTCAGGAAGCCTGACAGTGGAATACGCCTCAGAACTTCTGGAAAACCTTAAAAACATAAATGCGAACGGAACCGACCTGCATCTGGAAATCGGCGAAGTGGACAGCGTGGATATGACATTCTTCCAGCTTATGTGCTCCGCCCACAGAACGTTCACTGGCGGGGACAGGAAATTCATAGTCACAGGCAGAAAAAACGAGCTTCTGGAAAGAGGAGCAAAAACCGGATTCCGCAGACACAAAGGCTGCTCAAAGGATAAGTTCGGAACGTGCGCAATGGTAATGGAGAATTAAGAATGGCAAAAACAATACTTACGGTGGACGATTCCGCCAGCATAAGACAAATGGTCAAATTCACCCTTTCAAAAGAGGGCTACAGCATTATCGAGGCTTCCGACGGGCAGGATGCGCTGACAAAGATCGGCGGGGTCAAGGTCGACATGGTGATAACCGACCTCAACATGCCCAACATGGACGGAATAACCCTCATCAAACAGCTCAGGGCGAAGCCGGAATTCCGCTTCACACCCATAATAATGCTCACCACTGAATCTCAGGATTCAAAGAAGACGGAAGGAAAAGCGGCCGGAGCAACGGGCTGGATAGTTAAACCGTTTCAGCCGGAACAGCTTGTGACGGTAACAAAAAAAGTTCTGGGGTGATTTATGTCGGCAGACGTGCATCAAGAGGTTTTCATTCAGGAAGCGACCGAACTGCTCCAGGAACTGGAACAGTCGCTGCTTGAGCTTGAGGACGACACCTTAAACATGGATCTGGTGGCAAGGGTATTCCGTGCCATGCACACCATCAAAGGTTCCGGAGCGATGTTCGGTTTCGAGAACATTGCCGCACTGGTGCACAGTATAGAAACGGCCTACGACCTTGTCAGAAACGGCAAACTGGACATAACAAAGCCCATGCTGGACTACTCGCTGAAATCCTGCGACATAATCCGTGAGATGCTGGGCGACCCCTCAATGAAGGCGGATTCGCCTCTGGCTATGGAGATAGTGGCGTTCTTTTCGGAGGCAGGGGGCATAAAGCAGCCCCAGCAGAAGCCAAAAGAGAAGGAGCAGGAGAACAAACTGCTGAAAAGCAGCAATCTGAAGACCTACAGGGTGACCTTCAGGGCACCGCAGGACATTCTGCTCTCGGGCATAAATCCCGAACTTCTTGTCAAAGAGGTTGCGGAACTGGGCGAGGCAAGCATTTCAGCCCAGACAACCTATATGCCCGAACTTGGCGAAATGGAGGCGGAGAAGTGCTACACCTTCTGGGAGATAATCCTCACCACCGACAAGACCGAGAACGACATACGGGACATCTTTATCTTCGTTGAGGACGACAGCGATCTGAAAGTTACGCTGATCGATGACTTCACAGGCGGTTCCGAAAACCTGAAAAAGATAGGCGAGATACTCGTTGAAAAGGGCGACATATCTCAGGATGCCCTGATGGGGCTGATGCAGGAACGGAAGATGTTCGGCGAAATCCTTATTGAAAAAGGACTTATAACCAAAGAGGCTCTGGATTCGGCACTGAATGAACAGCTCCACGTCCGCCAGATAAGGGATCAGAAGGCGGTGGTTGAAAACATCTCCTCCGTTCGGGTTCCTTCGGAAAAACTGGATTTTCTGGTGGATCTCGTGGGCGAACTGGTGACTGTTCAGGCCAGACTGGGGCAGATAGCCGTTCAGGAGAACAATCAGGAGATGCTGAAGGTTGCAGAGGAGGTTGAACGCCTCGTCTGGGAACTCCGTGACAACACAATGAGCATCCGCATGCTTGAGATAGGTTCAACATTCAGCAAATTCAAAAGGCTGGTGCGTGACCTCTCCGCCGAACTGGGCAAAGAGATAGAGCTTATCGTCCACGGCGGCGAAACAGAGATAGACAAAACCGTTATAGAAAAACTGGGCGATCCGCTGGTGCACCTCATCCGCAACAGCATCGACCACGGAATAGAGACACCCCAGGAAAGGGTTGCCGCAGGCAAACCCGCAAAAGGACACATAACCCTCACCGCAACCCATTCAGGCGGCAGCGTTTTAATTGAAATATCAGACGACGGCAAAGGGATAAACAAGGAAGCTGTGCTGAAAAAGGCACGGGCAAACGGAATAGTTTCCGAAACGGCCGAACTCCCCGACAAAGAGGTGTTCGAGCTGATATTCGCATCCGGCTTTTCAACAGCCGAAACCATATCCAGCGTCTCCGGAAGGGGAGTCGGGATGGATGTGGTGCGAAGAAATATCGAGTCACTCAGAGGAACAATAGACATAACCAGCACTCAGGGCAAAGGAACAACGATAACCCTGAAACTCCCGCTGACACTGGCGATCATAGACGGTCTGCTGGTGGTTATAGGCGGCCAGTTCTACATAATCCCCCTTTCTCTGGTGAACGAGTGCATAGAGTTCAATGCGGCGAAGAACAGAAGCAGTTCCGGCCGCAGGATAATAATGGTCAGAAACGAGATAGTTCCCTATGTGTTTCTCCGTGACTTCTTTCAGGCAGAGGGCGAGGCGCCGGAGATTCAGCAGATAGTTATCATAGAGATAGACGGTCGCAGGGTCGGTTTTGTGGTTGACAGCGTTGTGGGCGACCACCAGACGGTGATCAAATCACTCGGCAAGGCTTTTAAGGACATAGAGTGTATTTCCGGCGCATCAGTTCTGGGTGACGGTTCGGTGGCTCTCATTGTCGATGTTTTTAAGATATACACAGAAATAGAGTAATTTTTTTACGGGGGCATTTTATGCTTAAGAATCTGAAACTTGGGGCAAAACTGTTTATTGGTTTCGGAATGCTTATCCTCCTTATCCTGCTTTCAGGATATATGGGATTCAGCGGTCTGAAAAAAGTGGAGAACAGAGTTCTTAACTCGAACGACCTGAACAGCATTATTCAGCTGGTACTGGAGTGCAGGCAGCAGGAAAAAAACTTCATAATGCGCAAGGATTATGCAGCGGCGGACATGGTCAACTCTAAAACACTGGAAATACTGAAACTGGCAGAGGAACTGAAAGGACGTTTCAAAGATCCGGCAAACAAAAAACAGATGGAAGACATCATCGCCGGAACCAATTTATATATCCAGTCGTTCAACAAGTTTGTAGAGCTTGAAAAGCAGAAAACAGAGCTTATGAACACTGTCGGTCAGAAATCCGCAGAAGCGGTCAAACTTTCCGACAAAGCCGCCATGGACTATAACTCTGTGGATGCCCAGCGGGTTGTCAGCTCATTCCTCATGGTCAGATTCCTCGGCAAGGAATTTATCATAACCCATGACGAAAGCTACCTTGTTAAGGTTGACGACGAATTCGCAAACACCATGAGACTTTCACGCTCACTCTCCGCACAGCACCCCGGCGAACTTACTTCGTCCATGGTGAAATCCCTTGAGGAATACAAGGTCAACATCGATCAGTTTTTCAAAAATATAAAAGATCAGATAACAATAGAAAAGGTTCTCATAGAGAATGCACGCAAAGCCATGGAAGTGGTATCTGCTACAACCGAGGATCAGGAAGACAAAATGATGGAAGAGATGGCAAACGCAATAACAATGATAGTAATTTTTGCAGTCATCGGTCTCATTCTTGGTGGAAGCATCGGCTATGTGCTTACAAAAGCCATAACAGGTCCTCTTTTCAAGGGTGTCAACTTTGCTTTACAGTTGTCCGAAGGTAATCTGGATGCGAAACTCGACGTTGAGCAGAAGGATGAGGTCGGTCAGCTTGCCGAGGCGCTCAAGGACATGGTCGGTAAACTCAGAAGCATAATAACCGACGTCCGCACATCATCCGACAACGTTGCCGCAGGAGCCAGAGAGCTTTCCAGCGCAGCTCAGGATATGTCGCAGGGCGCAACGGAACAGGCCGCCAGTGCAGAAGAGGCTTCAGCCTCTATGGAAGAGATGGCATCCAACATTAACCAGAACGCAGACAACGCTCTTCAGACAGAAAAAATAGCTCTGAAGGCCGCAGGCGACGCCAAAGAGGGCGGCGAGGCAGTTCAGCAGACCGTTAAAGCGATGAAAGAGATAGCAGACAAGATATCAATCATCGAAGAGATAGCCCGTCAGACCAACCTCCTCGCTCTGAACGCTGCAATAGAGGCAGCCAGAGCAGGCGAACACGGCAAGGGTTTTGCGGTGGTTGCGGCGGAAGTCCGCAAGCTTGCAGAGCGCAGTCAGGAGGCAGCAGGAGAGATCAGCGAGCTTTCATCATCCAGTGTTGCCATTGCCGAAAAGGCCGGACAACTCCTTGACCGCATTCTGCCCGACATTCAGAAGACGGCGGAGCTTGTTCAGGAGATAACCGCAGGCAGCAGCGAAATGCGCACCGGCGGCGAGCAGATAAACTCTGCCATCCAGCAGCTTGATCAGGTAATTCAGCGCAACGCAGGAGCATCCGAAGAGATGGCGGCCACGGCTGAGGAACTCTCCAGCCAGTCCGAAGCTCTCCAGCAGGCGGTCTCATTCTTCAAAATGAAGGGCGACAGCGGCAGAAGCAGCTATGCGGCTCCTGTTAAAAAAGCACCCAAGACAGTGCTTGCAGCAAAACACATAGAAAAACCCACTGTGACGGCCAATAAGAGTGCAGGCAGGAACGAGGGGATAAACCTCGACCTGACAGAGGGCAAAAGAGACAGCCTCGACCACGACTTCGAAAGTTTTTAAGGCGGTGACATCATGGAAGAGAAATACACCGCAGCAGGCGGAGAAGTATGTCAGGTACTGACCTTTAAACTGGCAGACGAGGTTTACGGGGTGGACATAATGTCCGTAAGAGAAGTTCTCGACTTCTCCAGCGTGACAAAGGTTCCCCACACGCCCGACTTTATGGTGGGCGTTATAAACCTGCGGGGCAACGTTGTTCCCGTGGTGGATCTGAAAAGAAAGTTCAAAATGGGCGCAACCGAGAAGGGAGTGAACACCTGTATAATCATCGTTGAGGTGATAATAGACGGCGATTCCACCATTCTGGGCGCACTGGCGGATTCGGTTCAGGAGGTTGTGGATTTTGAGGAAAGCGTCATAGAGGACGCACCCAAGATAGGCACACAGCTCAACACCGCATTCATAGCGGGCATGGCGAAGCGTGAGACCGGATTTGTCATAATCCTGAACGTCAACGCAGTATTTTCAATGAACGAAATAACGGCACTCTCCGCCCCGGCGGAACAGGTGCCTGTTCAATAGGAAGCGGAAATGGATGCGGAAAATCTGAATGACATATACCATCAGAAACTGACATCCGATGAATTCGGCCTTATTCAGAACTATATACAAGTGAAGTGCGGCATCCGCCTGCCCCTGACCAAAAAAAACATGGTCGAGGGCAGGCTCCGCCGCAGACTTAAGGCTCTCAACATCTCAACCTACGGGGAATACCTTGCCGTTGTTTTCGGCGGGGATTCCCCCGCGGCTGAACAGGAGCGCTTCTCCTTCATCGATGCAATAACAACCAACAAAACGGATTTTTTCCGTGAACCCAACCACTTCGATTATCTGAACAACAGACTTCTGCCAAACCTCCAGCAGCAGGGCTACGGAAAAGAGCAGACGCTGAACATCTGGAGTTCCGCCTGCTCAACGGGAGAAGAGCCGTACACTCTGGCGATGGTTCTGGCGGAATATTTCGGACTGAGCGGAAATTTCAGAATATACGCCAGCGACATCAGCACGGCAGTTCTGGAAAAGGCGGTGAGAGCCGTTTATTCCGAGGACAAGGCCGACAGCATCCCCTATGAGCTTAAGAAAAAATATCTGCTGAAATCAAAGAATCAGGATGCGGCGCTTGTCCGTGTTAAACCGGAACTGAGGCAGAAAGTGACCTTCGGCAGACTGAACCTTATGGACTCCGAATACAGCCTGCCTGTTAAAATGAACGTAGTTTTCTGCCGCAATGTAATAATTTACTTCGACCATCAGACACAATTTGATATAATTGGAAAGATATGCCGGAATATAGTCAGGGGAGGACACCTGTTTCTCGGACATTCGGAATCGGTTCACGGGATGGATCTGCCTCTCAGAACCGCTGCCCCGACAATATTCGAAAGGTTGTAAAAAATGCTGAATCAGAGCGAGAGCCTGTATCTGAAGCCGGGAGAAATGTTTTATGCCGACTCCCCCATGGTTGTGCATACAGTGCTTGGTTCGTGCGTGAGCATAACCATGTTCGTTCGCAGACTCGGCATAGGAATGATGAGCCACTGCATGCTCCCCTCCTCCACCGAATCGGTTAAACGGGGCGAGGACATCATGCGGTATGTTGACTGCGCAACGCTGTACATGAACAAAGTGATTCTGGAAGCGGGGGCAGACAAGCGTGAGACCGAGGTGAAGCTTTTCGGCGGAAGCAATATGTTCACAGGGATGAACGAGGAAGCCGGAGTGGGCCACAGAAACGTTGAAGCAGCACTGGCAATAATAAAAAAGCTGGGCTACACCATCACCTCAAGCGACACAGGCGGACAATACACACGCAAGCTCTATTTCTCTCTGGACACAGGAACGGTTTATCTCAGAAAAATATCAAGAATTCAGGGGATGTGATGATGAGCGGAAAACTGAAAGTTCTGGTGATTGATGATTCGGCGGTTGTCCGTCAGGTTCTGACGGAGATACTGCTTTCCGATTCCGCAATAGAATCCGTTGTCGCCTGTCAGGATCCGTTTGCGGCGGCTGAAAAGATGAAAACATTCATTCCGGATGTCATAACTCTGGACGTTGAAATGCCCCGTATGGACGGCATAACCTTCCTTAAAAAACTCATGAGCCAACACCCGATACCCGTTGTAATGTGCTCAAGCCTTACCGAGGAGAACTCGGCAACAGCCCTGAAATCCCTCGAATACGGCGCAGTGGATATAATTCAGAAGCCGAGAGCGGGTACGAAAGCCTTCCTTGAAGAATCCAAAATAATGATATGCGACACGGTGAAAGCCGCCGCAAAGGTGAAGGTCACCAAACTGTCCAACGCCTTCCGGGAGATTCAGCCTAAACTCACCGCAGATGCCGTTCTGGAGGCTCCGAAAGGCCATCAGGCCATGCTTAAGACAACTGAAAAAGTTATCCTTGTGGGGGCATCCACAGGGGGAACGGAGGCGCTCAGCGTGTTTCTTCAGGGACTTCCGGCCGACAGTCCCGGAGTTGCCATTGTTCAGCACATGCCCGAAAATTTCACAGCCTCTTTCGCAAACAGACTCAACTCACTCTGCCGTGTTACGGTCAAGCAGGCCGACGACGGGGACACGGTTCTCCCCGGCAGGGTTCTGATAGCTCCCGGCAACAAGCACATGCTGATAAAGCGGAGCGGAGCAAGATACTATGTCGAAATAAAGGACGGCCCGTTGGTAAGCCGACACAGACCTTCTGTGGACGTGCTTTTCCGAAGCGGCGCAAGATACGTCGGCAAGAACGCTATCGGGGTCATCCTCACCGGGATGGGCGACGACGGCGCAAAAGGAATGCGGGAGATGAAGGACGCAGGAGCATACAACATAGCACAGGACGAACGCACCAGCGTGGTGTTCGGAATGCCGAAAATGGCTATAGAGGCGGGAGCTGTGGACAGTGTTCTCCCTCTGGAAGTTATTTCAGGAGCAGTGCTGAAGCACTGTCAGGCCTGACAGCGCCATGATCTCCGCACTGAACGACTCGCTGACGCTCATTCTGGCGGCAATGACTCTGTCGTTCACCTTCCTGTTCATATATTACACCGAAAAGATGCAGTATCTGGTGCTCTGGAGCATCGGATGGGGTCTTAGCGCCCTTGCGATAGTTTTTTATTCACTCTCCATAATGGTTCCGGGCATGGAGAGATACGAAATGGCCTCGCTGGTGATAAACTACGTCAGCAGTGTTTTCATTGGTATGGGCATATACCATTTCATATACGGCAGACTGCCCTCGACACTTCTTCTAACAGCTCTCATATTCCTTACATTCATCCCCGGCGGGATTTACAGGAGCAATCCTGAACTGGCGGCTATGGCTGTTGTTTATATTTTCGGCGGAACGGTTTTTCTCCTGTGCGGTCTGGCTCTCATAAAGAATGTCAAGGGCATAGGCAGCAAGGTCGCCGGAACGTCATTCACCGTCTGGGGTGTTATCCTTATTCTTAATCTTATGTTCCGCAACAGCAGTGAGCTGGCGGCGGAGTTCATTCAGCTGAACGTTCTGCTGACTATGGTCTCTGCACTTGGCATCCTTCTGATGCACTTTGAAAAGATGCGGCTTGAACTGGCGGGAACAACCCTCCTGCTCAGGGAGCTTACCGAATCCAGCAAGGATATCGTGTTCTCCATAAGGCTTAAGCCCGAACCATACATAGACTATATAAGCCGCTCCGCAACAAAACTGCTGGGATATTCTCCGGAGGAGATACTTCAGGACAAAGGCTCGCTCTCCAGAATGATCAACGGCGAAAGGATGGCAAACCTCAGACTGATCTCCGAGGACAGAGCTGTCAAACAGCTTCAGGACATAGCCGAACTGACCGCCAAAAACGGAAAGGTCATGAAGTTCGACATAAACCAGACTCTGATATACGGAATGGACGGCAAGCCCGAAAGCATGATAGGCATAGCAAGGGACATGACCGACAGGGAACTGGAGTTTAACAGGCTGGCACTGGAAAAATCATGGTATGAGCTGATCTTCAAAAGCTCAAACATAATGACCATGCTGGTGCAGATGCAGACCATGACCATCATAGAGAGCAATATTGCCCTGAACTCATTCTACTGTTTCCCTAAAGAGGGGATGCGGGGTCTTCACATCCGTGAACTCTTTCTCAGCGACGACGACTATCTGGATTTTCTGGCCAGCACAAACGAAGGCCTTCCCTTCCAGTGCCGCAACAAGCTCCCCGACGGAACACAGGTGCACGTCACCATGCACTCCTCCATGCTCAGTTACGACGGGAAGGACTACACCTTCATAACCGTTCTGGACAACACCAGCGAAAACTATCTGGCGCATGAGCTATCATCCATAAAGAACCTGCACCGCTCCATTCTCGAATCCCTCAACGAAGGGGTCATAGGAATAAACAGCGACGGCGTGATATTCTTCATAAACAACTCGGCAGCTCAGGTTCTGGGCTATGAAACCGACGAGCTTCTATACAGATGCCACCACGAAACCATACACTACAGAGACGAATCAGGAGAGATACCCGAAAGCGGATGCACAATCCTCAACAGCCTCAAATCAGGCGGAAACATAAGGAATAAAAGGGAATTTCTGGTTCATAAGGATGGCGGGCTGATACCCGTTCTGCTGAATTTCAGCACAATGCGCTCCGAGGAGAACCGGAAACGGGGTGTTCTCATTTTCAGGGACATAACCGAGGAGCTTAATTCTGAAGAGATGATACTCACCTCTCTGGAAGAGAATAAAACACTGCTGAAAGAGCTTCACCACAGGGTTAAGAACAATTTTCAGATGATATGCAGTCTGCTTGCTCTCCATGCGGAGGATCTGCCTGAATCTGCTGAAAAAGAATTTCTGAACGAAAGCATCCTGAAGATACTTTCAATGGCTCTGACCCACGAACTGCTCTTTGAGACCAACAGTTTCTCCAGACTGGGGTCAAAGTCTTATCTGGAAAGGATGATAAGCCACCTGCAAAGAGCCAGCAACGGTGCTGACGATATCATTGTCACCACAGACATTGAGGACATAGACCTGACACTGGACGAAGCTGTCCCCTGTGCGCTGATAATAAACGAACTTTTTACAAACTCACTGAAATATGCCTCTCCTGAACCCGAAAAGCTGAAGATTCACATCAGTTTCAGACAGGACGGCGAAGAAAAGGTGCTGGTACTCTCCGATAACGGTCAGGGACTGAAAGATATCGAATCTTTCGGAAGCAAAAGCTCCTACGGCCACCTGATAATCAAATCGCTCACCAGACAGCTGAAAGGAAACATCAGCTTCGAAAACAGAAACGGACTGACCGTTACACTTCGCTACAAATAGAAATACCTATGCAGTGGCGGCTCTGTGGTAGTCCTCAAGCATGGGAGTCAGCTTTGAACACTGCCTGTATTCACCCTGCTTTATATTCGTCCGGTATTCCCTGTCGGCTCTGACATAGATGTCGCCCGTTATATGCACCTTTTTACCGATGGCGTGAACACAGCTTCCGTTTGAACAGAACATTCTGAGCGGTGTTCCTGAGCCTGCCGTCCCCCAGACAAGGGGTTTCTGCATGCATATGCTCTGAAGTCTTGCGGCAAACTCCATCAGCCCGCCCGAACATCCCTGTGAAAAAAGAATACCGAGCCATGAAACAGCCTTGCTGTCGGCATATCCGGAATCCGCAAGGTAGCGCATGTTTCTGTGCGCCTCCTGCGAAAAGGCGGTGAATCCGTTGTTCTCAAGGAGCCTGATGAATATATGAAAGGTCACGACATATCTTACATCCGAAGACACTCTGCTGTCCTCTCTGAACATCGCATCGGGCAGACAGTATCTTCCGCCGCAGTATCCAGCCGCTCTGCGAACACCCTCCGAAGGGCTGAACGCAGGAAAACAGCCGGAACCCGACCTCATGACCGGATAGAACATTACGGAAGACAGAAGGAATCTGTGCAGAGGTGACGAGGATGAGCTGACTCCGGCAAAAGACCGGATGCTTGTGCTGAGTCTGGCCGCAGAAACTGCCATGCATGCTGTATCGTGGAGCAGTGAAGAATCTTTTTCAAACTCACGCATGAGTTTAAGTCCGTCCCTGACACCGCCTGAAACGGATACAATCCGCCCGAAAAAATCAGTCAGAACAGCACTCAGGGCAGGATCTTCTATCCGGTTTTTAACAGCAGATCCCATCAGCGGGCTGCGCTCTGCCGCAGCCAGAATCATTGAAACCAGCTGTCCGGCAATGTATTGACCTGAATCTGCAACACTGCCTTCTGCATGATCTTCAGCTTTCTGTTTTCCGGGGGAAGTCTGTTCGCCGATGCTGGGCGTTGATAAGATGTAATCGACTATGTTTGAGTATATGACCGTGTTCATTGGACCTCTCGGAGATTGTGTATAAATCACGCTACATGAACAGCGGACAAAAAACAACGTTAATTATGTTAATATTTATCACAAAGTGAAATATCATGTAACCACAACGCTCTCCACAGACACCGTAATGTCACCTATTCCGTTCAGTGCGTTTATGATATGTACGGTCTCAAAATCCGAAAGCATCCCGGGGGTTATTTTCATTTCGGTTATAATGCCCGTGTCCAGCATCTGCTGACGCTTGGTTCCTTTCAGCAGACAGGCTTTCGGGGTCACATACACATTGCCCTTGTTAAGGACTATATTACTGAACGTTGTATCCGTAACCTGACCGTTCACCACAAACAGCGGCTCCTCGTCCGGCGCAAATTTTCCGGCATACTTCTGAAACATCTCCCTGTTCTCAAACTTGTGAGGATAGCTCAGGCTGTCGTCCTCAATGAGCACCAGACGGTTTATCTTGCGCCTCACATATGGAAAAACCGCCGCCTCCGCCCTTATGTCGCTGTATGACACCCTCAGTCTGTAAAGCCCGTCGGCAGGCAGCGAAACTCCCTCCAGAACCTCCTCAATACTCACCGGCCTCACCTTTGGAAAAAGTGCCTTAAAGGCCGCATCAACCCTGGCCTGATGATATCTCAGGTTAAAGATCCTCCCGCCGTCCAGTTTAATGGTTTCAAATAATAGGGACATAAACCTTCTCCAGAAGCTCGGCATATTCGTCCTGTGCACGACTGTAAACGGTTATGCCGCCGCCGCTGCGAAAGAACGTTCCGCCCTCTTTTTTTTCGATATATCTTATGATAACGCAGGTATCTATATTCTCTCCGTCATACACTCCGGCTATTCCGGTGTAAAACCCTCTGGGCGCACCCTCAGCCTGACGAATTATATCCAGTGTCATTCTTTTCGGCGCTCCGGAGACCGAACCCGCAGGCAGAAGCCCCAGAATGACCGAAGCCATATCCTTATCCTGTCTCAGCCTGCCCCGTATGTCCGTGCTGGTCTGCACAATGGTCTTTTCGCCGTGGCGGATGTATGAAGGGTATCTGAACGAGGTCACCCGAACATCGTCCGCAACCGAGTTCAGGTCGTTTCTGAGCAGATCCACAACAGTGATGTGCTCCGCCAGCTCCTTTTCGTCATCCATCAGCAGCCTTTCGCAGTCCGCCGTGGTCATCAGCCTCGTCCCCTTCATGGGGCTGGTGGTGATGTATCCGCCGGATATCCTGGCAAAACTCTCCGGCGAAAAGAACACGAACTCATCGCCGTATTTCAGCTTATATTCCGCACTGCTCCCGGCGAATATCTCATCAAAACTCAGATCAACGTCTATCTCCGTGGGAAAGGTGAGATTCAGCAGATAGCTGTCGCCGTCAGTCTGACGTTTCTGAACCATGTCAAACGATTTTCTATAACTATCAAAAGTTATAGGTCTTTTTGTGATTTCGGGAAGGCTGCGGCGGGTGTTTGTTCCTTGATAATTTGTGAGACCTCTGAAATCATAAAGGATATCAGAGGAGGAACCCAGCTCTGAAAGGGGGTGCAGAACGAAACGGCTCAGTTCAAAATCCACAATGAACAGAAAGGGTTCCGAATTGCCGTATAGTCTGTTAAACTCCGATATGAACCTGTCAGCTTCCATGTCTCCCCGCTGAAATCTAATAAGGGCATAGTCTAACAGCTTGCAAAACCATGTCAAGTCCATTACGCCAATTTTTATCATGTAAACATATAATTGAATAATTCCTGTAGATTTCCGCTGTTTTCAAGTGTAAAATCCGATATACATTGTCCCCCTAATGAGTTACGGAGCCACAATTATGCCGGCCATAAAAAAACTATCACTATTATTAATTGCCATATCTGTTCTGTTTACCACCTTCTGCGGCTGGGCAAAGCCGCTTTTAACAGCGGAGGAGAAACAGTACATCAGCAGAAAGAAGACTGTGATTGTGGGCGTTGTCAACGACAACGAGCCGTACTCATTCTTCCGTGACGGAGCCGAAAAGGGTTTTTCGGTGGATTTTCTGCGCCTGCTAGAAAAGGAATCCGGACTCAGATTCGAAATACGAATGGGCAACTGGACGGACATCTACAAAGCTTTCCTCTCCGGCAAAATAGACGTTATCGATGAAATATCATACACCGAAGAAAGAGCCAGAATAGTCAGCTTCACAGAACCTTATCATTTCCGCAAGACAGTGTTTTTCAAAAGGGGCGACGACAACAGGTTCTCCGGACTGTCGGTGGAGTCACTTAAAGGAAGAAAAATAGGCATCGCCAAAGACATATACTATCTCCCCATTCTAAGGGAGGCGGGAATTGAACTCACCGAGTACAACAACTACGCCGACCTGATGAAGTCTCTTGCCTTCGGCTGGACGGACGCAGTTGTCGCCAGCGAACTCACGGGAAAGTTCATCGCACGGGAAAACAGCCTGCCGAACATAGTCTCCGTGGGCAACGCCGGACTGGACAAGCTGCATCAGGAGGATTTCAGACTGGGCATCCTGAAGCAGTCCGACCCTCTGCTCTTCTCTGTCATAAACAAATCACTTAAAAGCATCCCCCGCTCCTCAGTCTCGGATCTTGAGCAGATGTGGGAGACCTTCAGCGGCAGAGATATAGCAAAACCGGAAAAGATAAAACTTACGCACGAGGAAGAGGCATACATAAAATCACATCCGGCAGTGTCAGTGGGCACAATGCCCGACTACTCGCCGTTCAGCTTTGTTTCAGGCGGCAGCGTATCGGGATATACCCGCTCCCTGCTCGACATAATAAGCAAACAGACGGGAATAACCTTCCTCTATTCCCCCAACAACTGGCCGGAGATTATCAAAAGCTTTAAAAAGGGCAGGCTCGACATTATGGCCGACATGTCGTACACAGAGGACAGAGCGAATTACACTCTGTTCACATCACCCTACTATCAGATACCCAACGTTGTCTTCGTCCGTGACGATTTCGGCGGATACAGCGGACTGAACTCCATCAGGGACAAGCGGGTCGGGGTCATGTCCGACATATTCTACATGGATAAACTGAAATCCATGCTCAAAAGCCCCCCGAAAGAATACGTCTCTCAGGACGATATGCTGAGAGATCTGGCCTTCGGAAGGCTCGACGCAGCTGTGACAGCACTGAACGCAGGCAACAACATAATAAAGAAATACGCTCTGGTGAACCTCCGCATCGCAGGCAGTTTCTCACCGGAGGGGGTCGGAATGGAGGATCTGCGCTTCGGAATCACGAAGCGTCATCCCCTGCTCCACTCCATAATGGAAAAAGCTCTGAAAGGCATCTCTCCTGAAGAGCATATTCAGCTTGAGAACCAGTGGATAACCGCAAAGGTGCCCGAAGCTTCCACTGGCAGAAACCTTTTCAATCCGGAGGAAATTGCGTATCTGAAAAAGAAAAAGGTCATCTACATGTGTGTAGACCCCGACTGGATACCTTTTGAGAAACTGAAAAACGGGAACACACACATAGGAATATCAGCGGACTTTTTCGAGCTGATACGCCCGAAACTTCCCGCCGAAATAACAATAGTCCCCACAACCACCTGGGAGGAATCCCTTCTGGCGGTCAACAGCAGAAAGTGCGACATTGTCTCCCTCGCCATGAAAACAGACGACAGACGCAAATATCTGAACTTCACGTCGCCGTATCTTGTTGTTCCAAACGTTGTGGCAACGTCGGTGAACGAACCCTTTATCAGCGGCATAGAGAGTGTTCTGGACAAAACCTTCGGCTCGGTTAAGGGATACGCCATAACCGAGGTTTTAAGAAGAAACTACCCCAGCCTGAAGATCATCGAGGTCACGAACGATGAAGAGGGAATCCGCATGCTCCAGCAGGGCAGGATATACGGCTACATCGGCACCATGGCATCCATAGGCTACCAGATAAGCCAGCAGAAGATAACCGATATAAAAATATCCGCACGTTTGCCGCAGGACTGGGAACTGGGAGTCGGAACACGCAACGACGAACCCATTCTGGGAAGCATTTTCCAGAAACTTGTGCTTTCGGTGAGTCCGGCGGAGCGGAACGAGATACTGGGCAGATGGCTCAGCGTCCGCTACGATCAGAAGTTCAACTACGACCTTTTCTCAAAAATTCTGGCCGTTGTGGCTCTGTTCCTCGTTGTCATGATGTATTGGGGCAATAAGCTGAGAAAGCTGAACACACAGCTGCAGGAGGCCAACCAGAGGCTTCAGGAACTGAGCGAAAAGGACAGTCTGACCGGACTTTACAACCGGAGATATTTTTCTGCGAACGCAATGCAGGTTTTCGGAATGTGCCGCCGCAGCGGAATAAGATTCTCCATAGCCATTCTGGATATAGACCACTTCAAGCGCATAAACGATACCTACGGGCACGTCACGGGCGACCTCTGTCTCCAGCGTATCGCACATACAATAAAGCAGCATTTCCTGCGGGAGAATGACACCTCCGCAAGATACGGCGGAGAGGAGTTTGCAGTCTACACCACAGGCGGGGACGAAAACGCTCTGGCTTCATATCTGGAAAGACTCAGACACGATATCGAAACCATCTGTGTGGACAATGAGGGGGACTGCATACGAATGACCATAAGTTCGGGAGTATATTCGCTTATCCCCGACAACAGGGACACGCTGGACGACGCCGTTCGCAAAGCGGACGACGCCCTTTATAAAGCCAAGCAGAACGGAAGAAACCGTGTTGAAATATATACCGAGGATTAATCTGAGGTGACGGTCCTGTTGCGTCCCAGTCTTTTTGCGGCATACTGTCTGTCGTCCGCTTTTCTCAGCAGGTCGTCAAGATTGCTTATGCCTTCGCTGACGCAGGTAACGCCGATGCTCACCGTGCAGTTTATCTTTTCGCCTTCGTAGTCGAGCCATGCATCCTCAACACTCTTTCTGATGCGCTCGGCAACTTCGGCAGCCTTTTTAAGCCCGGTGTCGGGCAGAAGGATAACAAACTCCTCGCCGCCTATGCGGGCGAAGGTGTCGTTCTTTCTGAGATGATCGGTAACTGTGTTGGCGACCATCACCAGAACCATATCGCCTACGGAATGGCCGTATTTATCGTTTATTTTCTTAAAGAAATCTATATCGAACATCGCCGCTGAAAGCTCATTTCCCGTCCTGCGGCTTTCGGCAATCAGAAGAGCACCCGTCTCCTCAAAATACCGCCTGTTGTAGATGCCTGTCAGCGGGTCTGTTGTGGCGAGAAGCTTAAGCACATGGTTTGCGTTTTTCAGCTTCATCTCCATCTCATAATTTGCGCTTATGTCGCTGAAAGCTATGACCACTCCGGTCACCTTGCAGTTGTTCTTTATGGGTGTGGCGATGGCACGCACGGGAAACTTATCGCCGTTCTTTTTAAACAGCCATGTGACCTCGTCGGATTTTGAGTTCATTGCAAGGGAACGATGGATTATGCAGTCCTGCCTTTCGTATACCCTGCCGTCTTCGTGGTGGTGGTGAAACAGCAGATGAGTCTCTTTGCCTATGACCTCGTGCTCCTCATACCCCAGAATCCGCAGAGCCTCACCGTTTATAAATATGCAGTTGCCGTCCAGATCCACCCCGTAAAGCCCCTCGCCTATGCTGTTGAAGATAAGCTCACGCTCTTTCAGACGCTCCATCTCCAGAGCTTCATTCCGGAGTTTTTCCTCGGTTTCTACCAGCTGGGTTATGTTCAGAACGAACACGGTCAGCCCCTCCACCGAACCGTCGTCACCGAAGATAGGCAGATATCTGTCCTCCCAGAAGGAATTTCCGTATTTTTCACGTACGATGAAGCTGTCGCCGGCAAGGGCTCTGTCAAAGTTAGACTTTGCTCTGGCTCTGTCAGTTTCCGAAACTATATAGTCAAGCATACACTCGCCATGCTCAATGTCGGTATTCCAGAGACATTTCATAACGGCCATGTGAGACATCGTGAACGAAATATAGCGGTATTCCTTGTCCAGAGCAAAAATAATAACGCCGTTGGGGTCATCGAAAATGGAACGCACAAGGAGAGCATCGCCTTCGCATATCGGAACATAATCACATTGTTTGTTAAAAGCTCCATCCTTTCGCATCTCACACCCCGGTAAGGAAAAAATAATACCAATAATATCTAATATTATACTCATTATAAAAATAATCAAGATATCAATGATTAGAAATTGTAATAACAAGTATTTTTAACACGAATTTTACATAATTCAGAGGATCGGGTAATAATTCAGTATTAATTAGTATTTCCTTTCTTCGTCACTTGACTATATTTCCATTTGAAAGATATCAACGGAGGAGTTAATGACCACGTTCAGCAACTTTACCTATTACAACCCGACACGGATAGTTTTCGGCAGCGGCACAATAGCCTCCATCGAAAAACTGATCCACACAGACAAAAAGATACTGTTTATTTACGGCGGCGGGTCAATCAAGACAAACGGAGTCTACGCACAGGTGACCGAGGCTCTTAAAGGACACACATTCACCGAGTTTTCCGGCGTTGAGGCAAACCCCCACAAAGAGACTCTGGACAAAGCTGTTGCCGTTGTCAAAAACGAAGGGATAGACTTTATCCTCGCTGTTGGCGGCGGCTCTGTCATAGACGGCGCAAAATATGTTGCGGCGGCCGCACTTTATGACGGCGACGGATGGGATATCCTTGAGTGGAAGCACACGGTTAAAAAGGCTGTGCCCATCGGCGCAGTGCTCACCCTGCCCGCTACCGGTTCCGAATCCAACGGCGGTTCCGTCATAACCAGAGCGGAAACTCAGGAAAAACGCTTTTTCAAATCCGAAGCGGTCTATCCCGTGTTCGCAGTTATGGACTACACAGTAATGACCACCCTAAGCGACAGACAGCTGGCAAACGGACTGGTGGACACCTTTGTCCACACCGCCGAGCAGTACCTGACATATCCCACCGACGGAATGGTTCAGGACGGATACGCCGAAGCCCTGCTTCGCAACATAGCCGCACTGGCGAAGGACTGGGAGAACAGACGCACGGAAAGCTGGCAGAAGAACCTGATGTGGACATCCAATCAGGCTCTGAACGAGCTTATAGGTGTGGGGGTTCCTCAGGACTGGGCAACACATATGATAGGCCACGAACTCACTGCAATCTACGGTCTTGACCACGGTCAGACGCTGGCAATAGTCCTGCCCGCACTCCTGCGGCAGCTGAGACTTCAGAAATCAAAAAAACTGCTGAAAATGGGCAGAAACGTTTTCGGACTTGAGGGCGCAGACCTCACCGAGGACAAGACAATAGACAAAATAGAGGCTCTCTTCCGCAGTGTGGACGTTAAGCTGACACTGAGCGAATACGGCATCAAGGCGGATGTTGACGCTGTTGTCACCGCACTGAAAGGCCACGGAATGACGGCACTGGGCGAAACAGGCTCCATAACGCCGGATGTCGCCGCCTGTATACTCCAGAGAGCGCTTTAATCATAACAGATTTGTCCGGTATGAGATTGCCACACCCGCCAAGCGGGTTCGCAATGATGAATGAACGTCTCTGCGAGGAGCGTAAGCGATGCGGCAGTCTCATCAGGGCAGATTGCTTCGGGCATCGCCCTCGCAAAGACGGCCGGACTTCATTGTTTGCACTTGCCTTTAATCGGTGACATATGTATTCTGTCCAACACACGGAGACAACATGAACAACAATGACGTACTTCGCCGCATCCGTTATGCGCTGAACCTCAACGACAACAAGCTCCTTAAAATTCTGGACATGGGCGGCAACCCTATCAAACGTGAGGATATCCCCACGCTGATGTCCAAAGAGGACGACCAGAACTACGCAGAAACACCCGACACTGTGCTGAATGCCTTTCTGGACGGACTTATCACCTACAAAAGGGGAGCTAAAGATGAAAAATAACGAAATTATCAAAAAACTGCGTGTTGCTCTGGAACTGAAAGACACCGACATAGCCGATATCTTCACGCTGGGCGGCGCAAACGTCAGCAAGTCCGAGGTATCTTCATACTTCCGCAGACCCGACCACAGAAACTATCAGGAACTGGGCGACCAGCACATGAGGAAATTTATGAACGGCCTCACAAAAAAATATCGGGAAGAATAAGCAACGCCTTAACCTGAAATCAAACTATGTTTCAGACATATTCAACCAAAGACTAACCGCTCTTCTCAATCACTTATAAACTGCGTTTTGAACCTTATTCAAAAATATCATATACCATATTGGAAAATATAAAACACCATCCACCGTTTAAGCAACTGCCGGTATATATAAACATCTTGCATTTAAAGAATAATTACACGAAATTAGCTGTCTTGAGAACAAGACCAGAGGTAAAAAATGAGCAAAGTATTGGAAAAGATTCAGCTCTCCAGAGACGTTTTCATGCTCAGACTCGAAGCACCGGAAATAGCAAGGGAGAGAAAAGCGGGACAGTTCGTCATTTTGCAGGCGGACAGCGACTACAGCGAGAGGATTCCCCTCACCATAGCCGATGCCGACGAAACGGCAGGCAGCATAACGGTCATTTTTCAGGTGGTCGGCAAGTCCACCCTGAAACTGGCGCAGAAGAATGCGGGAGATGTTGTGGAGAATGTTCTGGGGCCACTGGGAATGCCCACCCATATCGAGAATTTCGGCACGGTGGTCTGTGTCGGCGGCGGCATCGGCGTTGCGCCACTGCACCCCATCGCTCAGGCAATGAAAAAGGCCGGAAACAGGGTCATCATTATCATCGGAGCCAGAAACAAGGAACTGCTTATCCTTGAAAAGGAGATGCGTGCCATTGCGGACGAGTTCATCGTCTGCACCGACGACGGCTCCTACGGACGCAAAGACCTCGTCACAGCACCTCTGAAAGAGATATGCGAAAAGGGCGGAGTTGACCTTGCGGTTGCCATCGGCCCCGCAATTATGATGAAATTCTGCGCCGAGACCACACGCCCCTTCGGTGTGACAACCTATGCCTCGCTGAACACCATCATGGTGGATGGAACGGGCATGTGCGGCGGATGCCGTGTGACCGTTGGCGGAAAGACAAAGTTTGTCTGCGTCGACGGCCCCGAGTTCGACGCCCATCAGGTGGATTTCGACAACATGATGCTCCGTCTGCGCTCTTATAAGCCGCAGGAACAGGAAGCAAACCACAAATGCCGCCTTCAGCAGGCGGTGGACGAACTTCAGGAGCAGAGCAAATGACATTCATACCCGCAGAACAGCTGCGCAGAGAGGCGCAGGAACTCATTGAAAAAATAGATTTTTCCAATATAAAGCCCAAGGACAGGATAGCCATCCCCATGCAGGAGATGCCCGCACAGGAGCCGGCTGTCCGTGCCAAGAACATTCAGGAAGTGGCGATAGGCTATTTTGAAGAGCAGGTGAAACTTGAGGCCGAAAGATGCCTCCAGTGCAAAAACGCACCCTGCATAAAGGGCTGCCCCGTTGAGATCGACATCCCCGGTTTCATAAAGGCCGCAGCCGAAGGCGACTATCAGAGATCAGTGAACATCATCAAAAAATCCAGCATGCTCCCTGCAATCTGCGGAAGGGTCTGCCCGCAGGAGACCCAGTGCATGGCGGAATGTACGGTGGGCAAATCGCTGAAAGACTTTGATAAATCAGTGGCCATCGGCCGCATCGAGCGTTTTGTTGCTGACTGGGAGAGGGAACAGGGCAAAATGTCGCTTCCCGAAATTGCTCCCGCAACAGGCAAAAAAGTTGCCATCGTAGGCTCAGGTCCCGCAGGACTGACAGCGGCGGCCGACGTTCGCAAGGCAGGCCACGAGGTCGTGCTTTTCGAAGCCTTCCACAAGCTGGGCGGCGTTATGATATACGGAATCCCAGAGTTCCGTCTGCCCAAAGTGATTCTTGACAAAGAGATAGACAACCTCCTCTCAATGGGTGTCACCATTAAGAAGAACTTTCTTGTGGGACGCACAAGAAAGCTGAACGACCTCATTGAGAAAGACGGATTTGACGCTGTGTTCGTAGGAACCGGCGCAGGTCTGCCCAACTTCATGAACATAGAGGGCGAAGGACTGGTGGGCGTTTCATCAGCAAACGAGTTCCTCACCCGTGCAAACCTTATGAAGGCATATACTCCCGACAAGGCCGACACGCCCATCTTCACAGGCAAGAAGACTGCAATCGTGGGCGGCGGAAACGTTGCCATGGATGCGGCTCGCATGGCTCTCAGAGTTGGTGCGGAAGAGGTTTACGTCATCTACCGCAGAACCGAAAAGGAGATGCCCGCACGCCGTGAGGAGATAGCCCACGCCAAAGAGGAGGGAATCACCTTCCTGTTCCTCACAAACCCAAAAAGGATAATAGGCGATGCCGACGGTAAGGTTTCGGGTCTGGAATGTCTGAAATATGAACTTGGCGAACCGGACGATTCCGGCAGAAGAAAGCCTGTTGAGATAAAGGGCAGCGAGTTCATCCTTGAGATGGACAGCGTTATCATGGCTCTGGGCAACTCGTCCAACCCACTGATAAGCCAGACTACACCTGAGATAAACGTTAACAGATGGGGCAACATCCTCGTCAGCGGCGACCAGAAAACTTCTATGGAAAGGGTCTATGCAGGCGGAGACATTGTTCTTGGTGCGGCGACGGTCATCCTTGCCATGGGCGAAGGACGCAAAGCCGCAGAATCCATAAATAAACTGTTAGCTGAATAAAAATAGAATGAGACTGCTTCGTCCTAACGTCCTCGCAGAGACAGCATTTCGTCTTTGCGAACCGGAGGCGAAGCAATCTCATTTAACTATGCCCTGTGCAGTGTCAGCAGAGTTATCTCCGAAGGCACTCCCGTCCTCATGGGCGGCCCCCAGTATCCGGTTCCGGTGTTCACATAAACCCACATATCCTCATGGCGGTTAAGCCCTTTATAATATCTCTGGAAGAACGGAATAAGCAGGCTGAAAGGAAAATACTGCCCCGAATGGGTATGCCCCGAAAGCTGGAGGTGCGTCCCCGCATCGTATGCATCCTTATAGCTGTTGGGCTGATGCGCCAGCAGAATCTTTGTCATATCCTGCGGAACACCTTCAAAGGCTTTTGAAGGGCTTGAGGCGTGGAGCTTGCCATAGTGCCTTGTGGAGTAATCGCTCACCCCGCCGATGGCTATCTCGTCGCCGTTAACATTTATCTTTTCATGCCTGTTGATAAGCACGCTGAATCCCATCTTCTCAAACTCGTCCGTCCATCCGGCGACATCCCAGTAATACTCATGGTTTCCTGTGACATAATACACCCCGTGGGCGGCTTTCAGCTCCGCAAGGGGTGCTGTGTCCTCACGAAGGTCTTTTACGTGCCCCTCGATGAAATCTCCGGTCAGAGCAACCATATCGGCATTAAGGGCGTTCACCCTGTCCACCACCGTCTGCGTGAACCTGCGGCCGATGGTAGGGCCCACATGGAGATCAGACACCTGAGCTATGCGGAATCCTTCAAAACTCTCCGGCAGGTCTTTTATGGGAACCTTGACCTCTTTTACCTTAGGCTCCGCATGCGCCTGACCTATGCCCAGCACTGTGGAACCCACAGTGAGAACTCCAAGGGTCAGAAGCACCCTGCGCTCCATATCCACAGCCTCAGTGGGAGGGGCTATGAACTTCCAGACCACCGAGACCACGTCTGTAACTATTCCGTATGCCGCAAGCAGGGTCACCATGCCGAAAACAGTGTATGAAACCCAGTTGGCGGATACATAGAGCCAAGTCATTCCGGGCAGGTCTTTCAGTTTCGGCAGAAACATCCTGTCGCCTATTGGGGCGAGCAGTTCCAGCATGAATATAAGGAGCACAAACAGCCATGCAATGACCAAATGATCCTTTGCCCATTGCCAGCGGGTTATTATTCTGGAGAAGGCATATATGTTTATAAGGGCGAAAATGCTAAGGAATATGATAAATCTAAGACTCATGGTCTCCCCTCGTTAATCAGACGTTTATTTAGAATCTAGTCCTGCCGCTTCTTATTGCAATAGTATGCTGCAATTGTATAGAATGACTGATGGCAAAGATAACAGTTCAGGTTTTAAAAGAGAAATGCAGAGGATGCGGCGCATGTGTGACGCAATGTCCGGAGCGGGCATTTTCGCTGGATACAGACAGCGAAACCAACAGAAAACTCGTAAACATCGAAGCCGCAAGATGTACAGGGTGCGGGAAGTGTATCCCGTACTGCCGATACGGCGCACTTATTTTCAGGGGGGAATGATGGAACATTTAGGCGGAAAGGAACAGCTGGAGTTCTGGAAAAAGAGAGCACAGAATTTTCCCAGATATGAGAACGTCGCCGGAAACTATGAGCTTGGCATTCTTGACAGAATGAAAGGCATGGGCGTTGATTTCAGAGGTAAGACGGTCATAGATGCAGGATGCGGCACAGGCATGTATACCCTGCATATCGCTCAGGAGGCAGCATCCGTTGAAGGTGTTGATATCTCCGAAGAGATGCTTCACTTCCTGCGTATTGATGCCGAAGCCAACGGGATAAACAATCTTTCCATCGTATGCTCCAACTGGAACGACTACAAACCCTCAAAGCGGTTTGATATAGCCTTCTGCACCATGTCCCCTGCCCTGCGCACATCCGAAGCCAGAAAAAAACTCCACGACTACGCCTCGGAAACAGTTGTCTACATGGGATTTGACGGACTTCGTGAATCGAACGTTCTGGAACATTTCTACCCCATCTTCAATATCACTCCCAAGAGCTTCTCCGATGCCCACAAGATGCGTGCATGGCTTGAGGAAAACGGGATAAGCTATAAATGCGAAATCGTTGAAGGGGAATGGGTTTCATCAAAAAATCCGGACGAGCTGACGGAAAGCACCCTGAACGCACTCAGGCTGGATGCGCCGGATGCGGACGAAGAGACTGTCCGCAGAAATCTGGAAAAGTTCCGCAATGCTGACGGAACATATACCGAAACAGTTCGCTACAGAAGCGCAATCATCGTCTGGCGTAAAAGTTAGACCACTTTAAGTATTCTGGCCACGCACTGCTCAACCTGCTTTGTACTGGAAAAAAGATTCCCGCAGCCGACGTCGCCGAAGGGCTCATAGTTCTCCAGATGGTCGATAAGCTCACGGATCAGAGCATCATCAAACCCTTTGGTTTCGCAGATCAGGCTTATCTTTTCAAAAAGAGGATCGGGCAGATCCTGTTCATTGGAAGTATACACCGCAAGTTTCAGAAGTTTTTCATAAAGCATGTCAAATCACCTCACGCACCTAAGTTTATATCACCTTCAGAGCTTTAAGTTCAACACATAAAAAAACAGCTTGAGATATAATATTAAAAGGTAATATTGTTAAGTCTTAAGGGGGTTATTATGTCTGAACTTTTTAAACCTGTCACTCTTAACGGAGTCACCCTCAGAAACCGTGTTGTTGTTCCGCCCATGTGCCAGTACAGCGCAAGCGAAGGGTTGGCAAACGACTGGCATCTAACCCATTACGGTTCCATAGCCGCAGGGGGCGCAGGAGCGGTCATAATCGAGGCGACGGCCGTCTCTCCCGAAGGGCGCATCAGCCCCTATGATCTGGGTCTCTGGAACGACACTCAGGCGGACAAACTGGCTCGCATCTTCTCTTTCATAGAGTCTCAGGGTGCGGTTCCCGCAATTCAGATAGCCCACGCAGGCAGAAAAGCCTGTACAGATAAACCCTGGCTCGGCGGCAAACCTCTGAATGACTGGACAAACTTCCTCGCCCCAAGCCCTATCCCCTTTGACGAAAACTGCCAGATACCGAAATCCATGACCATCCAGCAGATACACGACATGACCGAAAAATTCGCAGAATCAGCCATGAGGGCTGTGCGTGCGGGAGCGCAGATAGTCGAGCTTCATGCCGCCCACGGATACCTGTTGAGCGAATTCATATCGCCCCTGTCAAACAGGCGTGAGGACGAATACGGCGGAACACCCGAGAACAGGGCAAGGTTCCTTATTGAGACAGTTAAAGCCGTTCAGTCTGCCGTCGGCTCCGAAATACCTCTTTCGGTGCGTATAAGCGCAACGGACTGGCTTGAGGACGGGTTTAAACCCGAAGACGCAGTGGATCTTGCAAACATGCTGAAACCCCTCGGCGTTGCTCTCATCGACGTTTCAACCTCCGGAGTTGTTCTGGCAAAGATACCCGCAGGCCCCGGATTTCAGGTTCCTTTCGCAGAGAAGATAAAGAAAGAGACAGGGATGACGGTCTCCGCAGTGGGACTTATCACCAAGGCACAGGATGCTGAAAACATCGTTGCCGAAGGCAGAGCCGACATAGTGATGATAGGCAGGGGACATCTGGCCAACCATCAGTGGACGATACACGCAGCCCGCGAGCTGGGCGCAGAAGCACCTATTCCGCCCCAGTATCAGCGAGCCTATAGATGAAGAACGGAAAAGAGTTTCTGATTCTGATGTTCGCAACAGTGATGACCATTTCGTCACTGTATGCGCCGCAGCCCGTTCAGCCGATCATAGCCGAGGAGTTCGGACTCTCAATGTCCGCCGCATCTCTGCTGACCACAGCAACCATGGCTCCTCTTGCCATAGCTCCTGTGTTCTACGGTTACATACTTGAGTCCGTGTCCGCAGGAAGAGTTCTGATATACTCACTGGCGTTCCTGTGCGTCTGCCAGTTCCTTTTCTTCTTTTCGAATACTTTCGCACTGCTGGTTGCAGCCCGCTTTCTTCAGGGCTGTGCCATTCCCGCCGTGCTGACAGGCATCATGACCTACATCTCGGATACCTCCGAAAAGAGCGACGTTCAGAAAAATATTGCTTTATACATCGCCGCCACCATCTTCGGTGGGTTCGCAGGACGCTTTTTCTCCGGAATGATAGCCCACTACGCCGGATGGCGCACAATGTTCGTCATTCTGGGGGTCAGCCTTGCTGTTGCGGTGTACCTCATCCGCTCACTGCCGGACAACAAGGCCACACTTACAAAGATGGATCCGCAGGCCGCAAAGGAGATACTCTCCCAAAGGCTCTTCCTGATGGTATACATCATGGTTTTTTTCATGTTCTTCATGTTCGCCGCAATCCTTAACTTCGTGCCGTTCCGCCTGCGCCAGCTTGATCCCAACGCAGGGGAGATGGTCATTGGCATAATGTACACAGGATATGTTATGGGTGTTCTGGTTTCGGTGAATATAATGAAAATAATCCGCCTCCTCGGCTCGGAGTTGAGGACGGTTTTTGCCGGACTGACAATGTTCGTTGTGTCGCTTCTGCTTTTCATCTCGTCCGACACAAAGCTGATGTTCCTCGGCATGTTCCTTTTCTGCGCCAGCATGTTCATGTCCCACACAGCAGCTGCGGGATATGTCAACAAGATAGCCGAGAAACATAAAGGCGTCACAAACGGACTGTACGTTGCGTTTTACTATTCAGGCGGGGCTATAGGCTCCGTTCTCCCCGGTCTGGTATATCAGAATTTCGGCTGGAACACTTTTCTGCTGATGCTGGGCGTGGTGATGTCCTCTGCAATACTGACCGGACGTCTGGTTCTCAGAAGCTATATGATAAAGTAATACTTTACACTTGAATCTACACATTATATTGTGTAGATTAGCTTAAAGGAGGATCATATGGCGACAAATCTGGCTATTGATGACAAACTTCTTACTGAAGCACAGAAAATAAGCGGTCTCAAAACGAAAAAGGACACCGTCAATACTGCCCTTAAAGAATTTATATTGAAAAGAAAGCAGGAAGAGATTCTTCCTCTCTTCGGAACCATAGATTATGACGAGGATTATGATTATAAAGCTCTGAGAAACCGCAAATGAAAATCCTTGTGGACACATCAGTCTGGTCACTTGCCCTACGCAAAAAACCGGAATCCGGTTCTGATATCGAAACAGTCGCTAAACTCTCCGAACTCATCAGAGATTCCAGAGCCGTTATCATCGGTGCTATCCGGCAGGAAATACTATCAGGAATCTCCTCAAAAGAGAGGTTTGAACTTCTTAAAACTAAAATCAGAGCTTTTGAAGACCTGCCTCTGACCACTGACATTTACGAACTGGCCGCAGAATTTTCAAACACATGCCGTTCAAACGGAATTCAGGGCTCCCACACTGATTTTCTGATATGTGCGGCAGCCGCAGGACACAATGTCCCCATATATACGCTCGATAATGATTTTGAACATTACAGAAAATATATTGATATAAAACTGTATTAGCAGGCATAAAAAAGGCCGGACGATCGTCCGGCCTTATTGTTTACTTGTTTTCCAGTGACTCAACCCTGTCTTCAAGGTTTTTAAGTCTTATTCCGAGGCTGAAAAAATAGCCTCCGAGAAGTACGAAAATCACTGTGTAACCTGCGAAAAGATATGTGAAATTACCCATTGTTATCTCCTAAAGCATCAACTCTTCTGGTCAGGGACGCAATGCGCACCCTCTTAAGCATCATAGCTGCATAAAGAACGGAAAATGCCAACAGTGCGAAAAGCATTGTTTTAAGCATGTCCGGATGCAGACCGCCGCCGCCCTTCTGAACCACGTTGGGGTGGATTGTTCTCCACCAGCGGATAGAGAAGAAAACTATCGGCACGTCTATGAAACCGATGATACCTATGGCCGCCGCAAACTTCGCCCTTTTGTCGGGTTCTTCGATGAATTTGCGCAGCATGATGTAGCCCGCATAGATGAACCACAGGATCGTGGTTGTGGTCAGACGGGGATCCCATGTCCACCACACGCCCCAGATGGGTCTTGCCCAGATAGGCCCTGTGATGAGCACTATCGTACAGAAGATGATGCCCATCTCCGCAGAGCTTTCCGCTATGTCGTCAAACAGATAGTTCTGTTTCACCAGAAACAGGATGCTGAAAACGAACGTAACGAAGAACGCAAAAAATGCGATCCATGCGGAAGCCACGTGGAAATAGAATATTTTCTGCACGGGACCCATGACCTTCTCCAGCGGAGCAAACATGAATGCCATGTAAAGTGCCGCAATGATAAGCACAATGGCGGCAAGGTCCAGAATTTTCTGTAACTTCATATCAGTCCTCTACTATGAAATCGAACACGGCGAATACCACCACCGTAAATATAGCATCAAAAGCAACGAGAAGCTTCAGCCATTTTCCGGCATCCGCAGGATCGTGGCCGAGAATGTAGATATTCAGAGCCTGAACGGACGACAGGATTATGGGAACGATTATAGGCAGAAGCAGAAGCGGGAGCATTACTTCCCTTGTTCTGGTGTTTACGGAGATTATGGAAAACAGTGTGCCAAGGATGGCGAAGCCGTATGTGCCCAGCAGAAAGATAACTACCGGCATAGGGCCGTTTGCGAAAACGTTTACGTTGTAAAGCACCATGAACAGCGGGAGGGTGAAAATTTCCACCAGCAGGATAAAAAGAAAGTTGCTGACGGCCTTGCCGAAGAATATTGCGCTTCTGTCCACAGGGGCAAGAAGCAGAGCGGAGAAGTTCCCGCCTGTGATCTCGCTCATCATGGACTTGTTAAGCCCCAGTATTCCGGCGAAAACAAACGACATCCAGAGGATTCCGCCCACGACCTCGTTTTTAAACTGTGAGCCAGGCTCAAAGATGAAGCTGAAAACCACAACAGTGAGCACGGAGAACAGGAGCATGGAAACGACTATTTCTCTGGATTTAAGTTCGTGGAGGATATCTTTGCGGAGGATGGCCGAAATGGTATTCAGGTATCTCATCTGCTCACCGCCTCGATATATCTTTCCTCGAACTCATTTATTCCTATATTTGCTTTTTCTTCGTTAAAAACCAGCTGGCCGCCTTTGATTATCGCCAGTCTGGATGCGGCATCGTAGCCCTGTTTCATGTTGTGGGTGACCATCATGATGGTCTTGTGCTCATCGAAAAGCTCCACAAGGATACGTGTCAGGATGTCCGATGCGTGGGTATCAAGCCCTGTGTAGGGCTCGTCAAGGATAACGATTTCAGGGTCGTGCAGAAGCGCCCTTGTGATGGACAGCCTCTGGAGCATCCCTCTGGAATAGCCCCGCACTCTGTCGTTGCGGCGTTTATAAAGCTCGACCTTGTCCAGAAGAACCTTTATTCGTTCATCGATGTTCTGCACTCCGTACATCTTTGCATAAAAGCGCAGGTTTTCCATCGCAGTAAGTTCGCTGTAAAGAAATGGCTGATGGGAGATGACTCCGAAACGGCTGCGGAAGCTGTCTTCCAGTTTGTTCAGCGGAGTTCCTTCATAGAGTATCTGGCCGCTTGTGGGGGCGGTCATAGTGCAGAGAAGTTTAAGAAAGGTGGATTTGCCCGCACCGTTAGGGCCGAAAACGCTGACAAACTCACCCTTATTAAGGGAAACGGACACATCCCGCAGAGCGTGGATGTGTCCGTATTTTTTATTTACTTTTTTAAACTCTACCAGAGTTTCAGGCATTCTTCTTTTTCCCGCCTGTCGCACCGTACAGTCCGCCGATAACCATTACGATACAGCCTATCCACACCCATGCTATGAAGGGCTGGAACACGGCCTGTATTCCCACAAAGTTTTCGGTCTTCGAGTAGCTGGCAAGAATCAGGTAAAGGTCGCCATGGAGCTTGGAGCTGATGGCAACTTCAGCGAAAGCCTGCTCGTTCTTCTCATAGAAACGTCTTTCGGGAGCAAGCGTCATAAGCTCTTTGCCGTTTTTGAAAACTGTCACGGGAGCGTATACGCCCACATAGTTAGCTCTCTCTTCTGCGGCAAGCTCGCCCACTTTCAGAGTGTATCCGCTGAACTCAAAGCTTTCGCCGGGAGCAACGGTGACGTCTTTTTTATCGTTGTAGAAGGATGAAGCGATGATACCGTAGGCCATCATAACCACGCCAAGGTGGATTATAAGACCGCCGTAGTATCTTCTGTTGTTAACAAGAACCTTAACGCCGCCCTTCTTAACGTTTGTTATAACCGAAACGAGGATCGCAACAAGCGAGAAGGTTGTGAAACCGGTCAGCAGAATGGGCAGGGGCTGAGTGTGGCCTGTGACAACAAGAGCAGCAACCGCCGCTATCATAGCGAGAACGGAGGGTGCGAATTTTTTAACAAGGTCTTTCGTTTCGGCCTTTCCGTGGCCGAGCAGGGGCGCAATGCCGCTTGCCAGCAGGATAAGCACGAAGAAGGGAGCTGAAACCTTGTTGAAGTAGGGGATTCCCACAGTGATCTTATCGGGAAGAATGAGGCCTGAAATGATGGGCATCATGGTTCCGATACCGATAACTATTGTGAGTCCGAGGAAGAACCAGTTCGCAAGGAAGAACATTCCGTCCCTCGAAAGGAAGCTGAACTGGTGCTCGTCCTTGTCTTTCAGCTCGTCTATCATCTTGAACAGGTAGTACAGGAAGACAGCCGAAGTTATCACTATGAACGCAAGGAAGAAGTATCCAAGCGATGATTTTGCAAAGGAGTGAACCGAATCAAGAACACCGCTTCTGGTGATGAAAGTTCCGAAGAGGCAGAGCTGGAAAGAAATGAGCGCAAGCATGTGCGTCCATATCTTAAGCTTGTTTCTTCTCTCAAACACCATACCGGAGTGAAGCAGAGCAGTTGATGTAAGCCAGGGAAGCAGAGATGCGTTCTCCACAGGGTCCCATGCCCAGTATCCGCCCCAGCCGAGTTCAACATATGCCCACTCGCCGCCGAGAACGATACCGATGGTAAGGAATACCCATGTGATGATGGTCCATTTGCGTGTATCAACAAACCAGTTTGATGATGAATCTCTGTTGAAAAGTGCCGCAAAAGCATGACCCACTGTGATGGTATAACCCACATAGCCCAGGAAAAGGGTGGGCGGGTGATACAGCATGCCGGGGTTCTGCAGAAGGGGGTTCATTCCCATTCCGTCTGCGGGGAAGAAATCCAGCTCTTTGAAAGGGTTTGTTACAAAAATTGTAAGTATCAGGAAAAAGGTTGATGTGAGTGCGGATACCGCAAGAACCGTAGACCTGTATTTTGTGTCGTAGTTTCTGGTGCGGAAGATCTCGATAACCGCAAAAACAGCCACAAGCCATCCCCAGAAGAGGAGCGAGCCTGCCTGTCCTGCCCACCAGCCGCTTATTTTATAGATAAACGGAAGTTTGAGGTCGGTATACTGTGCGACGTACTCCATTTTGAAGTAGCCTGTCGCAAGAGCGTAGATAAGCACGCAGGATGCAAGAGAAAAAGCAACCAGCTGACCTATCATGATCATGTCCGCTGTTTTGGCAGTGGACTTGTTTTGAGTCTGCATCGCATAGACATACATGCCGAAAGCGGCAAAGCCTGATACGAGACCCAGAATCTGGAATAAATTACCTAACTGTCCCATAATTCTCCCTTTAGTGTTGGAATAAAGCACGCCATAATATCGACTTAAAAACGACTTTGAGCCATTTTCAAGGCAACGGAAAGCACCGTTGCGCTAAAGGTATTTCAAATTTCAATTAATTTCGAAATGACCTTCAACTAAACACAGACAGACTAGCTTGCTTTTTGTTCAAGTTCCGCTTCATATTTTGACGGACATTTTGTCAAAACAGTTTCAGCGTTGAACAATTTCTTTTCTTTGTCGTATTTGCCTTCAACGATGACGTGTATGTCCTCTTTGAATGTATCGGGGATTATTCCGTTATATTCAACCTGAATGGTGTCAGGTTCACCCTGTATATCCTGAATTGTGAAAAGAAGATACTGTTTTTTATAATCCTGAGTGATGGTACCTTTCACAACGTTGCCTGTAACTCTCATTCCTTTCTGGTTGTACTTGTCGGGGTTCTTGGTTATCTCGTGCACTTCCAGATAATAGACGCTGTCCTGCGAGAAGCTCGACATAAGCAGCCAACCTATTACGCAGGCAAACACAACGCCTGCTAAAATAAATTTGTACGACTTTTTCATCATGACCTCGTTTTTATATTTTATTATGTCATAATTCCTATGCTCTATAAGACATCCTATGATGTGAAAAATTCATTGCTTAATCAAGTAAAAATTTGTAAAAAAGCAAATGGACAATGTTTCTTTTTTCACGGCGTTCATCGCCGGTGTACTTTCTTTTTTATCACCATGCGTTTTGCCGCTTCTGCCCGGCTATCTTTCCTTTATGTCGGGTGAATCCATCGAAACCCTTACATCCGGCGACAAAAAATCGGCAAAGTTTAAAGTATTTCTCGGAGCGGTCTTTTTCGGACTTGGGTTCATGCTGGTGTTCGTTCTTCTGGGTGCCGGCGCAACCAAGATAGGTATGTTTCTTAAAGAATATAAGCTCATAATCGGCAGGGTTGCCGGAGTGGTCATCATTGTCCTCGGTCTGCACATGCTCGGAGTTCTTCGCATAAATAAGCTGATGATGCATAAAAAATGGAACTACAGTTCAAAAAGCGGCACTCCCTTCTTTGTGAACGCCTTTCTTCTGGGTGTGGCGTTCGTTTTCGGCTGGACACCCTGCATAGGCCCCATTCTGGCGGGCATCCTGTCTCTGGCGGCGGCAAAAGAGACCGTTTCCAGCGGGATACTCATGCTTGCGGTTTTCGGCTTTGGTCTGTGGATCCCTTTTCTGCTCTCCGCACTGGCGGTCGGCTTTGTGTTCTCAACAGTGCGCAAGGCGAGCAGAGTTGTCATGATAGTTGAAAAGGTCTCGGGCGTTCTGCTGATAATCATCGGTCTGCTCATGGCCACCGACAGCATGAACACCCTCAGCGTTTATCTTTTAAAGGTCTTCCCCTTCCTGCTGGAACTCAATTACTGATCTTATATGTAACGGTACTGTCCGTCCATTCCGACGGGTCAAGCCTGTTAAGCCTGCGGACAAGATCGTTCATCATCCCCGTTGAAGATGCGTCATAGGTTATGAACATCCCTTCCTGAAAGCCAAGCGTAAGCAGATCGTCCTTCCTTTTGGATGCAATTATCTTCACCCGCTCCTCGGCGAACTTCCCCTTGAAGCCCGGCAGAAGCTGTGCAGTCAGAACTATTTTAGAATCCTTGTCGGGATAAACGTAGGTCTTTCCCTTTTCTGCAAAATTGTTCCGCTGAACGCTGTTGGGCAGAAGCAGTGTAACCGAACCGTCGGCGGCTATTGAGAACAGATAGACGTAGGCGTCCTCCGTCACTTTATAGCTCATGGAGATTATGTCGCCCGCTTTCAGCTCGCTTTTAGACAGAGCCAGATCGACGCTGAAACCGCCTGTTCTCTCCGGATGATACGGCTCCACCACCGCTTTTATCTTAACCACGTATTCCCTGTCCGTTCCGGCGGCAAACCCTTTCGAGAGAATGTCGTATTTTATTATCCTGCCCTTGACCGCAGTGTATATCAGGTCTTCCGCCAGCTGGCTGTTAAGCACCAGACTTCTTGTCTTTATGAAAATCCCCGTTGCCGTCTCCAGAGCGTTCCTCTGTGCATCGTTCAGCGCACGGGTGTACGTCTCCTTTATAGTATCGGCATCACCCATAACGGATGTACCCTCCGACTCCACCGTGATGGGGGGCTCTGCGGCAAAAGCGCCCGCAGAAATAAGAAGCAGAAGGGCTATCAGTATCGTCTTCATCAGTAAAGCTCACCGAAACTCTTGTCGTCTATCCTGCCTTTCAGAAAAGCGTCCATCAGCTTTGATTTCACAGGTTTTTTAAGCTCTTCAAGTCCTTTAGTAAGCTGTGTCGAGTTTATCAGACCCTTTTCGAACAGCCCTTTCAGCTTGTTCCGCCCTGTCTCCTCGTCTATCAGCCTGTACTGTTCCCAGTTGCGGCCGACGGTGAAATCGCCTGAGCCGACAACCTGCGGATCCTGCTCCTGACCTTTCAGCCTGAATGCTGTCTTGGCAACGTTGCTCTTAATATAGTCCGCTATATCGTTTATGGTCACCCAGACACCTTTTCCCGCCTTGCCTCTCAGTCCCTCCTTAAAGAAGTGACTGAATATACCCGACCTGTACTCGCTGTCGTCCTCCCATGACTGCTGGTTTGCGGCGGACGAAGTTATTATCACCCTGCCGGAACCTGTTGTCCTGAAAAGATCGGGTGCGGCCATCATTCCCACTATGGGTTTTCCGCCCTTGGCTGTGATGGATTTTCCGCTTCCTGTGAAACAGGCATCCAGAGCCACCATGACCCCTTTTGCGTTGGAAGTGTCCACCATGTTTTCAAGATAGCTTATTTTAACCGCTGTATCCGCCAGCGAATCGGGATCGCTTATCACTGCGTCGTAGGGGACTATAACGGCATCTGTGACCTTGTCACCGGAGGTGATGGGTGCACCATGCCCTGAAAAATATACATATATATATCCGTCCCACGTCCTTATCTTGCGGATTGCGGCGACCATGCTGTTTCTGGTTGCATTCTCATTCAGCAGAAGGACTGTGTTCTCCTTGGGTATACCGCCGTATCTTCTGTCGGTGAGGAGGTTATAAACGTCCTGCGCATCATTCGATGCGTATTTCAACCCCGGTATGTCCTTTCTGCCGCCGTAGTCTATTCCTATCACGACGGCATAGGCATCCTCCCTGAGCGGAGGCAGGTTCTCATCAGTTTCGGAAGCTGTTTTCTCCGGTTCTCTCTGAGCAGCAGCCTGCTGAACCGGCGGAGCTTTGGGATCAGCCGCCGAAGCCAGCACAACATCAAAATAGCTCGGTCTGTTGTCTCTTATGACATATAAGGTCAGCTTTGACTGAGGAGCCTGTGAGTTTATAAAGTTTACGAAAGCTTCCGGCGAGGATACAAGGGTTCCGCCCGCATCGGCTATGATATCGCCCACATGCAGTCCCGCTCTTTCCGCAGGGCTGGACGGTGCCACTCCCACAACCTCCACTCCGGCAAGCCCCATTCTGGTTCTGCCCAGCATGGCTGTATACCTTGCCACTGCCGTCTGCCTTTCTGTGCTTATGGCCTGAATGTTTACACCCAGATATCCGCCGCCGCCGACTTTAGCCGTAACCTGCTGAACGACAGCAGCCTGCTGCTGTGCGTATTGGGGTCTTGAGGGAGCCGTCTGTTTTTTCATGTTCGATGCATATGTCTGAAGCTCTCCCGAAAGGGATATATCTTCGTTTATTTTCCGGAAACACTCCGCCATAGCAGCGGAAAGCACTTCTGCTTTGAGGGTTTCAACGGGTATCACTGGCGACACTACCGCCCTGCTCTCCTTAACGCTTCTGGCGCTGGTCTCCCATACCGTCATTCTGTTCCTGTCGGTGATAACCGCCTTAACGCCGAGATTCAGCCGGAATTTAAGTCCGAATCCCGCCGCAACCTGAACACCTTCATAGGAGTAATCCTGAATATCGGTGGATATCAGAACGTCCACACTTTCGGGAAAACTGCCCGCGGGAACCACAACGGCCGATGAGAAAGCATAGGGATAGTATTTTTTCGCCATGCTCCTTATCTGTTTTCCGGCAGGGATAGTCTCTGTGTAGCTTCCGCTGACTTTGGTCTTAACCATGTTTTCATCCGGCAGAACTATTCCCGCCCGCAGGTTCACCGCCGCAACCCTGTCCGGAGATACGGCTGTGTTTTCGACCATGGGGATGTCAGAACGGGTTGCGCACCCGAATGTGAGCATCATCAATATTGCCATTGCAAAAAAACTGAATTTTTTCATCAGTAAAGCTCCCCGAATTTAGTAGGGTCAATGTTTCCATTAAGGAAGGAGTCCAGAAGTTTGGATCTTTCCCCTCCGAGTTCATCTATGGCTCTTCTCAGCTGAGCGGCATCTATAGCCCCGCTCTCAAAGGCGGCTCTCAGCCTGTCCTTGTCCGTTACACCTTCCGGCGCAAACTTCGGTGCGGGCTGAGGTGAGGCGGACTGTGCCCCGCTTAGATAGCTGTTAAGAGCGTATGAACCCGTCATCCCGTTGAACCCTTTAGCCAGAGCATCCGCTGCGGCCTTGTATATCTGCCTGTTCCATATCTCGCTCATTCCAGACGAATCCATGCAGTTCCCCTCAATAACGGGAACAGAGGAAACGGTGTCCGACCTGTATATCTCCCTTCCGCTGTTGTCCATGAAATGGATGCGGAGGTTAATTTTCGGAGCCACACCGCAGGTGCTGAAACCTCTTACGGTGGTGTTGAAATCATAATCCTGAAGCTCCGGAGAGATTATCAGACCTCTATCGGCAGATGGTGTCTGAACCTCTGCTGTCTCCGCAAAGAACAGAGGCATGGTGTCTTTTGCGGCCTTGTTTATCTGTTGTGTCATGGGGGTTATGATGAGCTGTTCTATACCGGAGCCGTTGTTGAGAACTTTCTGCGAAGGTACTTTGGCATCAATAGGCAGAAGAGACGCCTTTATGCCGAGTTTCTGGGCGGGATAGACCGCCGGCAGCTCCGAGACAGGGATATCCTGATACGGAACTTCATATTTAACCGTACATGCGGCAGCGGTCAGAGAAATCAGGATCAGAAGGACAAACTTCACCATTGCTCCACCTTAAATTACTACACTTATCAAATAATACCGCTGTCAACGCCTGAAATAAAGCGTTAATCGCAAAGTAATTATGTTAATTTGACCTGTCAGCGTAATTATTTATGGCTACACGCTTTTTCAATCAATAGCTCAAAACGGCATAAACAGTCATTCTGAGTGTAACGAAGAATCTCTGCGCCTGAGACTCTTCACTTCGTTCAGAGTGACGAAGGCTGTATGAGTCCACTTTCATCTAATTGTCGAATTGGGAGGAGCTGATGAAGTATTGCGCCGTATATAACCGCCAAATTTCTGCTTAGAACCGATTCGTCCGACATCAGCCATCGGCGGTTAGATGCAAGCAGTACAAGGAAGGTTTGACGAGAGGGCTGCGAGCATACACGCCGGTATGTGAGCAGTTCCGAGGAGAAGCTGACGAAGTAATGCGCCGTATATAACCGCCGATTATGTGGGCATGGAGGAGATGAGGGTAAAAATAGGCCCCATCAATCCTATCATAATAACCAGCATAAACACCCCGACAACGCCTATCACTATCGGCTCTATCATCTTTGAGATGTTGTTGGCTATGGTGTCAACTTTGTAATAGTAGTATTCGGAGACGTTGCCGAGCTGGTTGTCCAGATTACCCGTCTGCTCGCCGATACCCACCATTCTGGTGATTATTTTGGGATACATTTTCTGCTCGGCAAGTGCGGCGGAGAATGACCTTCCGCTGGCTATCATGTCCCTTGCGGAGCCTATGGAGCGTTTATAGACCAGATTCGGAAGGCTCTCTTCCATTATATTAAGGGCGGTATACAGCGGCAGACCTGCGGATATCATCAGCCTGATGTATTCCGCTATGAAGGCGTAGTTATAATTTTTTACGATGTGACCAAACACTGGGAGTCTGGTTATCAGCCTGTCGGTGGCAAACCTGTATTCCACAGCTGTTTTGCGCAGAAAAGTGTTCAGAATGATCATCCCCACCACTGCAACAGCTATGAAAACTATATAGCTCTGAAGGAAGTCCGAAAGCCACATTATGAATCTGGTTGTCGGCGGCAGGTCTATGTTGAACGATTTGAAAGCCTCGATCATCTTCGGCATGACCACTATGAGCCAGAAGACCATGACAAGAATCATCGCCACAAAGGCGAACGAGGGATAGATGAGCGCTGATTTTGTTTTGGTGCGCAGGTCGGATATTTTTTTCAGGTGTTCTGCGGCGTTCTTCAGGGTGTTGTCAAGCTGTCCCGTCTCCTCTCCGATCCGGATGAGGTTCACAACCATTCCCGTGAAAACGTGTTCGTATTTCGCCATTGCCTTTGAAAATGTAAGACCGGACTGAACCCTCTGGCTGAGGTCGTTCAGCATGTCTGCCATGGCGGGATTGTCGCTGTCGGCGGCCAGATCCATAAGGCCTGAGTTAACGGGCATGCCGGATTTGACTATCATGTGCAGGTTGTCTATGACTTCGACAACCTCCGAGGTTTTTATCTTAGGTTTGCGACGCAGAAGTTTTGCATAGGGCGGAAGTTTCGACACACCTATTACGTTGGCTCCGAAACCGGCGACATACGACTGTATGTCCTCGTCCCGATCCACCTCCACAATCTTGGTCAGAACCTTTCCGTTGGAATCGAGCAGCCTGATCTTATAAAGTTGCATTAAAGAGCTACCCTCAAAATCTCTTCGGGGGTGGTGATGCCTTTCAGCATCTTAAGAACCCCTGATTCAAGTATGGGGATCATACCGGATTCCACCGCTTTTGTATATATTTTTAAGGGAGATGCGCCTGCCACGATAAGGTCGCCGACCTCGTCGTCGATCTCCAGAAGCTCGCTTATGACGCCCCTGCCGGAATAGCCTGTGCCTTTGCACATTTCGCATCCCTCACCCCGCATGTAGTTCACATCAAACTCGGCGGAGATTCCGTTTCTGTTCAGCATGTCTTCGGGTATGCCCATTTTGAGCAGTTCCGACCCCTTCATGCTCGCCTCTTTGCGGCAGAAGATGCAGACCTTCCTCACAAGTCTCTGCGCCAGAATGCCCCCCACACCGGAGGCTATCATATAGTCCTTGATGTTCATCTCCAGGAGTCTGGGGATGGCAGTGACTGCGTCGTTCGTGTGGAGGGTGGAGAGCACGAGGTGACCTGTGATGGCCGCACGCATGGCCATTTCTGCGGTCTCTTCGTCCCTCATCTCGCCAAGGAGGATAACGTCGGGGTCCTGCCTGAGGAACGCCCTCATTGCACGGGCAAAGGTGTAGCCCGCCTTTTCGTTGACCTGAGTCTGTTTTATGAACGGGAATTTGTATTCTATGGGGTCTTCAGCCGTGAGCACTTTTCGCTGAAGTGAGTTTATTTTTCTTAAGGAGGCGTAGAGGGTCGTGGTTTTACCAGAACCCGTGGGGCCTGTGACCAGAAGGATGCCGTGGGGACGGGCAAGCTGTTTCTCAAGCCTTGCCTGTGTAGGCTTTTCAAAGCCCAGACTGTCGAGGTTGAACAGCGAAACGTTCTTGCTGAGCACCCTCATAACGATACCTTCGCCGTGGATGGTGGGGATCGTTGAAACCCTGATGTCAAAGTTCTCATCGAAGAAGGTGTGTGTCATGGAACCGTCCTGCGGCAGACGCTGTTCGGCGATGTCCATGTTAGAAAGGATCTTTATTCTGGATGAAATGGGGTTGTGAAGTTCACGCTGAAAAACGAAAGTGTGGCGGAGGATGCCGTCAACCCTGAAAAAGACGTGGGTTGCGATGTCTTCAGGCGATATGTGTATGTCCGTTGCACGGGTGATTATCGCACTGTTGAGGATGTGCTCCAGCAGCTGGGGGATCTCTCCCGATGAACCGGAGCTGACGAACCTGTGCAGAATCTTGCTTATCTCCTCCTCGATGGGTTTTTCCAGCAGGAAATAGTTTATCTCAATGTTCTTAAGGATGGAGTCACGGTCGCAGACATAAATGTCCACCTCTTTTCCGGCCTTTCGTTTAAGGATGTCTATTGTGTTGATGTTGAAGGGGTCGGCAACGGCAACAACGAGCTTTTCCGGCCTGTTCTCCAGAGGGATTATCTCAAGCTGTTTTGCGATACTGCGGTCGAAAAGTCGCAGGGCATCCTTTGAGGGCGGATGTTCATTTATATCTATGTATGGTCTGCCCGACTGCTTCGCAACAACAAGGGCTATCTCTCTGGGCGAAACGAACGACAGCTCAATGAGTATCTCACCGAGCAGTCTGTCTCTGATTTTCTTAACCTCCAGAGCGACCTGAATCTGTTCCTCGGTGACATATCCGAGTTCTTTAAGAAGCTGACCAACAGTTTTTTTCGACATAAAACTACCCCCCGGGGAATAATACATCAACATTCTTAAAATCGTCTGAAAAAATTAATTCTTCACACAAACAGCATAATGGAATAAGATTAGCAGTGGCGTCAACAGCCGGATTATGATATAGATTTTTCTTTTCATCAAGGAGAGATGACATATGAGATACAGCAGATTTTTCATACCTACCCTGCGTGAGGTTCCCGCTGAAGCCGAGGTCGTCAGCCATAAACTGATGCTCCGTGCGGGGATGATAAAAAAACTTGCATCGGGCATATACAGCTATCTGCCGCTGGGTCTCATGGTGATCCGCAAGGTTGAGGACGTTGTTCGCCGCTGTATGAACGAGGCGGGAGCCATCGAGCTTCTTATGCCCTCTGTCCAGCCCGCCGAGCTCTGGAAGGAATCCGGCCGCTGGAACTACTACGGCAAGGAGCTTCTGCGCATTAAAGACCGCCACGACAGAGATTTCTGCTATGGCCCCACCCACGAAGAGGTCATAACCGACATCGTCCGCAGCTATATCAGCTCATACAAAAACCTGCCTATAAATCTTTATCAGATACAGAATAAATTCCGTGACGAAGTTCGCCCCCGTTTCGGACTGATGAGAGGACGTGAGTTCTCGATGAAGGATGCCTACTCTTTCGACATGGACGACGCAGGCGCAAACCTGAGTTATGAGAAGATGTATAAGGCATACTGCGCAGTCTTTGAGGCATGCGGACTGAAATATAAGGTTGTCGAGGCCGACTCAGGCGCAATCGGCGGTTCATTCTCCCACGAGTTCATGGTTCTGGCCGAAACAGGCGAGGACTTTGTTATAAGCTGTGATTCATGTGACTATTCGGCCAACCTTGAAAAGGCCATCTGCGTGAACGATCATAAGAAATCCGGCGAAGAGCTTCTGCCCTCAGAGGACGTGGCCACCCCCAAGGCCAAAACCGTTGAAGAGGTTGCCGCTTTCCTCGGAATGCCCGCAGAGAAGATAGTGAAAACGATGATAGTCCGTGTGGATGAAAAACTGGTGGGCATCATGGTTCGGGGCGACCACGAGATGAACGAGGCGAAGGTTAAGAACTATTTCAATGCCTCTGTGGTCGAGCTGGCATCGCACGCCGAAATAGAAGAGGCAACAGGCGGCCCGCTGGGCTACTCAGGCCCTGTGGGAATAAAGGTTCCCGTTTACGGCGACTACGCCGTTGCGGCAATGGCAAACTACTGTGTCGGCGCAAACCTGCGTGAGACACACACAATAAACATCAACCACGGCAGAGACTTTGAATTTGCCGACGTCGACGACTTCCGCAACGCAAACCCCGGCGACACTTGCTGCAAATGCGGCGGAAAATATGTAATAACCAAAGGCATCGAGGTCGGGCACATCTTCAAGCTGGGAACAAAATACTCAGCATCAATGAACGCCACCTATCTGGACAAAGAGGGCAAAAGACAGCCCTTCATCATGGGATGCTACGGAATCGGCGTAACCCGTGTGGCTGCATCGGCAATCGAGCAGAACCACGACGAGAAAGGAATAGTGTGGCCTGTTCAGCTGGCTCCCTTCAAGGCTGTGGTCACTCCCCTCTCTGTAAAAGAGGAGGATGTGGTGAAAAATGCGGAAGCAATATACAATATTCTGAACAATATGGGACTTGAACCCCTCTTAGATGACAGGGACGAAAGAGCGGGCGTTAAATTCAACGACGCAGAGCTTATCGGTATCCCCGTCAGGATAACCGTGGGCAAAAAGACTCTGGAAAGAGGATGCGTCGAAGTCACCGTCAGAAAGACCGGAGTGACCGAGGAAGTTCCCGTTGCCGAGTGCGCTCACAGAGTAAAAGATTTGCTGGCGGAACTGTCAGGGCAAATTTAATAAAAATATAACAACGATTTAGAGCGAAACTGCCGGAACGGGATAATATCTTGATAAAATCGGCAGTTTCGTGTAAACTTGACAATCAAATTCAATTATGGGAGGCGGAATGAAGAAAAAGTATACGGTCATGATTTTCGATGAGTCACGGCTCGGCGAAGTTAAGACACGTAAGCTCAGCGGCAGCCTTGTTGCCGGGGTTCTTGCGTTCAGCGCCGTTTTTGCCGCTGTCTCCGGTGTCGGATTCTACAAACTCAGCCAGATCAGTAAAGAAAAACAGGTTCTTCTCACATATAAAAACGAAAACGAAAAACTTAAGAACCAGATAGCAGGCTACGAAAACCAGATGGTGGTCATCAACGACAAACTGGCTTCCGTAATCGAGCTTGAAGAGAAGGTAAGAGGCCTCGCATCATACGGCGGCAAGGTTCCTGAAAAGAAACAGCTGGCAATGGGCGGAAAAGAGATCGACCCCGTTGAAGATATCGAAAAAGCCAACGAACAGAAAGACAAAGACTATTTTAAAGACCTTTCAAACACACTCTCCAGCCTCGGTTCTGACCTCGAAAAAAGAGCCCTCAGCCTGACAGAGCTGGCAGATTTCCTTGAAAAACAGAAGCTCGTTATGAGCTCAACCCCCTCCATCTGGCCCGCAGGCGGATGGATATCAAGCCGTTTCGGATACAGAATATCCCCCTTCACAGGCCGCAGGGTCTTCCATGAAGGTGTCGACATAGCCGCTAAATACGGCGCACCCGTCAGAGCTGCCGCAAAAGGTACGGTTATCTTTTCCGGACGCAAAAACGGATACGGCAAGATAGTTATCATCGACCACGGTTTCGGCTACATGACAAAATACGCACACAACAGCAACATGTACGTTCAGGCAGGACAGCAGGTTCAGAAGGGTGAGCGCATAGCGGCAGTCGGAAGCTCCGGCAGAAGCACAGGCCCCCACGTTCACTACGAAGTTCTGGTGAACGGTGTACCCGTCAACCCCACCCGCTTCATAGTGGGATCAAGATAACAACTCAAAACCCGCTCAGCCGAGCGGGTTTTTTTACGTCCGTTTAAATCCCTCTCCGGAAACAAATGGTAAATCAACACAACTTTATTCTCCATTTTCTCTTTATTTGATAAAATCCATAATGTACAATTAAACAAAACAATACTAATCACAGAGGGTGCTATGTCCTATTTCTCTAAAGCGGGTATCGGAAAATTCTTAAGATTCACAGCGGTATCCGCCGCAGTGGCGGTTTCTGTGGCCGGATGCGTGACAGCGGACGATGATGTTCTGTTCCGTAACAGTCTGGTCATGTTTGAACAGGGACAGAAGGAACAGGCCTACGGCAACGTTAAAGGACTCTGCGAAAAATTCCCCGCTGAACAGAAATTCTGCTCGGAAGCAGAAAACTTCAGAAGAGCACTCTATGATGAGAAGATGGAGCTGGTTAAACAGAACCTCTCACAGGAACCGCCCGTTCCGATGGAACTGCTCACATCTGCTGACGACAGCATAGCCGCCGCAGAAAAGTATGCCGTCACCTCCGAAGAGCTCACAAAATATAAAAGAATTTCAGCTGAATACAGAAAATTCACCAATGACGCCATAAATGCCGGAAAGGAGGAGGCGCAGAAAGCCTTCGACTCCGGTGAATACATCGAGGCATACGACGCCATAGCCTCTGTCAAAGATCTGGACAAAACCGCACTCGCCCCCATATTCAGAAACTATTCCGACAGGATATTCGCCCAGCTTAAGACCAAAACAGAAAATCTGGCCGCAAAGGACGAATGGAGACAGGCCGAACCCGTCCTTAAAAAGATGGCGGAGATAAGACCCGAAGATCCGTTTGTAAAAGAATATTCCGAAAAGGCAAAGGCAGCTTCCGTTGCTTCATATTACGCTGAAAAGGCAGACAGATACATCACCGACGGAGACCTTGCCTCCGCCATCAGCTACTACACCAAAGCCGTGTCATACCCCGATGTCACAGACGACATGAAAAAGAATCTGGCCTCAGCCAAGATAAAACTTATAGAAACAGATTTCCAGAAGGGCGTTGAGCTTGCCTCTCAGGACATGTTCAAGCAGTCCTATGACCTGTTCATGACCGCAAACCGGCTTATGAGCACACTCAACAACGACCAGAAGCATGCGGTCAAGGTTCCCGCAGCTGAGTTGAACAGATATTACGACAACATGTTCTTCCACGGACAGAAGGCGAAGCAGGCAGGAGCATACGGCCTCTCCTACTTCTATTACAGAATGCTGAGCGATCTGGCTCCCTCCTATCAGGGACTTCTGACCGAAAGAAAGGACGTTGAGGAGAGAATACTCTCCAGAGCACTGAAAAGCATCGCAGTTATACCCTTCAAATCCCCTGTGAACGAGCCGGAACTGGGACTTCAGGCCTCCTCCAACATAATGCAGCTGCTTCAGAAACAGCTTGCTGACGATGTCAAAATAATCGAAAGGGGCGCACTTGAGGTGCTTCTGCGTGAGTATGAGCTTGCGGTTGCAGGCAACAGCGGCGCAGCATCTGCCGGAGCCGATCCTTTCAAGATAAAGAGTGCCGACTATCTGCTCATGGGCGACGTTCTGGATTCCAGAACCGAATCCAACGTGCAGAAGAGCAAGCGCAAGGATCGTGTTCAGGTGGGCACGGAGAAGGTGCTGAACATCGAATGGACCGACTGGGAAAAGATGAAGGCCAAGGCCGAAAAAGAGAGGACGGAAATCCCTGCGGAACCTAAAAAATTCATCGACAAGCCCGTATACGACTACGCCGAATATGACGTTTCGTTCTATGAGAAATTCAGCTTCCTCAGCATCAGCTACAGGGTAGTGGAAACCTCTCAGGGACGAATAGTTTACAGCAACACGGTTCAGTCTCAGCAGGAAGCCAGAGACGAGGCCACCAGCGGCATTGACATGGGAAGCTACAAAGTGCCCATGAAAGTGGCGAAACTCCCCACCGACATAGAGCTTAGCAACAAGGTTCGCAAAGAGAACATAGACAAGATAACTTCTCAGATAATCGAAATATTTAAAGATCAGGACGTAAAATATATCGCCGATGCGGAAAGGCTTGAATCCGCAAACAACCTGAAAGAGGCTGTTGAGATGTATGCCAACGGCATCATCCTCATGAAAAAGAAGAAAAAAGATGCCTCTGCCCTTGAGGACAAGGCAGGGAAGTATCTCGATGTTCTCGCAGCAAATTAAACATTTAATATCAGCGGTTTTTGCGGCACTGTTCATTCTGGCGGTGCCCGCTTTTTCTTATGCAAAACTGCCGTCGGCAATTGCAGTCCTTCCGGTTTCGGGCGACGGACAGCCGGAAGACCTGAAAGAGCTGAGGGTCACTTTTTTCAACCATATAGGCTCCAAAAACTACGCCGATACGGAGCTTTCAGCAATAGATTCCAAAATATTCCTTATGGAGGAGAAATCCGGAAAGCAATGGCAGGATTTCACCACAAAGGAACTGGGCGACGCTCTGGGCGTTGACGGTCTGGTCTATGTGAACGTTCTGGGCGTTGACAAGATATACGCAGGAATATACGGCAGTCTGACGGTAAGCATGGCGGTTAAGCTGGTGGATGCCGAAACGGGAGCTATCATCTGGGAAAAAGAGGACAGAGTTGTAAAACAGTCCGGAAGCATCCCGCTCTCTCCCTGGTCGGCAATCTCAACGGCTGTCTCATCCGCTCTGGTGCTGAGAGATTCTGTCAAGATCGGCCTTTTCGATGAGCTTTGCCGTGGCATAGCCAAGCAGATGCCCGAACCTGTGGATCTTCTGAGACTCCGTCCCCCCACCATATTTTCCGTTGTCACAAACGCTCTGGATTCCCCCTTTAAAACAGGCTCGGAGATACTCGTATCCCTCAAAGGAGACGAAGGGCTTGATGCATATTTCGACATAGGAACCATGCGCAAGGGAATCGAGATGCAGGAAACGGCACCCGGACAGTATCTGGGCAAATATGTGGTTGTTTCCGGCGACAATTGGGAAAACCAGACGATAACCGTCAGCCTGAACAATAAACTCAAGCGCACCTCCGCAAAAACTCAGGTGCCTTATCAGATAATTGTAGACACGGTTCCTCCGGCACAGCCGACTGATTTCGCAAGCTCCATAGCGGGCAAAGGACTCAGGCTGACATGGACAATGCTTAACGAACCCGACATGAAGGATTACATAATTCAGAAAGCCACCATAGCCCAGCCCGAATATGCGGAACTGGCACACACCCCGCTGAACGAATACACCGACGAAAATATTGAATACGGACAGAAGGTCTTCTACAGACTGCTTGCAAAGGACACCGCAGGAAACCTCAGCCGCTATTCCGAAATTTCCAGAATGGTCGTTAAACCCGGCCCCACAGAGGTTTCGGGAGAGCTGAAAGAGTCCACGACCTTTTATGCACTGGCAAGCCCGTACATTATCAAAGGGGCACTCAAGGTTCCAAAAGGCATCAGGCTGGATATCGAAGAGGGAACGGTTCTTAAGTTCGAAGACGGAGCTTCCCTTCTGGTGGAAGGTTCTGTGAAAGCCATCGGTTCAGAGAAGCAGAATATAGTCTTCAGAGGTAAAAACTATACTGTGAGCCTAGCAGACACAGGCGATAACGGCGGAATATTCGAACACGTCTTTTTCCATGAGGGCACAGGCCTCACAGCGGCAAACTCCTCCGTCAGCTTCACAAACTGCCGCATAGAGGGGCTTGAAAAGGGAATAAGCCTCCTCCACGGAGCAACCGTTAAAATATTCAAATCCAGATTCACAGCCAACAAAACAGGACTGGCGGCGGGAGCGGGCAGTCTGGCCTGTTCCGAAAGCGAGTTTTCAGGGAACGAAACTGCAATTTCTGTGGCCGATGCAGATGCGGACATAAAGGATGTTATCTTCAGAGACAACAGCATGAACCTTGCCGCACGCAAACCCCTGAACATAAAATCTGTTCTGATGAACGACAGACCATCTTTCGAGGTGATACGCAGTTTCCAAGGCGATGTCACCATCGACAACATCCGCCCGTTCGGAAAGTCCCTGACGGCTCTGAAAAACGACTCCTCAAACGACCTTTCGTCTCAGGTGGCGGAGACACTCTCCGCAGGACGCTTCACGGAAACGGACAGGTTACTGGATACCATGAAAGAGCTTTTCCCCGAAAGATACGAGACGGTTAAACCGCTCCACGGCTACGTTATGCGCAAGGCCGGAAAAGATCAGGAAGGGGCGGCCATGATGGCTGCGGCAAAAGCTCCCTACTCCAAAGTGCTTGAAAGCCCCAATCAGTCGGGCATCCGTTTTGTCAGGGTTCGCATACCCGCTCTTGGAAGCGGCGAGGGAATAGGCAAGCTGGCAGTATCAAAGGCATCCAGACAGGCGGTCAAATCCTTTACTGATGAAGCCGCAGGCAGCCTTGACCGTGAAAAGAACTTCACTGTAAACGAAAAAATATACTCTGTATCAGATAAATATGTAGACAACTCCTTCCCTCTGCTGACATCCTTCTCCGGAAACTTCTTCGACGGACTGTATCTGGTGCAGATACGCCCTGAAACGGTGGTTAACGACCTCACGGAGCTGGGAATTATAGGCGGAAAGGGAAGAAACCTGAGAATAGCAGTGGTCAGCTGCAGTGCTGACAACAACATCCTGCCAACACTGGTGAACAACCTTGCGGGGATGAAATTCACCGTCACGGAGCTTTCGGCCAGAAGCTGTTCCGTGGGCGACTACAGGGATGAGGCGAAAAGATCGTCCGATCTGCTTTTAATAGTCAAAGAACAGTTCGGAATCTCAGAGAGCAGGGTCAGCAAAAACCTGAAAATGATAAGCGCCGACCTGACAGTAAACATGTATGACCTCAGAACCGGAGGTCAGATCTACGACACATCCAAAGGTTCGGTGGTCTACCACATGAACCAGAGCATGGGAAAGAAATCAGCAATATTAAGCTGTTACGAACAGGTTCGTGACAATCTGATGAACAAGGTCATCGAGACCGACAGAAAGAAATGATCATAAGGATCCGAGAATATAGGCAACGTTTGTGATTGCGGAGGTGTTTACAGCTCCGCCCGTAACACAGGCTGTGCCATCGGTTGTCCATGATGATGCCGTGGTCTCTAAAGTGTCACCGTTTATGCGCCTGACCCTTCCGCTGCCGGCGTTGTTCAGAGCGGCAGGGTTGGTGTTGTCCATCTGAATCTCCATCTGAAACGCCGCCGCACATTCAACGCCCAGCACAACTATCATGTTGGTGGTTCCTATGCCGGCAAAATACATATAGGCTCCGTCCTGAGTTGATGAGAGCAGAGCGTTTGAACTGGTGGCGGGGAGTATCCCCAGAGCCTGCAGTTCGTCAAATGCGTTGTCGACATCCGCTGCTCCGGTGTTTATGTCGTCGGGCTGAGTTGAATTAAGTGTTGTGAAATCTATAAGTCCGTCGTTGTTCGTATCCCCTGCCAGTCTTTTCATCCTCTCGTAATACCTGTTCTGAGCGTCCACAAGCACAGTGACATCAGAAACCACCCTCTTTCCTCTGGCCTGCTGAATTATTCCCGTAAACTTCAGAGCTCCGCCCATCAATACACCTATGATGACCATTACAATGGCAACTTCGATAAGTGTAAATCCCTTTTCGGACATCAGACACCTCATTTCTTAACACTCAGAATAAAAACCGGCCCATCGGGAGTGTTTTCCGCTTTAAGAAAACCGTTCATGCCCATGGCCAGATTGCGGCAGTGGAAAAGCCCGATACCCAGTCCGTTCACCTTGCCGGAATAAAACGGCTCAAATATCTTTTCGCAGTCGGGGATGGGGGAGCCCGTGTCCCTGAAAGTCAGCAGATATGCACCGTCCTCTTCGTCCATGCTCATGAAAAGATCGATACCCGGTTCCACGATGCTCTTATCGTAAAAGTTTTTTATAATATTTTCAATAATAACGGTGAGTTCTCTCTTGCCTGCGGTTATTTCGGTGTCAATTGAGTTTTCCGAGTGCAGGACTATGCCGTATATCGCGGAGATGTCCGAGGCCAGCACTATCGGCCTCATTTTTTCCGGTATGCTGTCCGGCTCGGGTCTGGTGCTGTTCAGAGCCGATAATATCTTATCCGCCCGCACCTTCAGCGAGGGCAGACTTTTCTGAAGATAGCGGATCAGCCTCTTATGCCCCGCCTCGTCCTGAACTTCGTTCAGGTTAAACTCCAGTGCATTTACAAACTGGATCAGGTTTTTTACGTCATGGTTCACAAAAGTCTGTATCTCTTCTGATTTACGGAACGCTTCCCTTGCCGATGCGGTCTGAATGTTCACATCCGCTTTGAGCAGAAGGAAGATTATCTCCACCAGTATCCTTGAGATAAAATCCGGATCGAGCCTGCCGAATCTGGGAACAATGCCTATATAAACCGTATAGTCGGCGGTGTGGACGAACTTTTCCATGGGTTTGCGCATTGAGCCGTTTCGTCGTACATATTCGGTGTTGTGATAAAAAAGATAGTAGCCGTAATCCTTTATGCCCAGTTTGGTCAGAAAGGGTTCCAGATGATGAAGAAGTTTAACGGGGTCAAACCCGTCAACTTCATTCATCTTTATAAGCTGGCTTATGATATTAAAATGTCTGGACGTAATCCTGTTTGTGGATAAACGGACTATCAGAAGAACCGCAGCAATGGCCAGAACCGACAGAAAAAACTGCTCAGGCATCCGTTTTTCTGACCAGATTGAATTTCTTTATGAAGTAATAGAGGCTCTCACGCTTAACGCCCAGAATTTTTGCGGACTGGTAAACGTTGAACCCTGTTTCATTCAGAACCTTGAGAATTATGTTCTTCTCGGCGGATTCTCTCAGCTTCTGCAATCCGTCGCCTATCTTGACCTGAAGCTCGATACGCTCAACACCCTGCTTCTGAAGCTCCCTTTCGGTGGTGATGAAAAGCTCGGCTCTCTCAATTGAAAACAGGAGCTGTTCCATCTTGACGGGTTTCAGCAGAAAGTCGAAAACTCCCCTCTCAAGGGCTTTCATTGCGGTTTCCTGAGTACCCTGCCCGGTCAGAACGATTATCTTGCACTGTGACGTGGCCAGAAGGTGATCGATAACCTTCAGCCCCTCCACAGGGCTCTGCTCGCTGGGGGGCATGCCCAGATCCACAACGGCGGCATCAAAGGTTTTTCCGCTCGTGGCGGCAATGGCATCCGGAGCGTTAGAAGCTTCGGACACTTCATATTTTCTTTCTAAGGCGAAGCAAAGCTGACTGCGTATTGCCTCGTCATCTTCAACAACTAGAATTCGCAACATATAGTATTAAATCTCTTGAAATAGCCCGCATGCCATAGTATCGTTGGGTATGAAATTATTCAGTGCCGAACTTCTCAAGTCCAACGAGACAACTTCTGCTAAGGCCGTAATAATACAGAGAAAAGGAAAAACCTTTTCCCTGCTTAAATATTATACCACGGATGTTGAAAATATTCAGCCTCTTTCTAAAGGCCTGCCCGTCAACATCGGCATAAGTTATTTCGATACCATCGAGGAGAACATCACCCTGCCCCCTGTAAAGGACGCCGCAACCTTCCGTCTGATCTCAATGAACAAGCTGAAAGAGAGCATCGACCCTGCACAGGACTATCTGATGGCCTACAAATCAAACAGTGCCCAGCTTCCGGATTCATCCGGCGGACTGAACTATAAGGTGCTGATGGTTCCATCTTCCCTGCTCTATAAAGATTCCGGACTCACCGAGGACACCATGGAGCGGCTGAACATGTTCACCGTGTCCGACTTTGCCCTCTGCTCGCTGGTGCAGAGATATTTTCCGGACAAGGTGGTGTTCCACGCCTACGCAGACAAAACCAAAATATGCGTGACGATCTGCCAGAACGACTTCATAATCTACACCAGAAGCAACCCCACTGAAAATTCGGCAAACCTTTTAAACGCCTACTACGAATACCTTAACCTTACATATATGTACGCCACGAAAAACCTGCGTCTGAAAATTGATCAGGTCATTTTCTCCGGCAGACTCGCCGACATGAGCGACCTTGTCACCATGTTCTACGAATTTTCGGGCATCGCCCAGTCAACCCTTGTTCCCACAGGGGTCATCGAAAACTGCCCCAACGACGTGTTTCAGGAATACCTTATCCCAATCTCCCTGTGCTATCTTGACGATGCATACGACATGACCCCGACCCCCATAGCAGAGAAACAGGCGCAGATTCAGCTTACATCCATCGTATGCATAATCTCGTTCTTCATTGTGATGCTTCTGGGAGTGCTCAATGCGTCATCTATAATACATTTTTACAACAACAAAGAGCAGATGACCGCACAGGCCATGAACCTGCAAAACAGGATACGCTCTTATATGTCCGAGGTTAACGCCGGAAAAGAGAGGCATTTCGACCTGCACTACTACCGCACCCTGCAGGAGCGTGACAAAAGCGCACTGAAAGACTTCGGGCTGTTCGCCGAACTTCTGAAGATGACCGATTTTGATCTGGTCTCCTTCAACACTAAAGATGCCGCAAACGACATAGTGGAGTTTAACGGCAAACTTCCCTTCAAAAGGCTGGATCAGATGGAAGACTTCAAAGAGAGGCTCAGCGCCGAATCGGAGAAGATAACATCTCAGGGCGGCTACACCCTTGAAAACACCACCGAATACCGCACAGGCGAAATGATTGCCAACATACACCTTATCTTCAAGCGGCCGAAACAGGGCGAAGCGGTGACCCAATGACAGGCTTTATGAACATCTTCAAAAGCTACAGACTGCTTATGGTTTTCAGCAGCCTTATCCTGACCCTTGCGGTGTCGCTGGCTGTACTTAGCGCCATAAACTCGGTCATTGAGAGCAATATACAAAAGATACGCTCAGAGGCGGCAGGGTATAAAACAGGAGAGATACGCACCAGACTGAACGATCTGGAAAAGGCTCTCAGCGAAACTAACCCTCCCTATCTGAACCGCAGAGAGGCAAAGATCCTCCTGCTTGAAACACTGGAAAATTTCCGCACTCTCTACGGCGGAAGTATAACGGAAGAGCTTACCGATTCCGGCAGTGCCTACACTGCGGAAATGGAATTTGAAATAGAGCCCACCGACCCTTCACAGATAATCCAGATAGCCGATTATCTTGAAAACAGCGTTGCGCCTGTGATCGTGGTCAAGAAGATGACCTTCACATCCGGCGGCAAAAAAAGGTAATGTTCGCAATACGAACTACTCAGCCCTACTTCGGCGGCAATGATGAACAATAAGAAGCTTAAACTGCTCACAGCCCGCCACTATGTTAAGGTCGCACTGCCTTTTGCAGTGCTTTTGTGTGTATTTTTTCTTCAGTCTATGATAGATTCTTTTGTGACCTCAAGAGCTGTTATGCAAAGCTCTCACCTGCTTAAAATGTTCAATGTGAGCATAGCGGAAGAGGATTCCGGATTCATTAAGGACCTGATGTTAGGCCCGCCTCCGGCAAAGCCTGAAACGTTTGAACTGTCGGGGTATTATCAGAATCCGTTTATTAAAAACTTTTATAATGTTTTTCAGCCCGATGCCGTTCCGTCAGTTACTGCTGCCGAAGAGGGGGCATCCCCCGCTCCGGAGATAGTCGCTCCGCCAAGAGCCATAGTTTCGGCCGTCATGAACGGAAAATTTAAAAAATGTGCCGTAGTAAACGGCAGACTCGTTAACCTCGGAGATATTGTCTCGGAGAATATTAGGCTGACAGCAGTTGAAGATTCCAGAATACTGCTGGAAGGAACATGGGGAAAAAGATGGTATTACGTTCAGTACTAACTGTTTTGCTTGCTCTGTCTCTGGCTTCGTGCGCAACTGTGGACGAAAAAAGACAGGCGGCCTCTGTTACGCCAGATTTTTCTAAGGCACAGCCCGTGCTCCCGCTGGCTCCGCCCCCTCCCCCTGTCATTTTCAAGCCCGCAATAGAGAACGATCCGCTGGAAAACGTCTATGTGTCCATGGATGCCGTGGAGCAGAACCTCTCCTCCGTTCTGTATATGGTAGCCGCAGAAACGGGTCTAAACCTCATAATCGGTCCGGAAATAAACGTAAACAAGCCATTCACCCTCACCGTTAAGAACATGCCCGCAAAAGAGGCACTGGAAATAATCTGTGAAAACGCAGGAGTGGGCTATAAAATATCCGGCAGCACCATCAGGGTGAACGCCTTCACCACCAAAAACTACAGGATTCCCTACACAACCGTTGTGGGTGACAACACCGCCGTAATAGGCGGAAATATATTCGGCTCAACCGGAAGCGACTCAGGTCTGGCCGGCGATTTTAAACTCAGCTACAGCAAAAAGGGCAGCAGAGCCGATCTTCACCAGACGATCCTCGGCACTGTCAATGCCATGATTTTCCCAGACACCGATGAAACAGGCCAGAAAACCAAGGGCGCAGACCAGCCGGCACAGCCAGCACAGGACGGTGCATCTGCTCCTGCGGCATCCGGAACCGGATCAAAAGCCGCCGCTTCCGCAGGCTCATCATCCGGTCAGTCATCATCAGGCGACACCAGAATATCATACTACAGAGGCATGAAAGGCTACTCGTTCAACACCCTTACGGGCATGCTGACAGTGACCGCTCCGCCTTATATCATAGCGATGATAGACGACTACATCGCCCATGCGGTTAAAGACGCTTCAAAACAGGTGCTCATCGAAGCCAGAATAATGGAAGTGACCCTCTCAGATGCCAGCTCATACGGAATAAACTGGACCAGCGAGAACGCACGCTTCGGCGTGTCGCTGATAGGCGATCTTGTGGCATCGGGAACTCCCGTAGGCTATGTAAAGTCTTACGACAATTTCTTTAAATTCATCGCCACTCAGGGAAAAATAGAGACTCTGGGCAATCCCAGAATAAGGGTTCTAAACGGCCAGAGCGCAATGATAACCTCCGGTCAGCTCCGCCCATTCTGGGAGAAAAAGGTCGACCGTGACACTGAAAACAACGAACAGACAATAACATACGAACGCTCAACAGTTCTCCACGGAATAACTCTCGGCGTTACTGCAAATATTATGGAGGACAACAGCGTAACCCTCCATGTGGTGCCCATACTCACAAGAATTGAGGACGATACCGCCGGAACCTACGTTCAGGAATGCGATTCAAGCGGCACATGCACCACAGTGGCAAGCTATCCGAAAGTCAACCTGAAAGAGGCGGGAACTGTTCTGACCGTGCCCAACGGCTCCACCATAGTAATGGGCGGCCTTATCGACAATGAAGAGAAGATAGCGGAAAAACGCATTCCCATTCTGGCGGATATCCCCGGAATAGGCGCACTTTTCAAAGCCAAGGACAAGCAGGTGGAAAAGCGTGAACTGGTAATAATGATAACAACTTCACTGATAGACGGTAACTTATGAGCCTTGTACTGGACAGCCTGAAAAAGGTAAACAGCTCAAACAGAAAAGGAGGTGCGGTTCCGCCGAGTATGCTGAACCTGAAACCTTCCGGCAGAAGAGGGAAAGGCCCCAGAAAGTCACTTCTGGTGCTTCTGGCTGTTGCTGTCATCGGTTTTATGATCGTAATGTTTATGCCCGCAGGCAACGACTATAAGGTCAATGCGGCGGCAGACGCCGTTCCCATGGCGGCGGAACCTGTGGTTCAGTCTCCGGATGCTTCCGCACCTGCACCCCGTAAGGCTCCCGAGCCTCAGACGGCTCAGCCTGTTCAGCCTGCTCCCGTTCAGCAGCCCCCCATGGCTGAAAAGGCTCCCGAATATGACCCCACAGCGGCAAATCAGCAAAGACTGGCTGCAATGCGCAGTCTGCCAGAGATACATAAACCGGCAGGTCTGGAACCCCAGCAGTCTGCTCCGATGCCCCCTCAGACACCTGCGGCGGCTCCGGCACAGCCGGAAACACCTGCCCAGCCCGAAGTTCAGGCTGCACCAAGACCGACAGTACAGAGCAACCCATCATTCGTGCTGTCCGGAAAAGCAAAAAGGGAATACGACCGCAAATCAGAATATAACACCACTGTCGCTCAGGCGGCAGAGGCACTCAGAAACGGCAATAACAGACGTGCGGAGGAGTTCTACTCCAGAGCACTTGCTGAAAACGCCACAAAGCCCGTTCTGACAGGGTTTCTCACTGCGAAGATACGTCAGGGCAAGCTGAACGAGGTTCAGCCTGTGATAGACGACCACCCGTATCTGGCGGATGCTTCTGTGGTCAGTGCGGCGGCAATGGAAATGTCCTCTCTGGGGCTTGACCAGCAGGCACTCTCACTTCTGAACTCAAACACACGCAAGAGCGGAAGCGGACAGATATATTACACAGCAGGACTGATTCAGGAGAACGCAGGGGATTTTGATAAGGCGGAAACGGCATATCAGAAAGCGGTTCACGCCGCACCCGGCGATGCGTATATGCTTTATGCCTATGCACGTATACTTGATATTCAGAAGAAATACGGCGAAGCTGTTAACGCTTACGAAAAACTGGCGTCCATACCCTCTGCGGATGATGCAATGAAAAACAACGCAAAGGCCAGAGCGGCTCTGCTCAAAAATTATATGAGCAGCCTCAACTAGGCGTTGAAACCGCTCTCTTTCATAAACTCCGCAAGTTTCTTGTCATATCCCATGATGTGAGCCACAAGCCACTCGTTCAGAAGAACTCTGAGACGCTCCACTATCTCTTCGCTGTGACCGTCTGATATCAGTGATTTATAGCAGTTCATCAGCTCGTCCACGAGCTTTCTGTGCTCCGTAAGGTGTTCGCTGAAGTCGGGATATCCGTAACGCTTCATCAGCTCCTCTTCGGTTCCGAAGTGAAATCTGACGTATTTCAGAAGATAGTTCAGGGTCTTTATGGTTATCTCATGCCCGTAGACCTTTTCAAGACTGTCAAAATATGCGTTGATATGGTTGAACAGATCCCTGTGCTGGGAATCAATGGTTTCATTGCCGCTTTCGAGGGCCTCATTCCAGTCAGCCTTCATACATCCTCCAAAGTTAAACAATAAAACATATTATACAGTATTGTTACTAAAACACTAAATTATTTTTTGGATTTATTATGGCAGTTTTCACATTTCAGCATTGGGGCGTGGTTGCCGTCTTTCGGCCATTGTTTGTGACAGTCGAAACAGTTGTCGCCGCAGCCTTCGTTCGATCTGCTGCCGAACTCGAACAGTTTCTTGTTTGACGGGGTATGGCATTTGACGCAGGTGGTGAGTGCTATGTGGTCTTTATTTCCCACCAGCTTACGATGGCAGGTCATGCAGTCTCCCGCACAGCCCGCAAAGGCGTTCAGGGCAAACAGCCCCACAAATATTCCTGCACAGAGTCCAAGATAAGTTCCCCTTTTTCCGTTAAGCATAGATTCTCCCGCCGCCATGTGAGCATTCCTTCCGAAACCAGCGTGTCCACCCGCTCTTCAAAAACGCAGGCCGCATCACCGTATCTGTATTTTAATAATGAAAAATCCGTTCCGTCAAGCATTCTAAGGCCGAAAACAAGCTCCTGCGCCGCCGCATGAACACCTTCGGTTCTGTCGGTCTCTGCGAAGGCCTCAGGATTTGCGATATATTCGTGCAGGTCTCTGGTCTTTCCGCTGAGCACCCTGCCGCCCTCGAAGTTTTTAAGCGACCAAGCCGAGGCACCAAGCCCGTCGTAGTCCTTAAGCCGCCAGTAGGCCATGTTGTGCCTGCTCTCGTGCCCTGCCTTTGCAAAATTGGATATCTCATATTTGTGATATCCCGCCGCCTGCAAAGCCTTCTTAACGTCTAAGAAAGCCGAATCGCCGCAAGGTTCGGTGTTTTTCAGATATTCCGTGTCGAAACTGTATGAATAGGCCGAAACATGTTCCGGCGCAAGGGAAATCATCTCTTCCAGAGTTTTCATCTGCACGGAGTTGTCAACTGATGGTATGTCGAAAATCATGTCCAGATTCAGCGCCGTATCGGGACACATGCTTCTGATAAGCTCCGCCGCACCGAATATCTCCGCCCTGCCGTGCACCCTGCCCAGCAGTTTCAGAACCTTTTCATCGGTGCTCTGACATCCCATCGAAATCCTTGAGAACCCGAACTCACGCACAACGGACAGAAAATCCGGTGTTACGCTTTCGGGATTTGCCTCTATGGTTGATTCCTCAAAACTGAATGGGATCTTTGCCGAGAGCTTCTCCAGAAAGGCGGAGAGCAGAACGGGGGAAACCGACGACGGCGTTCCCCCTCCGATATATAACGTATCATATTCAGCAGACTGCCTCGCCGAAAGGTCTTTCAGCAGGGCATCAAAGTATTTTTCAGTCAGCCCGTAGGCATCCGGTTCCGAGTAGAATCCGCAGTAGCCGCATTTGCTCTTGCAGAAGGGCAGGTGGATATACAGCCCGCTCACTTACCGATGGCCGCCCTGATGTCGATTATGGTTTTAAGTATCTCTTTCAGCTTATCCGGAGTCACCATATTGGGGCCGTCTGAAAGCGCCTCTTCGGGGTTTTCATGTGTCTCGAAAAAGAAACCGTCAACGCCCACAGCCGCCGCAGCCTGCGCCAGATAAGGCACATAGCCCCTGTCGCCGCCACTCTTTCCGCCCAGTCCGCCGGGTTTCTGAACCGCATGGGTAACGTCCATGACAACGGGAAATCCGAACTGCGTCATGTCCACAAGGTTTCTGTAGTCAACCACAAGGTTGCCGTAGCCCAGCATTGTGCCACGCTCGGTGAGTATCACCTGATCGTTGCCGCTGTCGGTGACTTTTTTGCAGGGGTGTCCCATGTCGTTTCCGGGGAGGAACTGAGCCTTTTTAATGTTCACTATCTTTCCGGTCTTCGCCGCCGCAACCAGAAGATCGGTCTGGCGGCAGAGGAACGCAGGTATCTGGAGGATATCGGCAACTTCCGCAACGGGCGCCGCCTGATATGCCTCGTGGATGTCTGTCAGGATGGGAAGTCCTGTCTCGGCCTTCACCTTCGCAAGCATCTTAAGTCCTTCTTCAAGTCCGGGGCCTCTGTAGCTTGTGACAGAGGTTCTGTTAGCCTTGTCAAAGGATGCCTTAAAAATATATTTTATACCCAGCTCGTCAGTTATCTTCTGAACTTTGCCCGCAATTCGCAGCAGCATGTCCTGATCTTCGATAACGCAGGGGCCGGATATAAGGAACAGTCCGTTTTTTATTTCACTGTAAAGGTTTGTCATCTTCTTCCTTTTTCTCTTTTTCTTCTTTTATTTTCTTGTATCGATCCTCGATACTGCAGCTTTCGCTATATGCGCCTCAACCTGCGCCGGGTTTAAGCCTGAAAACAAAAACCGCCAGAGCGATGAACACTGCCAGCCCTATAAAATCTTCCATCATTTCTCCTGTTCGGCAAATCCCTCATAGGGTGTGCCGTCAACAATATATCTGTAGATAATCCGCTCGTTCTTTTCCGGTTTATAGGTTCCGTTGACGCAGATATCGAACTTCTCAGCCGGATTTTCCAGAAGCAGGTCAATGCTTCCGTCCGGTCTGTTCAGCATCTTTCCGTCTCTTAAGATACCCGCAAGGGGATAAATGTCAACGGGGTTGGTGTTGAACACCTTTTTGATCGCTCCGCTTATCTCTATTTCAAAAGAGCTGAGTCTGCCGCCGGGAAACGCAAAGGTTCCTTCAAAACAGACGTCGTCTATGCCGTCTTTCTGGGGCTTGTTTCTATCGCCCAGATTGTCGCCGCCCGCTTTAAGGGTTTTGGCGAATATAAAGGGTTTAACTGCGGATTTTTTGCCGCTGTCGGAATATTCGGTTATCAGGAAATAGGGTTTAAGCGTGTCATACTGCTCGCCTGCACCGGAGAACACATGGAACCCGTTGGATTTAGCCTCCTGAACAGTGCCCAGAGCAAAGGCCTTTCCGGCCTTGAGCATGTCATAGACCTCGAACTCGGCCTTATACGGTTCTTCGGATGTCACCGCCTGCCCTGCATAGCTTCCTCTGCCCAGCCTCAGTTTTTTATCCAGCCCCATGTCCGCATCAAAGAGGAACACAGAGAGACTGCCCGACTGATTTTTGGGAATGTGGGTGAGCACCAGCTTGACCTCTGCCGTCGTCACATCGTCCAGCCCCAGTCTGTTCATGTCTGGACTTACATATATAACAGCGTTGTTGTTGGGGTTCGAAGAGACCACCAGCGAAGGGGTGTCCGCCTGAGTGTAAACACCGCTGTTGGGAGATATCATGGTTCTGATGTCCGCAACATCCTTTGTTATCATAACCTTGCGGGTCACAGGCGTATACTTTCCGAGTTCGGCTGAGAAGGTTCCGCCGCCGCCCGTTCCGCTCCATTTGCCCTGTATTTTTCCGTTCTTCACCTGTCCGGTGAAAACCTGCTGACATTTGAAATCTATTCCGGTGTTGGAACAGTCAAGGGTCAGGTTAAGCAGACCGTTCTTCATTATCTTTCCGGTGAGGGGGTATCCGGCAGTGCCCTTGGATGTCTTTATGTATGCCGTGCCGAAATAGCTTTCGGTGACGCTGTCCAGCTTCCAGAGCTGAGTGCGCCTGTCGCCGTCGGATGATGAAAGCACCGCCTCCACCAGACCGCTGCCGAACGATGCCGCTTTCGATGCTTCGTCCTGCTCCATATAGAAATTGGCAGACAGCTCAACGTCCTTTATTCCGTCCAGAAGCAGAGTCTTGCTGAAACTGCCGTCTGCAGAAGTTATCATGCTGTCGCCGGTTTCAAGGATCATCACCCTCGCACCCTGAAGCGCTCCGGCTTTCCTGTCGAAAACCTTTCCGCTGACCTTTATGCTGGCGGGATAGTCCGTGGTGAAATCCAGTTTTTTTGTCTGGGTCTCAAGCCCTTCGGCGGATGCCTGAAGGTGGATTGATTTTGTCATGTATATCTTGGGGTTGTTCACTATGAACCTGTTTATAGCCTCGTTGACAGGATTCGCAACGTCCATGATGGCAAAGCCGTCGTCCGCCTGCATCCAGACCACAAAGGTTCTGTTGATGAATACCAGATAGAAGTCCGCATCGTTTATGTAGCCTGAGCGGGGATAGATGAAAAACAGTCCCCTCTCGCCGAACCGCACCATCTGGGAACGGTTCTTGGGTGCGTCGTTGGTAAGCTGTTTAAAGAGTTTTTCCGCATCGACAAAGTTGTTGAACGAATATACCGCAACGTTGGTTCTGTATTGCTTTTTGCGGATAATGTCCATCAGCTTGTCGGATTTGCCTGAGTAATACGAATAGGTTGCGCTGTAGGCAGTATGGTTTTTGCCCGGAGTGGAGCGCACACCCGTGGCCAGCCAGAGTTCAGACCCGCCCGGCAGTTCGTCCGCCTTGGGGAAAAATCCCCTGATGTCCCCATCGCTTATTCCGGCGGCGAAGCAGACGGCGGATGTCATTAACAGCATGACAAATAAAATATATCTCACCTTTTTCTCCCCAAAAAAATATAAGAGAATCCACCCCGCCCCTCCTTTAGAAAAGGAGGGAGTTAAAGCTCCCTTTGGCTAGTGGGACTGAGGGGGATTTACATTCATTTTTTACAAAAGTTATGAGACTGCTGCGGACAAAGCCCTCGCAGTGACGTCTATTCACAGTCACCCTGAGCAACGGCGAAGGGTCTCATAAAAAAGAGATTCTTCGGCAAAAGCCTCAGAATGACGTCAACAAGCTCCCGTCAGTTTAAATTGAACATGACGGTCTTTATCTCCGTCATCTCCTCAACGGCAAACTTGGGGCCTTCCCTGCCTGTGCCGGAAAGCTTCAGACCGCCGTAGGGCATCTGATCGACCCTGAAAGTGGGCATATCGTTTATCATAACGCCGCCCACCTCGAACCTGTCGATGGCTTTGAAGGCGTTGTGGATGTTATTCGTGAAAATTCCCGCCTGAAGTCCGAACTGGGAATCGTTAACCCGCTCAATGACCTCGTCCAGCGTTTTGTATTTCATCAGACAGACCACAGGCGCAAACAGTTCCTCACGCACAACGGTCATTTTTTCGTTGGTCTCCTCAAGAACGGTGGCCTCAAGCAGTGTGCCTTTGCGTCCGCCGCCCACTGTCAGCTTTGCGCCCTGAGCAACGGCATCCTTAACCCACTGTTCGGCTCTGGCGGCCTCTTTTTCGTCTATCATAGGTCCTACGAGGGTCTTTTCGTCCTTCGGGTCGCCGCATCTGCTGGATTTCACAGCATCTATGAACAGCGTGCGGAACTCATCGTATCTGCTCTCGTGGACATATATTCTCTGGATGGAGATGCACACCTGACCGCTGTTTGCAAAAGCTCCCGTGACGCATTTCGGCACGGCATAGCGAACGTCCGCATCCTCGTGGATCACCGCCGCAGAGTTTGAACCCAGTTCCAGAGTGACCTTCTTGATGCCAGCCTTGGCTTTGATATCAAGCCCCACTGCGGGTGAACCGGTGAAGGTTATCATGGCTATCTTGTCCGATTCCACCATAACGTTGCCCACAACTGAACCCGAACCCACCACCAGGTTGATTCCGTTTGCGGGAAGTCCCGCCTCCAGAAGCAGTTCCACCAGTTTATGAGCTGTCAGGGGTGTTGACGATGCGGGTTTGAGAACAATGGGACAGCCCGCCGCAATTGCTGGGCCGACCTTGTGCGCAACCAGGTTCAGAGGAAAGTTGAAGGGTGTAATTGCGCCGATAACACCGATGGGGTAGCGTTTATAGTAGCCGAAACGGTTCGTTCCGGATTCGGATGCATCATAGGGAACAAGCTCGCCGCTGAGTCTGCGTGCTTCGTCTGCGGCAAATTTGAAGTTCTCGACAGTTCGGCTGGCCTCTCCTCTGGAGAAAACAAGCCCCTTGCCCGCCTCGGCGGTGATAAGTGCGGCTATCTCCTCTTTGTCCCGTTCGATAAGCGCCGCAACGTTGTCAAGTATCTTGCCCCGTCTGGCGGCTGAAAGGTGCTTCATTGTGTCTCTGGCTTCAAATGCAGAATCTATGGCCTCACGGGTGAGGTCGGCTGATGCCGTGCAGATGGTTTCCACATGGGTGCCGTCATAGGGACTCTGAACGTCCATATATTTTCCGGTGTCCACCCAATGTCCGCCGATGAAGAGCTTTTTCATATGAGCCTCCGTGAACCAATGTTATTTTATAATATTAAATAATATACAATCTTTAGACCACGGAGGCAAACATAATCTATTCGTGTCTGAGAGCCTCGATGGGGTCGAGCCGTGCCGCTTTCAATGCTGGGAAATATCCGAAGATGATGCCCACCGCAACGGAAAAAAGGAACGAAAGCAGAACCACTCCGCCGTCAAAAACGTAAGGGACGTTTATCACACTGGAAATGCCGAAAGAGGCCGCAATGGCTATTATTATTCCGATTATGCCGCCCAGAGACGACAGAACCACCGCCTCCACCAGAAACTGGAGCAGAACCTCCCGCTCCATGGCTCCTATTGCAAGCCTGATGCCTATCTCTCTGGTTCGTTCGGTGACGGACACCAGCATTATGTTCATGATGCCTATGCCGCCCACAAGAAGACTCACCGCCGCAACAGCACCCAGAAGAGCCGTCAGCACCTTTGTTGTGCTGGTGAGCATCTTGGTTATCTCCTTCATGTCCATTACGTTGAAGTTGTTGTCCTCGTTGAACGCAAGATGTCTGCGCTCCCGCATGAGGGACTCTATCTCGGTGATGGCGTCGTCTGTGGATACACCGTCTTTCACCGATATCTGAATCATATTAACATCTTTGCTTCCTGTCAGCCTGCGTTGAACGGTTTTGAGCGGCATTATGACGATATCGTCCTGATCGCTGCCCATGCTGGACTGACCTTTTGCCTCCATAACGCCGATTATGGAGCAGGTGAAGTTCTTAACCCTCATGGACTGCCCAACCGGATCCTGTCCGCCGAAAAGGTTTTTGCTCACAGTTGCACCGACCACACAAACCGAACGGCCGCCGGAAAGCTCCGCATCCTCGAACATACGGCCGTTTGAGATGCTTCTGTTTCTGATGGTGAAAAATTCGTTGTCGGTTCCGGTTATGTTCGTCTGCCAGTTTGAGTTTCCGTTAACCACCGTTTCAGATGTTGAAGCTGTGGGGGTCACAGCCGCAACAGAATCTATCTCTTTGTGGATGGCCTTCGCATCGGCAATGCTGAAAGCAGGGGCCACAGTTCTGTCGGGTCCGCCCATCCTCTTTCCGGTGGTGAGTATCAGCATGTTGTTTCCCATGCTGGCTATCTGGTTCGTAACCTGCGCCGTGGTTCCGTTGCCCACAGTGACAAGGGTGATAACCGCCGCAACGCCTATAACTATACCGAGCACCGTAAGGAACGAACGCAGTACGTTTCTGCGTATCTCCCTGAGTGCAAGAAGAATTGTATTAAAAAGCATTATCCGCATGTCACACCACCAGTCCGTCTTTAAAATGGATGCACCGTTTGGCGTATGCCGCCATTTCCGGCTCGTGGGTCACCATTACGATTGTTATGCCCTGTTCGCTGTTCAGCCTTGTCAGAAGCTCCATGATCTCCACACTGCGGGCGGAGTCAAGGTTTCCGGTGGGTTCGTCTGCAAACAGAACCGAAGGGCTGGTGACTATCGCCCTTGCTATCGCCACCCTCTGCTGCTGACCGCCTGAAAGCTCGTTGGGGTTGTGCTTCTCCCAGCCGTTCAGCCCCACCATACCCAAAGCTCTCGCCGCCTCCTTCTTCCTTTCGGAGGCCGAAACCCCTCTGTAAAGGAGCGGAAGTTCCACGTTCTCTATTGCGCTGGTGCGGCTAAGCAGGTTGAATCCCTGAAAAACGAAGCCTATGTAATTACGGCGCAGTCTCGCCAGCTGATCTCTGTCCAGTCCGCCCACCTCCACACCGCCGAAACGGTACGATCCGCCTGAGGGTGTGTCCAGACATCCCAGAATGTTCATACAGGTGGATTTGCCGGAGCCGCTCGGCCCCATGACCGCAACAAAATCACCCGATTCGATGGTTATGTCGATGCCACGTAGAGCGTGCATCTCCGACTGCCCCATCCCGTATATCTTTGTCACGCCCTTAAGCTCTATGAGCGGCGTGTTTCCCGTTTCCATCACTTACCCTTTGCGTTTACTGTGCCGATGACCAGTTCGTCACCCGCTTTTATATCCCCCTGAATAAGCTCTCTGCCGTTTCCGTTGCTCTCTCCTGTGGCAACCTCAACAGGCTGGGGCATTCCGTTCACCAGTTTGTAGACTGTCTGCGCTCCCTCTTTTTTCTGTCGGGGAGCGGTTTTTGCCGCTCTGAGGGGACGGGGCATCAGCTTGCTGACGAAAGAACCGCCGGAAGCATCCATTGCGGGGGGCGCATATCTGAACGCTTCGTTGGGGATTATCACTGCGTTCTTCTGCTCTTTGACTATTATGTCGGATGTGGCGGTCATTCCGGGGCGAAGGAGCATATTGCTGTTGTCCACCCTGATGACGGTTGCATAGGTGACCACGTTGTCAACGGTCTCAGAGCCGTATCTGGCCTGAGTTATGTCACCTTTGAAGACCTTGTCGGGATATGCGTCCACAGTGAACTCCGCACGCATCCCCTCTTTCACCTGACCTATGTCCGCCTCATCAACGTTCACTATAAGCTCCATCTCTTTCAGATCCTCCGCAAGGGTGAAGAGCACCGGAGCCTGATATGAAGCCGCAACGGTCTGACCGGGTTCAACGCTTCTGGTGAGCACAACCCCGTTCACAGGCGACAGAATCTTGGCCTTTGAAAGGTCTGTCTTTGCGGATTTCAGGTTCGCTTCGGCCTGTGCGGACTGAGCCTGCGCCGAAGCTGTGTTTGCCACCGCACGGTCATAGTCGGCCTGTGCCGCATCCATATCCGATTTTGAAGGGGACTTCCCCTGAGTTATGTCATACAGATTTTTAAGTCTGTTCAGTTTTGCCAGTGTCTCCCTTTCGGTGGCCTGCGACTGAAGAACGGTTGCCTGAGCAGCCTTAACGGCCGCCGCATACTGGGTCAGCTGACTCTCCAGCTTCTCCGTGTCCAGTTCCGCAAGGATCTGACCTTTGGTCACTTTGCTGTTGTAGTCCGCATAAACGGCCTTAACCGTTCCCGAAAGCTCACTGCCCACCTCAACCTGATTTGTGGGCTGAAGGGTTCCCGTTGCGGATATCTTTACGGTGAAATCACCCTGCTCCGCCTTAACCGTTTTATACTGCGGAATGTCGTTCTTTCCGCTCACACAGGTCTTTATGCCCAGTGCGATGACTATCACTGCGATAACGCCCAGCCAGATGAATTTTTTCCGGCCGCCGCCGCTTCTTTTTCCGCCTATTTTTCCCGCAATCTCAGCGGTGTTTACTTTGCTCATTCGCTCTTCTCCCCTGTTTCGATTGATTCCCAGCCGCCGCCGAGTGCTTTATATAAACTGACAAGGTTTGTACCCGCCGAACCTTTGCTTGTCTGGAGCTGATTGTTGTAGCTGATGTATGACTGTTCTGCGGATTTCACATCCGTATATTCCGCCAGTCCCGCCTGATATTTCTGCCTTGCAAGCAGATAGGCCGCCTCGGCGGATTCTGCCGCCTTTGCAAGCTGCAGAGCCTTGGAATACTGCTCCGAATAGCCTTTAAGGGCGTTTTCAGTCTCTTCCAGAGCGTTCAGCACAGCCGACTCATATGCCGCCAGATACTGCTTTCTGGTTTCGTCCTGAACCTTTATGTTGTTCTTTATTGCGCCGAAATCGAACAGTTTCCATGTCAGACTCGGGCCAATTGATGCGCTGGCACTCTCCTGCTTGAAGAGACTGCCGAAATCGGACGAGGAAAGCCCCAATGTACCCGAAAGGGTCAGTTTGGGATATCTGTCCGCCTCCGCAACTCCCACTCTGGCCGTCTGAGCCGCCAGTTCCCTTTCCGCCTGACGGATGTCCGGTCTGCGGCGGAGCATGTCCGCAGGGATCCCCGCTGCGGCTGAAACCGGCACAACAGGAACCACACCGCTCTGGCCGAGCATACTGTCCAGACTGCCCGGCGTCTGACCCGTCAGCACAGCAAGTCTGTTCATATACTGGGCTATGGAAAGCCGCTGATCGTGAAGGTTCGTTTTCGCATATTCAAGGGTATACTGAGCCGTGCGCACATCGGTTTCGTCCCCGGTACCCGCCCGATATTTCTTTTTCGCAATCTCATAAAGTTCAGTCTTTATGGCGATATCCTTTTCATAGTAGCTCAGGTTGCTCTGTGCGGCACGCAGAGAGATATAATTTTTCGCCGTTTCCGCAGTCAGAGAGACCAGAACGTCGTGCAGAGCCTCCTTTGAAGCCTCCGCATCGGCCGAGGCAGCCTCGATGCCCTTTCTCACTCCGCCGAACAGGTCAATCTCCCACGAGGCATCAAACCCTGCTGAATAGCTGTCCTGAGTCTGATCAACGGAAGTGTCGCCATAGTAGGTTCCCTTTGCTGATGCCGATGCCGAAAGGCTCGGTTTGCCCTCGGCCTCGGTCATTCCCAGTTTTGCACGGGATGCCGCAAGGGATGCGTAGGCCTTCTTAAGGTCGAGGTTGCCGTCAACGGTCATACCCACAAGTCTGTTCAGTGTGTCGTCGTTAAAGACCTTCCACCACTCTTTGATTATCTGCGGGTTGTCCGCCTCCGCTTTAACAGGGTTGTTCAGCGCAGTGTGCCAGCCGGCAGGAAGCTTGGCTTCCGGCCTGACATAATCACGCCCCACGGATGCACACCCGAAAACAGAAAGAACAACAGACAGATACAAAAAAATCTTTGTCAGTTTCATTGATTTAAGTCCCAATAATTTATCATTTGTTAGGTCTATGACAGTATATAGTACATTTTGTTTCGTTTGAACTGTGTTTTTCCTGTGGAATCAGCGAATAGGCAAATTGTAATAAAGCATCCGCCCGTAATTTTTGTAAAAAATTCTCAAAAACAGTTTCTATTAACTTTATTTTGTGGTACTTTACCTGCTTATAAACACCGTTTGTTTCCAGTGCTCAAAATCGCTGAAACCCTCCACAGGCAGGGTGTTCAGATTTTGAGAAGTCGTTTTATTTTAACTCAACAGAACAGACCCTGACAGGCAGAGGCTTTCACGCTTGTGAAGGCAAAGTTATATATGAGGTAGTTATGCAAGTCATAGCATGTATCAAACAAGTACCTGACACTACGCAGGTTCAGATCGACCCGAAGACGAACACTCTGGTGAGGGACGGTATACCCTTTATCGTCAACCCCTACGACACCCATGCACTGGAGGAATGTCTGAGACTCAAGGACAGATACGGATTTAAAGTCACCGCTGTTTCCATGGGACCGCCCAATGCGGAAGCGGCTCTGCGCAAAGCTCTGTCTTTGGGTGCGGACAGAGCGGTTCTTCTTTCGGACAGGGTTTTCGGAGGTGCGGACACGCTGGCAACCAGCAACGTTCTCACTGCCGCAATCCGCAAACTGGCCGAAGAGGAGGATGTTGCCATTGTTTTCTGCGGAAAGCAGACCATCGACGGCGACACGGCGCAGGTGGGTCCCGGAATCGCAACCCGTATGGAGCTGGAACAGCTCACACTTGTTGACAGGATTCTGGAGCTTGACACAGATTCGAAAAAACTGGTTGTCCGCAGAAAGCTTGAAGGCAGATACGAGACCGTGCAGACGGTTCTGCCCGCCATGATAACTGTTGTGCGGGAGATAAACCGCCCCAGATATCCCACAGTTCCCATGCGTCTGCGCTCCAAAAATGCTCAGGTTGAGGTATGGAATAACGAAGTGCTTCAGCTGGATGTCAACAAAATAGGTCTGAAAGGCTCACCTACATGGGTAAGCAAGATATTTTCGCCCCAGCGTGACAAAGGCGAAATGATCGGCGCAGGCATCAGCGATCCCAAAGACGTGGCTTCGCTGCTTCTGGACAAAATGATTGCCAAAGATATTATTACGGTCTGATAAGAGGGATTAACCAAAATGGCTGAAAAGATTAAAAAACCGAGAGGAAAGGCGAGGCTTAAGCCCGACACCTGCATATCCTGCGGTGCAAGGTGCGAAAGCGCCTGCCCCGTTGACGCCATCAGCATGGACGGCGAAGGCTCACCGTTAATAAATGACGAGAAATGTATCGGCTGCGACAAATGTGTTAAGGTCTGTCCCGCCGAAGCACTCTATATCTTCCTGACCGACGAGCAGAAAACACAGCTTGAGGCATGGGAAAAACAGAAGGCCAGAGGCTCGGCGGAAGAGGAGCTTTCCGATGAGGACAGAGCACTCAAAGACTATCTGGCTAAGTTCAGAGATGTCTGGGTGTTCATCGAGCAGACGGAAGGTGTCGCCGCTGAGGTTTCATGGGAGCTTCTGGGCGAGGGAAGAAAACTGGCCGACAAGCTCGGCGTTGAACTCTGCGCAGTGGTTATGGGCGACGGTGTCGATCACATAGCCGACGAAGCAGGCCGATACGGCGCGGAAAAGATATATCTGGCAGATATGCCGGTGTTTAAGAACTACAGAACCCAGAGCTACCACAAAGCTATGTGCTGGCTCATAGAAAAATACAAACCCGAAGTTATCCTGATGGGTGCAACCGGAATGGGGCGTGACCTCGCCGGAGCAGTGGCCACTGAGGTTGCAACGGGACTCACCGCAGACTGCACAGGGCTTGACATCGACGACAAGCGCAACCTGATGCAGACCCGCCCCGCTTTCGGCGGAAACATCATGGCAACCATCATGTGCGACAAATACCGTCCCCAGATGGCAACCGTCCGCCCCAGAGTCATGGGCATGCCCAAAAAAGCTGACACTTCCAAAGCGGTTATCATCAAAGAACAGCCCCCCGTTGCCGAGGAGGACATCCTCAGCAAGGTTTTAAGCATCATTTCCGATAAAAAGGCCGACGACGTGGACATCTCAGGTTCTGAGATTCTGGTTTCCGGCGGCAGAGGGATGATGGCTCCCCAGAACTTCAAGATACTTCAGGAGCTTGCAGACGAACTGGGCGGAACCGTTTCCGCTTCACGCTCGGCTGTGGACGCAGGCTGGATGGCACATTCCAGACAGGTGGGTCAGACAGGCAAGACCGTCCGCCCCAAAATATACGTTGCCTGCGGAATCTCCGGCGCAATTCAGCACCTTGTGGGAATGCAGGATTCCGATGTCATCATCGCCATTAACAAGGACAAGGATGCGCCCATTTTTGAAGTGGCCACCTACGGAATCGTGGGCGACCTTTTCGAGATAGTTCCCGCTCTCACAGAGGAGATCAGAAGAAGAAGGGCTGAAAAAGGTGGAAGAAATGGTTAATATCCCTTTTACTATATTGTTTGCAGTTTCAATGCTGGCGTTTGCCTTCAGCGTTTACAAAAAAGTTGCGCTGATAAGACAGGGCAGACCCACCGAAAGAACCGACAGAGGCGGACTGAGAACAGCCGCAATGCTTATAAACGCAGTATTTCAGAAGAGCGTTATCAGGGGCAGCTTCGGCTTTAACCACGCTCTGCTTTTCTGGTCGTTCCTTGTGCTTCTGGTTGCCAACGGCGAGTTTATCGTCAACGGCGTATTCCCCAGAGTTTCACTGGACAGACTGCCCGAAGCCTTTCACCACTGGCTCCTTCTGGCGTTCGACATTGTTTCTGTGCTCGTGCTCATAGCCGTTGTTGCGGCCATTCTGCGCAAGCTGTTCCACCCGCTCTATAAAGAATCACGCACCGCCGAGGCGTTCATAATCCTCGGGGTTATCGGTGCTCTTATGCTCGCATACATGGGTATAGTGGCCTTTCAGGTCATGATAGGCTGGGTTCCCTGGCAGTATGCCCCCTTCTCGGCTCTTTTCTCCGTGGTTTATGCAGGCCGCACGACACCTGTCGAGGTGCATCAGCTCGCCGTTTTCTTCTGGTGGGCGCATGCGGTACTTCTGCTGGGCTTCATAAACTTCCTGCCCTACAGCAAGCACATGCACATACTCACGGCTATTCCCAACGTTTACTTCAAACTGCTGGACAAACCCGCAGTTCCTCAGCGTGAGAACTTTGAGGAAGTGACCAATCTGGGCGCTGAATCATTCAAAGACCTTACATGGAAAGACCTTCTGGACAGCCTTACCTGCACCGAGTGCGGAAGATGTCAGGTGAACTGCCCCGCAACACTCACGGGCAAACCCCTGAACCCCAGAACGCTCATCCATAAGATAAAAGAAAATATGAACGAAAACGAGGCGGCTCTGGTGGGCGAAGGGGAACATCAGATATCCAAGGACGCAGTATGGTCATGCGTGACCTGCGGAGCCTGCATGGAGGTCTGCCCAGTTTTCATCGAGCATGCACCCAAGATAGTCAAAATGCGCAGAAACATGGTGCAGATGAACTCCGATTTCCCCGAAGAACTGCTGAACCTGTTCGAAAACATGGAACAGAGAAGCAACCCCTGGGGTATCGCTCCTTCCGAGCGCACGAAGGTTTTCACCAGCATAAAGGCTCAGGACTTCAACCCCGAAGAGACGGAATATCTCTTCTTTGTGGGCTGTGCGGGAGCGTTCGACTCACGCAGCAAACAGATATCCCTCGCCGTTGCCATGCTTATGGACGAGGCGAAGGTCACATGGGGAACTCTGGGCAAGGACGAACTCTGCTGCGGCGACAGCGTGCGCAGACTGGGCAACGAATACCTTTTTGAGCAGATGGCTCTTAAAAACGTTGAGATGTTCAAGGCCAGAGGGGTCAAAAAGATCGTGACACAGTGCCCCCACTGCTTCACAACCCTTAAGAACGACTACAAACAGTACGGACTTGAAATAGAGGTTATCCACCACACAGAACTGCTGGACACACTTGTGCGTGACGGAAAACTGAAGGTCAACGACAACCACAAGAAAACCGTAATAACCTACCACGACTCATGCTATCTGGGCAGACACAACGGAATCTACGAACAGCCCAGAAACATCATAAAGGCCATCACGGGCAAAGAACCTGTGGAGATGGAACGCTCCAAAGACACGGCATTCTGCTGCGGAGCGGGCGGCGGCCGTATGTGGATGGAGGAGAATCTGGGTACACGCATCAACGTGAACAGAGCTCAGCAGGCCATCGACACCAACGCAGGCACACTCTGCACCGCATGCCCCTACTGCATGACGATGATGTCCGACGGAATGAAGGATCTGAACACCAAGAGCATATATGTTAAAGATATAGCGGAAGTGCTGGCGGAATCGGTACTTCTGTAGGAAAAAATAAAGGGCACTTTCGGGTGCCCTTTTTTTATGTCATCATTCTGAATGGAATGAAGAATCTCTAGCCCTCACAGCCGCATCCGCAGCCGCAGCCGCCTTTGGCCGCTTTCTGTTTCAGCAGTATTTTGACCTCATGAACTGACGGCAGAGGTTTGCCCTCGTGAACCACAACCTCATCGACCACCACTCCGGGAGTGGTTTTGATATAGTTTGATATCTCTATCATATCGTTCACATATTCAACTTCGGCATGTATCCCCAGTTCATCAACGGCCTGAAGAACCGTCTGGTGCATCTTTTCGCAGTTTGAACATCCGGGGCCTAATACTTTTATTTTCATGAAACACCTCACAGGGTTTAACATAAACCTTTATCCGAAAAAAGAAAGACGGAAATAACAGAAGAATCTCTGCTTCCTCAGGTTATTGACAAAGTCTAAGCGTTATGAGATTGCCACGTCACTTTATTCGGCAACCATATTAAATGTGGACTCATACAGCCTGCGGCTGGCGTTCCTCGCAATGACGTAAATATTTGTCACTGCGAGCGTAGCGCGGCAGTCTCATCAAAGTGATGTGCCTGAAACTTTAGAATCTCTGATTCCTCAGATCATCTCTTTCAGTTTGCCTATTATCCCCTCCGGCCTCAGCACCATCAGCATCTCACCGTTTGGCTGTCCGGGGTCGGGCTTGACGATGCACTCCGTATATTTGCTGTTGTCAAGGATATGGTCGGAACACTCTACCCTGTCCAGAGGTATCTGCGGAATTTCGCCCAGAGCATCGGCTATCAGGCCGAAAAGCTGATCGCCCCTGAACCTGAGCACAATTATCTGACTGTCGTTGTCCACCTCTTTTTCGGGAAGACCAAGAATACTGCGGATATCCACCACCAGAAGCGGCAGGTCTTTGTATATCCGTCTGCCTTTCACAAACCTGTGGCTGCCGGGCACTGTGGTAAGCCCTTCGGGATTTATGGCCTCCACAACGTTTTCGGTCTTTATCCCAAGCCATTTGGTTCCGATAAAGAACGTTGCGACCTCAATGCAGTCTTTGCTGTCAGCCGTACCTTTTACCCGCACGCTGTCGCTTCTACGGCGCACAGGATGTGCGGATTCGGTATTAACCTTTGCCAGCGGTGTGAACATGAGCGCAATTACATCGTTTATGTAGCCGTCTCCCTGCTTATATTCCCTGTAGCCGCTGCTGGCATGACCGCCCACGGCATAGTAATATCCGTTGTGTTCCACAACCTTCGAAGTTCCCTGTCCGTTCTTCATATTAAAGAACTCCCTGTCGATGCTCAGGGTATCGCCGGCTTTCATCTCCGGATCGGTGGAGCTTATCACAACCCCTTTCCTGTCGGCGAATACACCGAACACGCCCTCTTCGACCTCGCCCCGCTCGTTTCTGGGCAGAGCATCCTGAAGCATGGCCAAAAACTGCGGCTCACTGTCGAAAACCACACCTATTCCGCCAATAACGCTTTTGCCCTGCCTGAAAGATGTGATGGAGGCTCCGTAGATATAAGTGTGTCTGTTGTCGTAAAGCTCGCTCGGCTCAAACTTCGAAACGCAGTACTGACTGCTCTCCTTAAGAGCCAGCGTCCCCCGAACATACTCTTTGCTGAGAACGGTACCCACCATATGCTCCTCGGTGGGGTTTGAAACGGCGATGATGCGCCCGAAGGAATCGTATACGAAAAGGTTGGTGTATACGGTGTAAAGTCCGTTTATGTACTGGAGGATTCCGGTTATCTTTTCCCTGTCCTCCTCCTCTATCTTCTGCTTGTCCAGAATCCGCTTGAAAGCGGATGTCAGCGCCCACCAGCGGCAGTCGTTCGCCCGCTCGTAGAGGTTTCTGTCCATGATGTCCACAGCCAGAGCCGCCCAGAACCAGACGTTGCTGAGAATTGAATCTATGACCGTCCTGTGCAGGTTGCCGATGGACTGCTCAAATATCTTTTTTGTCTTTGCGCCCGTGCCGGAGATGCTCCAGAGGAGCACTTTAGATGCGGGGTCGCTCTCCTTAACGTTGCCGTTCCAGACCGTTCGCTCAAGGTCGCTCTGTATCTTTTCAGCCTGAACGGGGATGCTCCTCAGTTCGCCCGAAAAGAGTCTGGGGTCGCTCATGACCGCTTCCAGAATTTTTTCGTTAATGCTCTTTTTGGCCGCACTCTCCTCGGATATCTCGAATGCACTCTCAATGGGTATCATGACGTGGCCATACCAGCCGAGGCCGAAGAACCCCTGATAGCCCTTTGTGGGTGAGGTTTTTGCGATGTATTTCTTTCCGGCGAATTTTATCATGCCGTAGTCTTTGTTCAGCACCATATCCATCTTAGCGCCGATGGGAACGTGGTGTCTGTCGGAACTGGCGATGACCATGCCGTCGGCATCCAGAATCAGCTTCACAGACCAGTCGTCTTTTGAGGTCATGTTGCGGAAGATACCCTCCATCTCGTTCGTAAAACGGAAACAGAGGCAGAGCACGCCCAGAACGTCCTCCTTCTCCTCGTTGCTTCTGGTCACCCTGTAGGCATAGATAAGGGATCTTTCATTCTGCGGCAGGAGGTCGCAATATCTGTAGACCTCCAGATACTCACCCTCAACGTTCACGGCATCTTTTATAAGGGGATCGGCGGTTTTTGTAACCCTTCCGGACTGATCCAGCTGAACCAGAACGCTGCCTTCGGTGTCCAGAAGGATGATGTTGTAGTAAACAGAATATTTTGCGACGTATTCCCTGAACCGCTCAATGAGAGCCAGCTTCATCTCCTCACGAAGCTGAGTGCGGTTCAGCGTGTCGCAGACCTCGCCGCCCTGTCCGCTTTTGCAGAGTTCGTCCAGTTCGGCGTTTTTTATTATAAAATCACGGATGTCGTCGTCCGTTGCAAGAAAGCCTATGTCGGCTGTCCTTTCGAACAGGTTGCGGATAAGGATATCCACAGCCACCTGCGCCTTTGCGCCTATCTCCTGAACGGTTTTGCGGATGTTCTCCAGCGCAAGCTGACAGAGGAGCTTGTTCGTCAGGTCGAGAAATCCCTTACGGGTTCCGGTCATATCGGTTCCCGTTCCCACCATCTGCCCCAGAATGGTCAGCAGATCCCACTGGGCGCCAAGCCGCAGCAGTTCCTCTCTGTATTCGTCCACACTGTCCATGTGGTTGATTACACCTAAAAGCGATTTCGGTATCTCAATATCTTTATAAGTGACCATTTCTTCGGCAGACATACTGTCACCCCCATCAGGTTAAATTTAGCTAAAACCGTGCCACATCATAAAAACAAATAGCATCATTAGATTATCTGAAACTTGTTAAACAAATTTAAATGGTCTGTAAGTAAAAATTAAAGATAGCTTAAATTGAAACTGCACGAAGGCGGGATTTTTTATACTGAAAACAGATTTTTCGCCAAAATAAAAAAGAGTTAGGAAATGGTGTTATTTTTCACAAAATTTCGGTGTTTAGTCCCATAGCGAAATTTGAATATTTTGTGTAATTGGAATTTTCAATAACAGAAAAGCGCAACGAATGAATAATGAATTTAAAAACGGTCAAAAAAGAATCGACCGACTAAAAAATAATCACCTGCGGGATGCAAGAATCACATTTCTGATGAAGGTAAGTTTCTCGTAAACCTCATTAGACAACACGAACGGGTAGGCATCCGCCTTTCCGACACTGCGGTTGAGGGAGTTCATAATTATAGTGAGTTCGACCCACTTTCCGATGACATCCCTGAAATTACCATTTTCAATATCAACATTAACAACACCGAAAGAAACGGCTGTTTCCAGTGTGTCCATCATGTGCAGATAGTGCGCCCACGTCTCCGCCCAGTCTTCCAGAGGGTGCATGGACGAATATGCGCTGATGTGGTGTTCAACCCAGTCCTCTGCGGGTCCGTTGGCGTAATACTCTTTAAGTGCGGCATCGTAGTCTCTTCTGTGGTCGCCGAAAAGCACATCGAAAGGTCTCTCCCACTTTGTCCCCTGAATAAGGGTCATCCAGAAATAGTGCCCCAGTTCATGGCGGAAATGCCCCAGAGTTGTACGGTATCTCTCGTTCATCTCCTCCTGCATGGAGGCTCGGTATTCCGGATCCGCCTCGGCGGCGTTCACCGTTATAACCCCGCTGCTGTGCCCTGTGTACACTATCTCCTCGAAAACGTTCGGGTTTGACCGCCTGTCCTCCAGAAAATCGAAACACAGCCCCGAAACAGGGTTCTCCGTCCTTGTCTGATAGGGCAGTCTGTTGCGGTGCATATTAAAGACCATGCGTCTTTTAGCCTCTTCCAGAGTGCGCCATCTTTTCACATTTCTGGGTATGGACTGATCAGGAATAATTCGTGTCAGGCGGCAGGATACACACTGCTCCTCGGGGTCGTTCTCACGCACAAGGATATTGCACCCCAGAGTGTCGGGGGAACGATGTTTGCAGAATCTGTAATGGCGGGTGTTCATGCCCATTGTGGCCGAAAGGAGACCGTTGCCCTTTGTTTTCAGGGTAAACATCTCCGAACCCACAATGTCTATTCCGACCAGTTTTCCGCAGTTGAAACAGATGGTGTTCTCAAAAAAGATCTCCGCTCCGCAGGAGCAGTAAAAACGTTTCATCAGTTTATTGCCGCGTTAAACCATGTATCTGAAATTGCGTTGTCGATATCATAAAGGGCTATCTGTACCTTATCCATAAAATCGTGCAGGTGCGCTATGTCTCCCTGTTTCGCTGTGAAGCTGTTCAGAAGTGTTATCACCGCCTGGGCTTTTTCCGCTACGGGAGCGCAGTTCGGAAGGCGGTTTGCGAGGATGGAGATGCTCTCTGCGCAGTATGCCACTGCTCTGGGGAACATAGCATCTTTGAGAAGAAAGTCAATAACGTCCTTGCTGGCCACCTGTCTGCGGACTGCCTGACGGTACATCTGATAAGCGTTCATCGCTTTCAGCAGGTTCATCCAGACTATCCCTTCAGTTCCTTTCAGCTTGTTTCCGCTTAGGATAAGTGAGCCGGCATCAAGAATACGGGTGGTGGTGTCCGCACGCTCCAGCAGTCTGCCCATCTGGAGAAAGGTATATGTGTGGTTTCGGGAGAGTCCGCTGGTGAGCATCCCCTCCAGCCTCTGTCCGCCCCTGATTATCTGGGTGAGAAGCTGATAGCGTCTGCTTCTGGTGGACACATAATCCTTCTCTTTTTTCGCCAGCAGATACAGTTCGTTCACAACCTCCCAGGCTTCCGTGGGCAGAATGTCCCTTGCGGTTCTGGTGTTCTCTCTGGCAAATGCCAGAGAACAGTAAAGGGAGAAGGGGTTGCGTTCGTCGCTTATCAGATAGCTCATTACGCTGTTTTCCGATCTGTCCTCATAAAGCTCGGCAAAAGATTCCTCGGCATCCATGATGGTTATCATGTTGTACCAAACGATATCCGTGCCTTTTGGCATATCCAGCATCAGGTTGGCGTAAACGTTTGCCAGTTTCGCCATATCCTCTGCCCTTTCCATATATCTTGCGAGCCAGTAGACTCTGTTTGCAACTCTTGACAGCATCTTACACCTCCTCCGGATCGATTATCCAAGTGTCCTTACTGCCGCCGCCCTGTGATGAGTTAACCACCAGAGAGCCTTCACGCAGGGCAACACGGGTCAGCCCGCCCGCCGTGCAGTATGAGCTTTCGCCCTGAAGGATGAAGGGGCGCAGATCCACATGGCGTCCGGCAAGGTTGCCGTCGTCGGTGAGGGTCGGTGTCACCGAAAGCGCCAGAGTGGGCTGTGCTATATAATTTCTGGGATTTTCCAGTATAAGTTCCCTGAACTGTTCTATCTGTTCCTGTTTTGCATGGGGGCCTACGAGCATTCCGTAGCCGCCGGATTCGTTGGCGGGTTTCACCACCAGCTTTTCCAGATTCGCCAGAACGTATTCCCGCTGGTCGGCCTCACGGCACAGATAGGTCTCAACGTTCGGTATCAAAGGTTTTTCACCCAGATAAAACTCTATCATCGCAGGCACATAGGCATAGACAACCTTGTCGTCGGCAACCCCCGTTCCCGGTGCGTTGGCTATCCCTACGTTGCCCTTTTTCCATGCACGCATAAGCCCCGGAACGCCCAGTGCCGAATCAGGCCTGAACACCTCTGGGTCGATGAAATCATCGTCTATCCTGCGGTATATGACATCCACCTTCGTCAGCCCCTCTATGGTCTTCATGTAAACCATGTCGTCGGAATCCACGAACAGGTCTGCACCCTCAACAAGCTCCGCACCCATCTGCTGGGCGAGGAAAGCATGCTCGAAGTAGGCCGAGTTGAACACTCCAGGAGTGAGAACAACTATCTCCGGTTCCTTGTCGCATTTGGGGGCTATTGAGGTCAGCATGTCGAACAGCTTCGCAGGGTAGTCGTCCACGGGTATGATGTTGATATCCTTGAACAGTTCCGGAAATACCCGCTTGGTTATCTTGCGGTTCTCCAGCATGTAGGAAACGCCGGAGGGTACACGCAGGTTGTCCTCCAGAACATACAGCGTTCCGTCGCCGTCACGCACTATGTCGCTTCCGCAGATGTTCGCCCATGCTCCGTGGGCAGGGGTCATGCCGATGCACTCCTTACGGAAGTTTTTGGATGTGGTAATGACATCCGCAGGTACGATTCCGCTCTTTATTATGTCCTGATTGTTGTAAAGATCGTTTATGAACAGGTTCAGAACCTTAAGCCTCTGCTTAAGCCCCTCTTCCGCCCTTTTCCATTCCATTCCGCAGATAACTCTGGGGATAATGTCGAACGGCCACGCACGGTCGATGTTCGTTCCGTCGCTGTAGACTGTGAACGTTATCCCAAGCTCGACTATTGCGGCATCGGCGGTCTTTTTTCTCCGGTAGATATCCTGCGTTGAAAGCGTTTGCAGGTGGCGGAAGACATCGCGGCTCGCCTCTCTGGGTTTACCCTTCGATTCGAAAAGCTCGTCGTAAAATCTCCCGGGGTCGTAATCGTTCCAATTAATGGACATATCGTGCCTCCAGACATTTACAGAGATATTCTTTTAATCTCAGTGAAAATTTATGTCAACTGACTGTGTTTCTGAATTATTGTACACCAGCCGGATTAAACTTGTTGAGTTAAATGCATAATGTGCTAATTTAATTTTTTGGAGGAAGTATGGCACAGTCAAAATCCTACCGTCTGCTGGACAGCGGACAGGGCAGAAAACTTGAGGACGTCGGCGGTTTCATCATCGACAGACCCTGCGGTCAGGCAGTCTGGGAAAAAACCCTTAAAGACGGCAGATGGCAGGAGGTTCACGCCATATTCTCCAGAGAGGGCGGCAGCAGCTGGTCATACAGAAAAAACATGCCCGCTGAATGGATAATCGACCTTGACGGGCTTAAATTCCACATCTCACCCACCGATTTCGGACATCTGGGCGTGTTCCCCGAACACCGCTACTCTTGGGGCTGGGTGCGTGAACGCATAGTAAATGCCAACCGCCCCCTGAAAGTCCTGAACCTCTTCTCCTATTCCGGTGCGGCAACAATAGCTGCCGCAAAAGAGGGGGCGGAGGTGACCCATGTTGACGCATCACAGAAGATAAACGATCTGGCCAAGCGCAACCTGAAACTGAACGGACTTGAAAGCTCAAAAGTGCGCTTTATCACTGACGACGTAATCAAATATCTCAGACGTGAAGAGAAGCGTGGAACGAAATACGACGGGGTGATACTCGACCCGCCCAGCTTCGGCAGGGGAAGCAGGGGCGAGGTGTTCAAGATCGACACCCACCTTCCTGAAATTCTGAAACTCATAAAAAAAATACTGCATCAGAACGCATCCTTTGTGGTTCTGACATGCCATACACCCGGCTATACACCAATGACGCTGAAAAATCTGCTGGTGCAGATGATGGCGGGAACAAAAGGCGAAATTGAGACATCGGAGCTGACTCTCGACAGGGGAGAAACCGAAATTCCGGTTCCCGCTGGATTCTTCGCCGCATGGAAGAGACAGGGACTTTGATGGAAATACTCTTTGCCGACAACCATGTGATAGCCGCAACAAAACCCGCAGGCATACCCACACAGCCATCTGACGGTCACAGGGACAGCTTTGAGGAAAGTGTCAAACTGTGGCTGAAAGAGCGTGACGGCAAGACGGGCAACGTCTTCCTCCATGCCCTGCACAGGCTGGACACGCCGGTCAGCGGTGCGGTTCTGTTCGCAAAGACCGACAAGGCACTCTCCAGACTAAATGCGTCCATGCGTGACAAAAAGCATAAAAAGGTCTATATGGCCGTTGTTGAAGGTGTTTTTAAGAATACTTCGGGCACTCTGAAGCATTACCACTCACATATGAGGTTCATGGCGAAAGTTACCGACAAGCCACACGAAGGCTCGAAAGAGGCTGTTTTAACCTATGAAGTGAAGGCTGTGGACGGCGGCAGGTCTCTTGTGGAAATTACGCTGGATACCGGAAGGTATCATCAGATACGAAGTCAGTTCGCCCATATCGGGCATCCCATATTCGGCGATGAGAAATACGGAAGCAAAAACAGGATGGACAGCGGAGCAATCGCCCTGCACCATTACAGAATGGGGTTCGTGCATCCGGTTTCAAAGGAATTTGTCACCGTGGTGTCCCCTTTGCCGGACGTTTTCCCTTTCAGCCGTTTTTCTGATCTTTAAGATGCTCTTTTATCTCGTCCATGTGCTCAGCAACGTATGCGTTTGCGGGTTCGTGTCCGCATTTGCGGCATTTCAGGTCATAAGCCGAGTTCGGGTATCCGCAGGCGGGGCAGGCATATCTCTGGCGCATCTCTGCCACCCAAGCATGAACACCGACCTCTGAAATCCGTTTAAAATCCTTCCGGATGTCTTTTCTGTCCGGTTTTGCCTTCTGAAAGGTCACAAGAAGCTCGCAGGTTGAGTTCTCATCGCACTCGCCGCAGCTCTGATATCCTTTTTCAGACGCGCATTTAATCAGCCCGCAGTCGCCGCAGTATGACGAAACCCTGCCGGAACGGCATCCGTCACACTTAAGATTTTCAACGGCAGTGCCGTAGGTTTCCGCAAGCTGCGCCAGCGTTTTTATATCGTTGCGCTGAGTGGCTATATACAGCGCACATCCGCCGCAGTAAAGTCCGCAAACCGCCGCAAGTACAGGCGTTCCTTTGTCACTCATTTCCGTTTCCCCTTATCAAGTTCTGCAAGATGCTTTTCAAGCCTTTCGACTACCTCTTTATGCAAACAAACCTGTCCTTCAAGAATACATTTTTCGCTTCTGCCGATAATCAGCAGGAGCTTTTCCGCATCTGTCAATTCTTCAAGTTCTTCCCTGGTTAGCATATACCGCCTCACTCTCCATATTATACAGCAAATTATGCACACGGACAGAATTAATCAGCGTAATTATTACACAGCAAACTGTTTCATAGACCTGCGCAGGCGTTGGTAATCTGGAATATACCTTCCCACAAGAGCCCAGAATTGCGCTCCGTGGTTATGATGGGCAAGGTGGGCAAGTTCGTGAACTACAACGTATTCGATGCATTCAGGAGGAAGCTTCGCCAGATAGATATTGAACGACAGACCGCCCTTCGACGAACAGCTGCCCCAGCGGCTTCTTGCCTTGCGAAACGTTACGCTTTTCTGTTTTAAACCCATGGCAGCAGACCATTTTTCCACCAGAGGCGGCACAATTTTCTTCGCCTCCTTCCGATAGAATCCGTCCAGCTTTTCAAGCAGTATCTCATCACGCATCATCTGCGGGTTATACTCAAAGACACATTTTCCGGCCTGAAATCCGATTTTTACGGAGCCTATTCCCATTTTTTCATTGAAGATCCACTGATTTTCATACTGCACCCCCAGATAATGCATATTCTGAAGGGGGTCAAAAACGGCATTCGTCCGTTTTTCAGCCAATTTTGCCTGAATCCAGCCGGATTTTGACAGAATTATGCCCCTTGCCTCATTAATGGACATTCGTGCAGAACGAAGCATGACTTTTCCGTCATTATTTATACGGATATATACACGCTTCAGGCCGTGTTTTATCTCGTGGGTAAAGAGAATTTCCCCGTGGGGAGTGTTTACGGAAAGCTCTTTGAACTCAGCGGCTGTTGTTGATGATCTTGGCAAGAGTCTCACAGGATTCCTTAACGGATTCGTCCATTTTTTTCATAAAATCAACGCTTGCGGGCTGTATTCCGCAGATAACTATCTCTGCGCCCGTTTCCTCACGGATAAGCTTTGTGATGAGCGGCAGAGGTACTTTATGGGTGCTCATGGCTTTTATGGACAGAGTATCTTCATATACTATCTGAACGGTTCCCGCCGGAAGCCCCATGTCCGCCGCATCGAAAAAAACGGCCTTTACGGGTTTCACTTCCAGTGCTTTGTCGTATGCGTTTTCTGGTTTTTCGCCAGCATCGAATTTTTCTATTCTGTCCCGACCTTCAATCAGCGTCACTATATACGAGCCGGCAAAATCGTCACCTCTGAGGCTGTTGCCCAGACCGACATAGAGGGTGAGACCTTTTGCGGAAGGGAGTATCTCCCTGATGGTATCAGACAAAATCCACCTCCAGAACGTGTGTTGAGCAGGAGATGCAGGGGTCATATGCCCGCACCATCATCTCGAAAAGAAGGGTCGCCTCCTCCTGAGTTTTGTCGCAGACCATAGAAGCCAGCTGACGCATATCAAGCTCTATGTTCGCAAGATTCTGCCCCGTGGGGATAACACAATCGGCGGAGAGTATCGTTCCCCTCTCGTCCACCTCGTAGCAGTGGTACAGAAGTCCTCTGGGAACTTCAACAGCCCCGACGCCACGTCCGGCCTTAACCTTGATGACCTCGTTCTCATTCAGCCCCACAATCACCGCTTCTGACTTGTCCGTTCCTTTTTCAAGGAGCCTGTCGATGATATGGATTGAATCCTCAACAAAGTGGAAGCACTCGACGATCTGCGCCGCAGTGTTCAGATAGGGATTTGAGCATACAGGCTTCATTTTAAGCTCGTCTGCGGCATATTTTGCCAGCGGATGGAGCTTTTCATAGTTAATGTTGAATCTTGCCAGTGCGCCCACCATATAGGAGTCGCCCGTCAGCCTTGCGTGTTTGGCTGTGGAGTGGGGCACAAGATATTCATTGGTGATGGACTTATATTCGGATTTATCTTTCAGAACGCCCCTGCTTGAGGACACTTTTCCGCTTAAAAGGGCGTATTCGCTGTCGTTTTTCAGTGCAACGTACTCGGTTTCACGGTGAAATTCGGGAAAAACAAAGGTTTTTGCCAGTTCCAGCGTGGGCAGAAGATCCTGCTTCATGGCGGAAAACTGTTTACGCATCTCAAGCAGATCTGCCTCAGACGGTATCTTTGTGAACCCGCCGACGGTGGACGATATGGGATGGACGTGCCTACCCACAAGCACCGCACAGGCATCGTTACAGCATTTTTTCATCCTCAACGCTCTGCGGACTGCATCGCCGTGGGTTGCTGTGAGTGCCAGAGCACTCTTTTTCCCGAGCATATCGGGTGCGGCAAGCATGTATATATGAAGAATGTGACTGTCGAGATTTTCAAGATGGAGCAGGAGTTTGCGAAGCTGAAGAGTCTGCTCGGAGGGTGTGAACCCTATGGCATCCTCGGCCGCCTGAATACTGGCCAGACTGTGACCGCACGAGCATATTCCGCAGATCCGGCAGGTTATGTGCTGGAGTTCGAAAATACTTCTGCCCCGCACCATGGCCTCGAAAAAGCGTGGAGCTTCAACTATCTGCAGTTCACACTTATTCAGTACCCCGTTCTTCATATCCACAACGATGTGGCCGTGCCCTTCCACACGGGTGAGAAACTCAACGTTCACAGAGAGGTTCTTACTCATCGGCGGCTCCTGCGGCGGCGTTGTACATATCTATGGATTTCAGCAGTGCGTCAGGGTCGAGGTCATATTTTTTCATAACGTCCCTCGCACCGTGTATGTTCGGGTTGCTGAGCAGTCCTCTGCATCCGTAGCATCTGTTTCCGTTGTTCAGACACCAGCTGTTGCAGCCCGCCCTTGTGATCGGCCCCATGCAGTTTATGCCCTTTTCATACATGCATTCGTTCTCGTTGAAACGGCACTCAACGCACACAGCATGGTCAGGAATGATGTATTCCAGCCCTGCCAGTGCACTTTTCAGCACCTTGAGAAACTCCGGCGGATATATGGGACAGCCAGGCACTATATAGTCCACCTCAACGATGTCCCCGACAGCCCTTGTGGGCATGGACGGATAATCTTTGAACCTGTCGCCGTAAACTATTCTGCCGTTCTCCTCCATGGGAGTCTTGTTCTTTATTCCGTTTATGCCGCCGTTGACTGCGCATGCGCCGTATGACATCAGCATTTTTGATCTGCGGCGGATCTCTCTGACCTTCTCCTCCGCCTCTTCGTTGGTGACACTGCCCTCTATGATGGCCAGATCGTATTCACCGTCCCATTTTTCGCTCATTATCTCACGAAACTCAACCACCTCTATGTGGCCGAGCAGATCCAGAAGCTCCTCGCCGAGGTTTGCAACCTGAAGCTGACAGCCCTCGCAACAGGCCAGATCAAAAAACGCAACTTTGGGGGTCTGTTTCATATGGCCCCCTCAAGGTCTTTCACCTTGTCATAAGGGAACACGGGACCGTCCATACAGCAGTAATACTGGTGTATCTGACAGTGACCGCATCTGCCCATTCCGCATTTCATATGCCGTTCCAGAGAAACATATATCCTGTTGTCCGGCATACCTTTTTTCAGCAGTTCCTGAATGACGTATATATACATTTCCGGAGGACCGCACACCACCGCAAAAGTATTGTCAGGGTTAAAATTAACCCCCGGAATAAGTGTCGTTATAAGTCCTATATTACCCTTCCAATCGGGGTCGGCCTTGTCCACCGTGCAGCAGAAATTCACGTCCATCCGCTCCGCCCAGTCGGCAACCTCGTTTCCGAAAAGCATGTTCTGAGGGGATTTGCATCCCAGCAGAATATCGACCTTGCCGAAATCCCGCCGCTCGTCCAGAACGTAGTTTATAACGGAACGCATGGGGGCTATGCCAAGCCCGCCCGCAATGAATATCGTATCCCGCCCCTTAAGCAGGTTAACGGGGAATCCGACACCAAACGGCCCTCTTATGCCCACTTCGTCGCCCACTTTCAGGTTGTGCAGAACCGAGGTCATACGCCCCACCTTGCGGATGCAAAGCTCGAAAGTGTCCTGATTTGTGGGAGAGGAGCACACTGATATGGGTGCTTCGCCCGCTCCGAATATGGAAACCTCAACAAACTGACCGGGGTCGTGGTCGAGGCTCTCGCCATTTTTCAGGCGTATTTCGTAAAGCTTTTCGGTGGCGGTCATAGGGGTTATCTTAACCACCTCCGCCTTGTTTATCTCGTAACCCGATTTTTTCAAGGGTATTCTCATATCTCACCCCACGATTTTTTCAGGTTGGAGATTGTCTCTTTAAGGTTTATGGATGCCATGCACTGGCGGCTGCATCTGCCGCAGCCTGTGCAGAAGAATTTTCCGTATCGCTGTACCGGATATTTGAATTTCCGGAAGAATCTGTGCCTTGTGCGCTGCGCACGCTTGGCACGGAAGTTTTCGCCCCCCGCTATGATGGCGAAGGTCTCGTTCTGGCAGGAATCCCACACCCGAACCCTGCGCCCCTTGGAAAGGTTAAGTTCCGGCTCATCCTTAACATCGAAGCAGTAGCAGGTGGGGCACACGTTGGTGCAGTTGCCGCAGGATAGGCATTTTTCCGCCGTTCTGTCCCAGACATGGCTGTCAAATCCCCACTCAAAAATGGACGGAATCTCCGCCAGACTCACATCGGTCTCGTTTTTGAACAGCTTTTTCTTGTCGGAGCGTATCTTTTTAAGGATCTTCTCAGCTTCTGCGTCGGCCAGACTGAAACCGTCGAAAAGTCCTATCATCCCTTTGCCGGCAAAGGTGTTTATGCTGAAATAGTAATAATCGCCGATGTCGGTCATGAACAGGTCATAGCCTCCGGTGGGCATGTGGGTCTGCATCAGCCCGCAGGATGCGTACTGGTCGCATTTGCGCAGGCACTCATAGCCAATCAGCAGAATTTTATCGTGCCGTGCCTGATAGTGGTAGTCCTTAGGTCTGTCCATGAAAACGTGATTCAGACACTGGATTCCGGCTATGTCGCAGGAGTGGACGCCGATTATCACCATCGGTTCCATCTCAACGAATGCCTGCATGTCCTGACCGTTTGTGGTGTCGTATTCCAGAAGGGTCTCGTGCTGCGGCAGAAAATATTTTTTAGGCGGCAGAATGGTAGGGATATGGTTCAGACAGATATCTTCGGCTTCTGTGATATAGTTGAACGCAAAACTTTTTTCACCCCTGCGCACAGGGGCGGCCACCTTATATGAACTCATCAGGCTTTCAACAAAGCCGTTAAAGTGCTCTTTTTTCAACAGAACGTCTTTCATTAAAATCAGCCTCAAACAATGTTACACCACATTATACACCAGCGTGACATTAAAGGAAACCGCTGAAATGACCATTTTTCTTAATTATCAGAACACAAAAAAAGAGCCGAAACGGGGATGAGTCCGCCTCAGCTCTTTTTTGCTTTTATAAGGAGGTTGTCGTATCCGGCTGCGGCTTCTTCCCTCTTTTCCTGTGCCGTTCTCCCCTTCGGCCGCCGCCTGCGATACTCTTTAACCCCGCCGCATCTCTGCGTCAGGGGGCTATTCTTGCTTATCAGGCGTTAAGCGCCTGTTCGAGATCAGCTATTATGTCGTTCACATCCTCAAGACCTATGGACAGACGGATGAAATCGTCCGTAACACCGGTTGTCAGCCTCTGCTCGGGTGTGAGCTGGCTGTGGGTGGTGCTTGCGGGGTGGATTATCAGTGAGCGTGCGTCGCCGATGTTCGCAAGGTTCGAGAAGAGCTTAACGTTGTTTATCAGTTTGCCGCCCGCTTCCAGACCGCCCTTAACTCCGAAACCGATGATGGCTCCGAATCCTCTGGGCAGATATTCCTTTGCTCTGGCGTTGTCCTTGTGGCTTGCAAGTCCGGGGTAGTTAACCCATGCCACTTTGGGGTGGCTTTCAAGATACTGAGCTACTTTCAGTGCATTTTCGCTGTGCTTCTGAATGCGGAGTGTAAGGGTTTCAAGCCCCAGAATGATCTGGTGAGAGTTAAAGGGGCTGATGCAAGAACCGAGGTCACGAAGAAGCTGAACACGGGCTTTGATTGCATAGGCTATGCCCTTTACCACTGCTCCGTCGTGGTTTCCGAACGCCGCCCAGTAGCTGAGTCCATGGTAGCTGGGGTCGGGATCGGTCAGTTCGGGGAACTTGCCGTTTGCCCAGTTGAAATCGCCCTTCTCAACGATTGCGCCGCCGATGGAGGTTCCGTTTCCGCTGATGAACTTTGTGAGCGAGAACACGATGATGTCCGCTCCGTGGCCGAACGCATCGAACAGATAGGGAGCAACTGTGTTGTCCACTATCAGAGGAACGTTGATGCTGTGCGCCAGTTCCGCAATTTTGTCTATGTTGTCAACATTGTTTTTGGGGTTGCCGATTGATTCTGTGTAGAAGGCTCTGGTGTTCTCGTCCGCCGCTTTGATGAAGTTTTCAGGATCGGATGAATCCACGAAGCGCACTTCGATTCCCAGTCTTTTCAGGGTGTATTTAAAGAGATTATATGTTCCGCCGTAAAGGTTTGTCGTACTTACAATGTTCTGTCCGGCCTGTGCAATGTTCAGGATTGAGTAGGTTATCGCCGCCTGACCGGAGGAGAGAACCAGTGCCGCTGTTCCGCCTGTGAGAGCGGCCAGACGTGCCTCAAGCACTGCTGTTGTGGGGTTTGTTATTCTGGTGTAAATGTTTCCGAACTCTTTCAGTCCGAAAAGGTTTGCGGCGTGTTCGTTGGATTTGAACACATAGCTTGTGGTCTGGTAGAGGGGAACCGCTCTGGAACCATCCTCGCCGGGGGTGTATCCGAAATGAAGAAGCTGCGTATCGATCTGGCTCATATAAAACTCCTTAAAAAATCATAGATCATATGATAAATTATATAAAAAATTTTTAAATGACGTAGTTCAGTCCGTTTCCGCCATTTCTGCAGGATTCTGCAAGTTCCGCCAGTGTTGTGTTGTGGAGGTAGTCATATATTACTGCACGGAGGCCGTGCATGTATTCCTTGAGCATGCACTCGCCAGCGGAGACCTTTTCACAGTCTATCATAATGAGTTCGCCGTCGATGGCTTTGAAGATATCATAAACCCTTATTTCTGCAGGAAGTGACTTCAGAGAGAAACCTCCGTCGACGCCCCTTTTGGATTCCACTATCTCAGCACTTTTAAGGTCGTTGAGTATCAGCTCCAGAAAGCGCACGGGTATTCCGTGGATTTCCGCTATTTTGGCGGCTCGCACAGGTCCTTTGCCGTAGCTGCCTGCCAGTTCAACCGATGCTATAAGTGCGTAGTAGCATTTTGCCGTAATCTTCATTCATCACCTTTATCATGATAATAGTGATGTTTTATCCGATGTCAAGGGTGAATTTTGAGATAATGATATTATTTTTTCAGAGCGTTTTCTGTGTTTGAGGGTTCCGAAGCTGATGCTGAGTTCATAAGTGACTTTGCTATATCGCTTATCTGAACGGCATCTGAGTGTTTTGCGGCGGATTTGTTGTTGAGACCGACGGACAGAGCGGCATTGTAAAAGGTTTTTTTATATACGGCAGTGTCTGTAAGGCTGACTGCGGTTATCCCCTTCACTTTTCGCCCTCTCAATGGAACTTATGCCTATAATATCGGCATTTTGAGGGTTTTGATTACATAAATATGGATTTCGGGCTGTGTCCGTGGCAGTCGCATGCAGTTGTAAGGCAGGAATGTTTATTTCAGCCGACGAAATATGATGGGATTGCCGCACCTGCTTACGCAGGTTCGCAATGACGCTTTTCCCACATCACAGTAAAGACCAAACGTCATCCTGAGGCAAAGCCGAAGGATCTCGTATTGAGACTCTTCACTACGTTCAGAGTGACTAAAACAGAAACCTATTTCTGTTTAGATGCTAGCAGAACAAGGATGATGCGATGAGAGGGCTGCGAGCATACTCAAATGTATGTGAGCAGTTCCGAAGAGCATCAGACGCCGTAATGCGACGCATATAAACAGAAATCAGCGGGAAGTTCCGGCAATAACAAGCACAAACGGCTTCTTAACCTTCTCCGGAATTGCCGCCGCAATCTCCTTTGCCGTACCTCTGTAGGTTATTTCATCGGGCATACCCAGATTGAACGACATGCTCATGGGGCGGCTGATGAATGAAACCTCTTCGATAAGCTGATTTGCGTGGTAGGGTCTTTCGAAAACCACAACCGTGTCTTTGTTGTTCATCACCCTGTCCATGAATTTCTTACGCAGAACAACGTCCTTGGGCGGGAAGCCTGCGAAGTAGAATCTTTCCGAGAAGTATCCGGAAACGGACAGAGCCGCTGTTATTGATGAAGGGCCTGGAACGGAGATAACATTGAAACCCGCTTCCCATGCCTTGTTTACAAAATCATATCCGGGATCGGCAACACAGGGCGTACCGGAATCGCTCATCAGCAGCACGTTTTCGTGCCCCATGGCTATTTCCAGCAGAAAATCCTTGTCCCTGTCCAGAGAGTGTTCGTTCAGAAGCATCTGCTCCCTGTCACGAAAACCTGACGCCGCGAGCATTCTGCCCAGATTTTTTTTATCCTCGCCTATGACGAGGGTACATTTTTCAACCACTTCGAAAAGGTACGCAGGCGAACCTGAGTAGTCGCCGCTGATGCTGGTTCCAGCTATGTAAAGTGTTTTCATGCTTTTATCACTTCCAGACCATTCAGATAGGGTCTGAGGACTTCGGGAACTGTAATGGAACCGTCCTCGTTCTGATAGTTTTCGAGTACGGCGACAAGGGTTCTGCCCACTGCGAGGCCTGAACCGTTTATTGTATGGGCAAATTCAACCTTTTTGCCGTCCTTTCTGCGCAGGCGTATGGACGCACGGCGTGCCTGATAGTCGGTGAAGGTTGAACAGGATGATATCTCTCTGTAGGTGCTGACCGAAGGCAGCCATACCTCTATGTCGAAGGTTTTTGCGGATGAAAATCCTATGTCGCCGGAACAGAGCGTCATGACCCTGTAGGGGAGTTTCAGCAGGCGCAGGATGTTCTCTGCGGAATCGAGCAGTTCAGCCAGTTCAGCTTCGGAATCCTCCGGAGCGGTTATCTTCACCAGTTCCACCTTGTTGAACTGGTGCTGACGGATAAGCCCTCTGACATCCTTTCCGTGTGAACCTGCTTCCCTGCGGAAGCATGCGGAATAGGAGCAGTGGCGGATGGGCAGTTCGTTTTCGGAGAGAATTTCGCCGGAATACAGGTTTGTGACGGAAACTTCTGCCGTGGGAATGAGATACAAACCGTCACGCTCGCATTTGAAAAGCTCCTCTTCAAACTTCGGCAGCTGACCTGTGCCCCTCATTGAATCGGCGTTCACCAGATAGGGTGCGAGCACCTCTCTGTAGCCCCTCTCTGTGTGGGTGTCCAGCATGAAGTTGATGAGCGCTCTTTCCAGTTTTGCGCCCATGCCCATGTATGCGGTGAATCTTGATTTAGCTATCTTGGTTCCACGCTCGAAATCCAGCATTTTCAGGTTTTCGGCTATGTCCCAGTGTGCTTTGGGCTCAAAGGATAACTGCCTGGGTTCGCCCCATGTCCTGAAAATAACGTTCTCGGTTTCGTCTTTGCCAACAGGCACTTCATCTTTAACGAGGTTGGGAAGGTTGAGGAGCATCTCCTCCATCTTCGCCTGAATTTCACCCAGTGTCCTGTCGTTTGCGTCTATTTCGTCACCCGCAAGGCGCATCTTCTCCTGAATGGCGGATATGTCGCCGCCCTCCTTTCTGATTCTGCCTATCTCCTTGCTCACGGTGTTGCGTTCGTTCTTCAGTTCGTCGTTCTTTGCCTGAAGTTTTTTGCGTTCCGAATCCAGCGCCAAAAGAGCATCGAAATCGAACTGCGCCCCCCTGTCCGCCGTTTTTTTGCGGGCTGTTTCCAGATTCGCTATGATATATTTAACGTCAAGCATCTACTTCGCTCCTTTCTTGTCCAGCCTCTTCTGCACCCTGTCAAGCAGTGCCACAAGCTGTTTCGCCACATCTTTGGCATATTTTGTTTCGGGATTTTCTTTCATCAGCTGGTTAAAATATCTGAGGGCATCGTTCTCTTTTCCCTCAATGTCCGCATAGTATTTTCCGTAGTCATACAGTGCGTCTTCGTATGATTCTGTGTCCTTATATCTCTCGATGATGAAATCCAGTCGCTTAAGCCCCGCCTGAGGTTCTTTAATGCGGATGTAGAACTCGGCCACCATAAGCTCCCTTTTTGCGAGCATGTTGCGCAGTTCCACTATTTTTTTGGTCAGATCATGTTCTTTCGCAAAGGCAGGATCCTTCTCACGCAGGGTTGTAAAGCTTCTGAGAGCACCTTCCGCCGCTCCCATATCCCTGTCCACCTTATCCATCAGAGCATAGTGGGACAGTCCCATTCTGAGCATGGCCAGATTGGCATCTTCCGACGAGCCGTATATATCAAGATATTGCTGATACGCAGGAATAGCTTCCGGATATTTTTTACTGAGGAAATATGAGTCGGCAAGGAAAAGCTGAGCTTTCGATGCTATATCGGGTGTCTGCGCCTCCATTATGGAGTTTTCAAACAGCGGGATAGCTTCGTCATAGTTCTTTTTCTGGAAGAGCGCCAGACCCTTCTGCATGCTCTCTTCGGCGTTAAGCCTTACTTCGGGCTTAGCGCATGAGACGATTGAGGCCGCAGCCAGCAGTATCACTAAAAGTTTTTTCATCCGTATCACCATGTATTATCAGTTATTTCACAATATATATCGGGATATGCTATCTTCTTTATTCTGCATCTGTAGGGGCCGTAGCCTCTGTCGGCCAGACCGCCTATTATGAACGCTTTTCCATCAATTTCCGGAGCCTGAAAGGTCGCTCTGCCCTGCAGGATGAACTCCGACTCCTCGCTCTCGCCTTCGACGTAGCAGATTATGTCGTTTTTCTTCAGCGATTTCAAGCGGGTATTGGTGTTCTCCTTCTGGAGTTTCTGCAATACCTTTATGCGCCTGTTGACCTCACGCTTGCCCACGGGCTGCCCCATGGTGTATGCGGCTGTTCCCTTCTCCCTGTAATAGGGGAAGAAGCCCGCAAAGTCGGGTCTGTGTTTTTTCAGAAAAGCGATAAGCTCGTCAAAGTCAGCCTCGGTCTCACCGGGAAAGCCCACGATCATCGTTGTGCGCAGGAAGCTCTCGGGGTCTTTTTTGCGGATGGCAGTGAAGACCTCGTCGATAATCTCAGGCGTTGATCTGCGTTTCATAGCTTTCAGCATTTTTGCTGAATAATGCTGAACGGGTATATCAAAATAGCTGAGTATCTTTTTTGACGAACAGATGGTGTCTATCAGTTCATCATCCACGCCGTCGGGATTCATGTACATAATCCTGACAGTGAAATCGCCCTCAATGTTCTCTATTTTTTTAAGAAGAGGGACTATCTCTTTGCGGCCGTAGATGTCTGTGCCGTATTTTGTGTTGTCCTGAGATATGATGATTATCTCTTTAACACCCTGAGCGACGAGGTTTTCGGCCTCGGCAATGATATCTTCGGAAGGGCGGCTGACAAGCTGTCCTCTGATGCCGGGGATTGCGCAGTATGAGCACTTGTTGTTGCATCCTTCGGATATCTTGAGATATGCGAAATAGGGCGTGTTTGCGATGAGCCTTGATGTGCCGTAGTTTTTAGGGCGCTCGCCTGTTCCGTTCAGAAAGCCGATGACCTTGTCCAGCTCACCTACTCCGGTGAAATAGTCTATCTCCGGCATCTCCTTCAGAAGCTCCAGCTTATAGCGTTCGCTCATGCACCCTGTAACGATGAGCTTCGCATCCTTCTGCTTGCGCCTGCTCATCTCCAGAATGTTTTCAATTGCCTCCGCCACAGCAGGTTCGATGAACCCGCAGGTGTTGACCACTATTGCGTCTGAATCCTCCGGAACATGGGTTATTTCGTAACCTTCGTCCTTTATGGAACCCATCAGGTATTCAAGATCCACCTGATTTTTTGAACAGCCGAGGCTGATGAATGATATTTTCTTATTTTTGTCCTTCAAAAAACACCTTTATGTTATCACAGTCGGTCTTTATCTGAGCCTTCAGCTCGTCCACCGACCCGAATTTTCTGTCGCTGCGCATGAACTGAACCAGTTCAGCTTCAATATATTTTCCGTAAAGGTTGCCGCTGAACCCGAAAAGATTCACCTCAACCCGTTTTTTAAGTCCCGAACCCACTGTCGGGCGTTCGCCGATATAGAGTGCGCCTTCGTATGACGCATTGTCAACGTGAACTCTGGCGGCGTATATTCCGTTCATGGGGATAAGTTCGTTCTCAGGTTCGATGTTGGCCGTGGGAAAGCCTATTCCGGTGGCTATTCCGTCCCCTTTGACAACTTTTCCGCCTATGCGGTAGCATCTGCCCAGAAGCGTTGCCGCACTGCGCACATCGCCCTCCAGAAGGTATCTTCTGATGTTTGTGCTGGATGCAGTTATGCCGTTCACGACGACCTTCGGAACCTGAATTGCGGTGTAGCCCAGTCTGGAGCTCATCTGCACCAGAAAATCGAACGAACCCGCCCGGCCTCTGCCGAAGCGGTAGTCATAGCCGACCACTATAAAGCTGGCACGCATCTTTTTTACCAGAAACTCGCTGACGAATATCTCAGGGTTTATTCCCGCAAGATGCTCGTCAAACTTTATCAGAAAAAGCACGTCGGCTCCGAGCTCTTCAAACTCCCGGATCTTCATATCCAGAGTGGAGAGCAGGCTGACATCCGCACCGAAAAACTTCAGGGGATGGGGTTCGAAGGTTACAAAACCGCTGCGCAGACCTTTCTCTCTGGCCAGCCGCACCGAGCGGCTTATCAGCTCTCTGTGCCCCGCATGTACACCGTCGAAGTTGCCGAGGCTCACAACCATATTCCTGTCTGACTGAAAGGAAGATATATCCCTTATTATTTCCATTTATGTAATATGCCAGACACGGTAATTAAATCAATCGGAATTTAATTAATTTCATAATATCAGATGATTTAGATTAAAAAGGCGTAAAAAAAGCGGCTTCGGGAGCCGCCTTTTGGTCTATTCGTCCGCTTTAGGCGTGTTTTCCGTGTTCTCTGCGGGCAATGGAACTGGTCTTGCCGCTATTCTGTCTGCGGCAAAGGATTCCGTCATGTGGTTTGCGATGCTGAAGATAACGTCTCTGATCACCGAATCGAGCACGAGGGACTTGGAGATGCTCCATCCGCCGCCGCCAACCGCTCCGTTGACACCGCCTGCGCCGAATCCCCATGATGATTTAGAACTGTCGGCCTGAAATGATTTCGAATCCACCACTTCCGCCGTCATAGGGTTCAGTATGCTGAGATCGAACGCCATCTGCGCCTGCTCCTTGGTCTTGCTGACCAGAGCTATCACAGGAATATATCCGCCAGCCAGTGCACCGCCTGAGCGTGTTACGTCTATTGAGGTTATTGAGCCGTCAACAAACAGGTCTATCTTGGGGATCTTGATCTCCTGACCTGTGACAGACGCTATCTTTTTCAGTTTTTCAATCTGCTCAGTGTCCACAATATTGAAGCATTTTGTCTCTTTCAGAGCGTTTGAGAGCATGTTGCGGACACCGCCGCCAACGTTCTGCACGCCGCCGGAACCGGAGAACACTTTCGCAAGTTCACTTATTCCGCCCTTCATGTTAGCTCCGGCATTTGTGCCGTTCTGACAGGAGGCCGCTGTGCATGAGATGTCGTTGATAACAACGTTCAGCATCGGGTGCTGTGCGTCTGCGGGGGCGCACTTGGGTACGGGAACCTCTATCTTAGTTACGACCGTGTCTGCTGCAAACACCGGAACAGCTATAAGAAAACAGGATAAAACAATAATCAGTTTATTCATAAAAACCTCATTTCGGGTCATTAGCTGATTATTAGCATATCGGCGGACAGGTGTAAATTTGATTTAACTGCGGCAGGTAATTGTGACAAGTTGAGGGAAGATGGGATTCTTCGTTTCGCTCACTATCATAGAGTGACAGGAACTTCTTTACCTTTTAGAACCGAGCAGTTCAAGGCGGAGGATAAAAAATATTTTGAGCGTACAAATAAGTACGTGATAAATATTTTTTACTCCGACAACGAAGAAATGCGAAGTGTTATAAAAGGTAAAAAAAGGGGAGCCGAAGCTCCCCTTTTTCTTAGTTCTTGGATTTATCCACGATCTTGCTTTTGCCAAGCCAGCTCATCATGCCTCTCAGCTTGCCGCCGACCTCTTCGATCTGGTGCTCTGCGCCCATTCTGGTGAGTGCGTGGAAAGTGGGGCAGTTTGCTTTGTTCTCAAGCATCCACTCTTTCGCAAACTGGCCGGACTGGATTTCATAGAGAACCTCTTTCATGCGCTCCTTAACATCGGGAGTGATGATTCTGGGGCCTCTTGTCAGGTCACCGTACTGAGCGGTGTTGCTGATTGAATAGCGCATGTTGCTGATTCCGCCTTCATAGATAAGGTCGACGATCAGTTTTACTTCGTGCAGACACTCGAAGTATGCCATTTCGGGAGCATAGCCTGCTTCCACCAGTGTTTCGAATCCGTACTGGATAAGCTGAGCCAGTGAGCCGCAAAGAACTGCCTGCTCGCCGAAAAGGTCTGTTTCTGTCTCTTCTTTGAAAGATGTTTCAAGAACGCCCGCTCTTGCTCCGCCGATTGCGTTTGCATAAGACAGTGCAACCTCACGGCTGTCGCCTGTGAAGTCCTGATGGATGGCGATGAGACAGGGAACGCCTGCGCCTTTCTGATATTCCGCACGAACGAGGTGACCGGGGCCTTTGGGGGCTACCATTACCACGTTAACGTTTGCGGGGGGTACGATCTGGTTGAAAAGGATGTTGAAACCGTGTGCGAACGCAAGGTAGTTACCCTCTTCCAGACCGGGAAGGATGTCGTTTTTGTAGATGTCGCCCTGAATTTCATCGGGAGCGAGAACCATTATGAAGTCAGCCCATTTGCATGCATCCTTCACTTCCATAACCTTAAGGCCTGCGCCCTCTGCTTTTGCCCATGAGGGGCTGCCTTTGCGAAGTGCAACGCATACGTCAACGCCGCTGTCCTTCATGTTGTTCGTGTGACCGTAGCCCTGGCTTCCGTAGCCGATTACAGCTACTTTTTTCGATTTGATCAGCTCAAGGTTCGTGTCTTTTTCGTAGTAAGCCTTCATTATATTGTTTCCTCCGGAAATTATTTCAAAAAATGCAAATCGCCCTTAATCCCCCTTTATTAAAGGGGGAAAAAGGGAAGAAAATCTTATTGAACAGCCCAACACCCAAGCAGTTTAAAGGATGCCGAAGCCAAAAATCACTTCATCTCGCTGGTCATCTTGCTGCCGCGTCCGATGGCTATTGCTCCGGTGCGGACAACTTCGATGATGCCGTAGGGTTCCATCACGCTCAGAAAAGCCAGAATCTTGTCGTTTGCGCCTGTAAGCTCAATAACGACTGATTCATTGGTGATGTCAACCGTTTTGCCCCGGAAGGTGTTCACGATGTTGAACACGTCGGGTCTTGTTCTCTGGGTGGCATGCACTTTAACGAGAACCATCTCCCTTTCGATGTGCTCCATCTCTGAAACGTTTCTGACACGGATAACGTTCACCAGCTTTCTCAGCTGTTTTATGATCTGCTCCACCACTCTGTCGTCGCCAAAGGTGACTATGGTCATGATGGAGATGGATTCGTCCATGGTTCTGTTAACGGACAGGGACTCAATGTTGTATCCTCTGCCGCTGAAAAGCCCCGAAATACGGGAAAGAACGCCGAATTTGTTCTCAACAAGAACTGAAATAGTATGTCTCATCGTATCCCTCCCTTACTTCTTCATCAACAGCATTTCGCTTACGGACGCACCGGCGGGTATCATGGGGAACACGTTCTCGTTCCTGTCCACGGTGAAATCCATAAAGACGGGTCTGTCTTTAACTTTGAGGGATTCTCTGATTGCCGCTTCGACATCCTCTTTTCTGTCGATGCGCATGCCCACTGCGCCGAAAGCTTCGGCCAGTTTAACGAAGTCGGGCTGACATTCGAGGTTGCAGTGGCTGAATCTGTCGTTGAAGAACATGTTCTGCCACTGGCGGATCATGCCGAGGTATCTGTTGTTCAGGATGGCAACTTTGACCGCTACCTTGTTCTGAACTGCTGTGGTCAGCTCCTGAATGTTCATCAGGATTGAGCCGTCGCCTGCGATGTCGAAAACCTCTTTGTCGGGGCAGCCAAGCTTTGCGCCGATTGCGGCGGGGAAGCCGTAGCCCATTGTGCCAAGACCGCCGGAGGAGATGAACTGATGGGGACGCTTGAACTTGTAGAACTGTCCCGCCCACATCTGGTTCTGACCGACCTCTGTACAGATGATGGCATCGCCTTCGGTAACTTTATAAATTGATTCAACGACATACTGGGGCTTGATGACATCCGCCGTGCGGTCGTAGTCGAAGGGGTGTTCCTTGTCCCATGCACGGATGACCTCACGCCATTCTTTTCTGGCGGCAAGGTTCTTGTCCCAGTTGAATTTGTCTATTTCGCCCAGAGCCTGTTTCAGAACGGCCTTGCAGTCGCCCACGATGGGCACTTCGATCTGCACGTTCTTACTGATGCTCGCAGGGTCAACGTCGATATGAGCTATTTTCGCATTGGGCGCAAAACCGTCCAGACGGCCTGTTGAGCGGTCGGAGAAGCGTGTGCCTATTGCGAGGATGAAGTCGGGGTCGGAAACAGCCATGTTGGATGCATAGTTTCCGTGCATTCCCAGCCAGCCGATGAAGTTGTCATGGGTTCCGGGGAAACCGCCCAGACCGAGGAAAGAGGACACAACGGGAACGTTAGTGATCTCGCTGAACTTGACCAGTTCCTCGCTGGCTTCGGAGAGAACCACGCCGCCGCCCATGTAGATAACGGGTTTTTTGGCTGATTCCAGCATTCTAAGCATCTTTTTGATCTGGCCGAGGTGACCTTTTACCGTGGGGTTGTAACCTGTCAGACTGACCTTTTCAGGCCATTCGAACTTGGTTTTTGCCGCCATGATATCTTTAGGCAGGTCGATTACAACGGGACCGGGTCTGCCCGTTCTTGCTATGTGAAAGGCTTCCTTTATGACCCCTGCCGTCTCGTTGACGTCAGTCAGCATGTAGCTGTGTTTAACGATGGGTCTTGTTATGCCTATGATATCCGCTTCCTGAAATGCATCACCGCCGATGAGGCTTGTTGCCACCTGACCTGTGAACACTACCATGGGGATGGAGTCCATATGAGCGTTAGCGATACCTGTTACGAGGTTCGTTGCGCCGGGACCTGATGTTCCGAAGCAAACGCCGACCTTGCCTGTTGCTCTGGCATAGCCTTCCGCTGCGTGGATGCCGCCCTGTTCGCGTCTGGGGAGAATGTGGGTGATGTCTGAATCATAAATGGTGTCGTAGACGCCGAGCAGAACGCCGCCCGGATAACCGAAGATGAGATCGACACCTTCTCTCTTCAGTGATTCGATGAGAATCTGAGCACCTGTCATCATAATGTAACTCCGTAGAAGATATTTGACTGCCGACTTGTGCAAACAGAGGGTCAAATCCCCCTGCCCACCTACTCCGGTACGGCAGCCTTTTTATATCCAAAAGAAACGCCTTCCCCTTCGTCACGGACGTCGGAATCGGCACCGGAATTGTGCTCCGGCATATTTCTTTTAAATGTCGCTGTAAAGGAAAAGATAATGTAAATCCGAAACTTCGCTGTCATCCTGAGCTTATGCGAAGGATCTTTTAATGAGATTCTTCGGCTGATGCCTCAGAATGACGGGAGCTCCAGGCCTCCTTTGGGAACTTCGCTGTCATCCTGAGCATATGCGAAGGATCTTCTAATGAGATTCTTCGGCTGAAGCCTCAGAATGACGGCTAGCTTATTGTCATCCAAAGAAAGGGGATTTTCTTATCTTCCCTATAAATTGTGTAACATCGGTAAAAACAATAACCGAAGAATGAGATTGCTTCAGGCTGGAGCCTTCGCAAAGACAAAACCACATCACAGCGAGGAAGCCCCCGGGCTGACGCAGCAGTCTCATACGGTATCGTTTTTACAGGTCTTCGACCCTGCAGATTGCTCCCTGAGCCGCATTGGAAACCCTTGAAGCGTATTTTGCAAGATAGCCTTTGGTTATCTTAGGTGCGGGTTTGACCCACGCAGCCCTGCGCTTTTCAAGCTCCTCAGCGGGAACATCAAGATTAATCGTACGGCCGGGAATGTCAATAACTATTTTGTCGCCGTCACAGATGAGGCCGATATCGCCGCCCTCCGCCGCTTCGGGGGATATGTGACCTATGCAGGGGCCTCTTGTGCCGCCGGAAAAACGTCCGTCGGTGATGAGAGCAACCTTGTTCAGTCCCTGTCCCATTATCTCCGCTGTGGGAGCCAGCATCTCACGCATGCCGGGGCCGCCTTTGGGGCCTTCATAGCGGATGACGACCACCTGTCCGTTAACGATCTGACGGTTTTTGATGGCGTCCATAGCCGCTTCCTCGCTGTCGAAGCATACGGCTGTGCCTGTGAACTGAAGCATGTCGGCGTTTACAGCGGATTGTTTAACAACCGCTCCGCCCTGAGCTATGTTTCCACGCAGAACGGCGATGCCGCCCTCTTTGTGGTAGGGGTTGTCGAGAGGTCTGACTATGTCGTCGTCATATACGATAGCTGAGTTCGCTATCTCTTTGATTGTTCTTCCGCACACCGTTGGGTTGTCAAACAGCCTGTCACGCAGTCTGTACTGGAATGCGGGGATACCGCCCGCAGCGTCAACGTCCTCCATAAAGAACTCACCGCCGGGGTTTATGCTTGTGATGTGGGGAGTATTTTTGCTGTATTCGTCAAACAGATCAAGGGTGAAGGGAACCTTCGCCTCATATGCAATGGCGGGAAGATGCAGAGCGGTGTTTGTTGAGCCGCCGAGCGCCATGTCCAGCATCACTGCGTTTCTGAATGCGTTCTCGTTAAGGATGTCACGGGCTTTGATGTCCTTTTCCACCAGTTCGCAGATGGCAACGCCGGAATCGAAAGCTATGCGGCGTTTTTTACCTGAACCGGCAAGCGCCATTCCGCATCCGGGAAGGGACATTCCCATGGCTTCCGTAAGGCAGGCCATGGTGTTCGCCGTGAACAGACCCTGACATGCGCCCTGTCCGGGGCATGCGCACTGTTCGATGTTCTTCATTTCGTCTTCGCTTATCTCGCCCGTGCGGCATTTTGCCATGTTCTCAAAGGTGTCTTTGATGAACGAGCGTTTCTGCATGCGGTAGCTTCCCGTGGCCATGGGGCCGGCGGTAACCACTATTGAGGGGATGTTCAGGCGTGCAGCCGCCATGAGCATTCCGGGGGTTATCTTGTCGCAGTTGGTGAGAAACACCACACCGTCAAGTGCGTGGGCTTCCACAACGCATTCTATCATATCGGCGATGGCATCTCTGGAGGGCAGGGAATAGTGCATGCCTATGTGTCCCATTGCTATCCCGTCGCAGATGCCGGGCACGCAGAAGATGGACGAGTGTCCGCCGCCTGTGTGAACGCCTTTTTCAATGTATCTTTCAAGGTCTCTCATGCCCACGTGTCCGGGGATGAGATCGGTGAAACTGGAACAGATACCTATGTGCGCTCTGCCCATGCTGCTTTCAGGCATACCCGTGCCGTACATCAGTGCTCTGGCGGGTGCCCTGTCTATGCCGACTTTTGTTCTGTCGCTACGCATACCTTTCACCTCGGTTCTGAATACGCCGCTGAAAAAGTTCAGGGCGGCTTAAAAAATTTAAGTCATATAATCTAGCATACAGCAAACCGTATATCAAATACTAATTTCCTCTTTTTTTGCTTTTTAATAATATTGTCACGGCTGTTAGTGCATGCTATAAAGAGATATCAACGGGGGAAATATGACATTTGAAAATTATTTTGATATGGCAGTAAAAACATTCAGATCCATGGCGGTGGGAATTTTCCTTTATCCGCTGTTTGTTGCGCTTACAGAATCATTTGATTTAAATCTCCACTACTTCCTTGCCAGACCCACTGTGGAAACAATGGGCATCGTTTTCATCGTCATTTCAGTGGTATTTTTCCCGCTGTCAAACGCTCTTCTGCCCCTTTTAAGCAGAAAATGCGGACACTCCTGCGACCTCGGAAAAAAACTTATGATCGCTTCCGTCATAACGGCGGGAATGGCTGAAACCATAGCCCTGTTCGGACTCGTCATATATATAGTGTCTGCCGACGTCCGCTTTTTCTATCTGTTCTTTGTGCTCAGTCTGGTACATCTTTTCATGCACAGACCCAAGATGGAGTTCTGGCAGAGACACCTCGACATCATGAGCAGAGATTAACTTCTTTTAAAATTTGTCTTTTTTTGTTAAAATACAGTATGGCATATAGAAGCTACATTAAAAAAGTCCCCGGATTCACTTTTCTGGGACCAACTCTTATATTTGCCGGAATGCTGACCGCTTCGGACACGGGACTGACCTATGCCCTGAATCCGGACATGGTGCTTGACGGCTTAAGCAGAAACCTTGCCGTGTTCTATTTCATAGTCACGGCCTTTTTCAGCTTCCTTCTGATGCATGCCGGATATCTTCTTTACAGCGGAATGGTTTACAGCAGATACTATGCCAGTATCGTCTTATATTCGTGCCTGACTGCGCTCATGGCCAGAGTATTTCTGCTGGGTTTTCAGCCCGCTCCCTGGAAAATATTCATCGAGGGTGCGTTCCTCATTGCCGCCCTCTTATACATAGGCCAGAGACAGTTCAGACTCCGCTTCGACTACAAGCGGAGCGTTGTCGGGGTCACCGTCTTTTTCATATGGGTGATGACCTTCATGACCGCAGGATATTTCTATAAGCGTGTGAAGGACATGAACAGCACTCCGCCCATAAATACCGTCACACTTGAGGCGGCTCCCGTCAGCACAGAGGTGACACCGCTCCCCTTCGGCTACGGGCTTAAAATTCCCCCGAACTTCCATCTCTCGTCCATAGAGAACGATTCCGGAACCCTGTATGTAACTTTCCATAATCCTGATTACGGATACATCATATTAAGCAACTTCTCATCAATGACCCCCGTTTTCAAGCGCATGCGAGTGCTTGGCTACAAAAACGAAATGGATTTCATAAGCCGGTTTTTCACAGAATCGGTGGGGCTTCTCCAGCTTTATGTCCGCAGAAACATGACCAGCCTGCACGTTCGGGAGTTTGACAAGGTTGAGGTGGGCGATATGTCCATTTTTATGGAAAAGTCCAACGGCGACAACTCAATAGCTCACATCTTCAAAGGAAGCGAGCTGCTGGGCGAGGTGAGCATCCTGTCCATCTCCATGAACGACACGGGAATGTATAACGAGATTTTTTCAACAATAATAAGCGACGAACCGGAAAAAGATGCCCACAAACTGTTCGAAAACGGACTGAAACTTCAGCAGGAAGGCAAAATAGAGGAAGCAAAACGCCTCTTTGCATGGGCAATGGTAATAAATCCGGACGATCCGGAGTACAGATACGTTCTGGCAGAGACCTTCGCCATGACGGGCTATGTTTCAAGCGCAAAGAAACAGCTTGAGGCATGCCTTAAACTGTCCAGAGGACACCAGCGGGCACTCAAGCTTGCGGGCGCTCTCAGCAAACTCAAATAGAGGGCAACATCATGCCTGTAACAACCCTCAAAACCCTGACTCCCCACAACGAACATGAACTTAGAAAACTTCTGGAGCATGTATACGGAATTGAGCCTAACTGGATCAGAATACAGCTTGATGAGGAGCATCTGGCCACAATCGAGATCGAAACCGAAATGGACATCGACTCACGCATCGCAGTGGTCATAAACGACGGCGGAATGAAGGCCGAGTTTTCGCTCTTTCCCGCCATAAACAAAGGCAAGACACTGGACAACGACGCCATCGAAAACTATCTGATAAAAGAGAAAAGACTCTATAAGGAACTTCTGAACTGGGACAGCATTAAACACGCAATCCAGTACTATCTGGCAGGGTTCATCGTTGAAAAGGTTCTGGCCGCAGAGGGCATGCCCGCCGAAAACGGTCAGGATGCATGGATGAAGCTCCACTTCGATCTGGACGACAGACGCCCGAGAGAGCTTGAGGACGGCAGCGTTGACTTTAAGGATATTAACCACATTGTCACCGTTGAGGAGAATCAGCTTCTAATCTCTTTCCATCCTGAAACAGCCGGAAGAGAGGGGACGAAGGTCACGGGAGAAAAAATTCCGGCGGTGAAGGGTAAAAAACTCGTAATCCACAAAGGCCGAGGCGTCTATTTTGATGAAGAGCGTCAGGGATATGCCGCAAAGGACGGCGGATATGTGATATTCGAGAGCAACAGACTGAGCGTTAACCCTATCTACTCGGTCTACGGCGACGTGGACTACTCGGTGGGCAATATAAAATTTGACGGAACCGTATCCGTCTCAGGCGACGTTTTAAGCGGTTTCAGCATTGAAGCCAAAAATATCATCGTCTGGGGAATAGTGCGGGACGCTATGCTCATCGCAAAGGACGACATAACTGTGAAAACAGGTATAAAATCCACCGGCAAGTGCGTTCTGAAAGCCGGAAGACACGTCACCGCAGGTTTTATCGAAAACTCAGTTGTCGAAGCCGGACAGACCATAAATATCAAAAGCTACTGCCTTAACTCAAAACTCTACAGCGAGGGCGAAATAATCGCCACATCCGGCGACGGAATTGTCAGCGGCGGTGAGATAAGGGCTTTTGCCGGAATACATGTAAGAAAACTGGGACTTGATCAGGGGCCGCAGTTCAAAGTATGTGTCGGTGTCAAGCACAACCTTGAGGACAAGCTGGAAGGTTCCATGGCCGAAAAGGACAAACTGGAACAGACCATAAAGGCCGCAGACGAAAAGATACGCAAGCTGGCAAAAATGAATCCGGATATCACAAAGAATCCGAAGCTGAAAGCAATAATCGCATCCAGAAGTCTTCTGGTCAAAAAGTTTCAGACCATGGACGAAAGGGTGGATCAGATTATAAAATCCTCCATGCACCCTATGCCGTTCATCCGTGTGGACGACACGGTGCACGACGGGGTGATCCTTGTTTTCTACGGCACTGAGAAGAACATAACCCAGTCCGAAGGAAAGGGTAAATTTGTTTTCGACAAGGCATCCGGAAAAATAAACAAGCTGAAGGCGGACGCTCCGCTTGAAAATCTGGTTTCAGAAGTTAAGCTGAATTAAGTGAAAAGATACATCGATAGACTTAAAAGCAGACTGCAGGGCGACGGAGCGGCGGGGGTTTTCCGCAATATGCTCATTCTGGCCACGGGAACCACAGCATCCAAGGCTATCGGGTTTCTGGCATCGCTTGTGGTCACAAGGCTGTTCACCCCAGAGGACTTCGGCGCAATGTCGCTCTTCATAGCCTTCACATCGCTGATTGCTCCCCTTGCAACTCTCTGTTATTCATACGCAATCCCCCTGCCCAAAAGCCGCTGTCTGGCGGCGAACATCATTGTTATGAATTTTGCAATAACTGCGTTCATGACCATGGTAACGGGTCTTGTTTTCATATTCGCAGGAGATATAATCTTTAAAGCCGCCAACGCCGACGGTCTTCAGCCTTATATCTGGCTGATACTGATGACGCAGTTCTTCGGCGGGATATACGAGACTCTGAGCAGTTTCGCCACCCGTGAGCGTGCTTTCAAACCCATCGCCAAAACAAAGATGATCCAGTCGTTCTTCGGTGCGTTGGCAAAGATAGTCTCCGGATTCTCCCATTTCGGGGTTACGGGACTTCTGATAGGTCAGGCATATTCTCAGGCGGGCGGAAGTTTTATATATTTCAAAGCCTTCCGGGAATCGCTTTCTAAATCAATCCGCAGCATAAACCTTAAAAGGGTGCTGAAAACCGCCCTGCTCTACCGTGATTTCCCCATGTACCGTCTGCCTTCGCAGTTTCTTCTGACCTTTTCCATCCAGATCCCCCTGCTTATGACGGGCAAACTGTTCGGAATGGGCACTGTGGGTCAGCTTGGCCTTGCAACATCCGTTCTGTCGCTTCCGGTGATACTCTTCGGGGTGTCCGCCGGACAGGCATATTACGCCGAAGCCGCAAGGATAGGCGCCCACAACCCAAAGGAGCTTTACAGCCTTTCGAAAAAAGTAGCCGGAAAACTTTTTCTGGTGAGCCTGCTCCCCTTCGCCGTGCTCCAGCTGGCGGGTGAACCGCTCTTTGTTCTGGTGTTCGGCAAGGCATGGCACCAGTCGGGAACTTTTGCCTCAATGCTCTCCGTTTCACTCCTCGCCCAGTTCGTTGTTGTGCCCATTGTCAACGTACTGACAGTTCTGGGCAAACAGAAGATGTTCCTCATGTTCAACATAATGCGCACGCTGACCATTGTGGGGCTTTTCTCCGCCTGCGGATATCTGAAACTCACAGCCAACGAATCCATTCTGGCTTACAGCATCCTGCTGGCGGCAAACTATGGGGTAATGTCGCTGGTTATTTTCAGAATAATAAGGAGCAGGTTTTAAGATGGGCCAGATGCTGAAACACACGGGAGTGGTTATTCATGTTGACGAGCAGAAAAACGCCACCGTGGAGGTTATGCGAGAACACGCCTGCACAGGCTGCGGAGAGAAATCCGCCTGCACCATGTCCGACGGAAACAACGTCCGGATAACATTCAAAAACGCCCGTGACCTTTCGAAGGGCGACCACGTGGAAATAGCCATCGATACCGGAAATTTCATGCGCTCACTGCTGACAGTATACGCCGCCCCGCTGGCTCTGATGCTCATTGCCGGGGTCACTGCGGATTCGGTTCAGAACAATCAGCTTATAACAGCCGCCGCAACCCTTACCGCTCCGGCCGTATATTTTCTACTTCTGCGCCTGCGAAACAGAGGCAGAGCCGTTCAGACCTACCGGAAGATAAACTAATAAGCCTTCACAACCTCTTTCCTGGCATGCAGATTTTTCGGCATTTCCGAGCCGATGTCAGCGGCATTGCCCCTGTATGACGGGTCGAGCATTATGCATGACATATTGTCGTAGCGGTACTGCCTGACATTGGGCATCCGCACCGAATCAACCCGCATGGAGACCACTACAGGCTCGCTGCCGGAAACCATCAGCACTGCATTATCCCTTGAAAAAAGGCATTCTTTGCTGAAATTCATTACGCCCTTTGCGGAGCAGTCCGGATAATAGTTGGCCTGTTTTTTGTCTCTGTACCTTTCATATTCGAATCTGGACGGAAAAACAGTGATATCAAACGGCGATGAGCCGTCCGCCTCTATCTGAACGTGATCCAGCTTTTTCAGTTCCATCATAAAGGCTTTGTTGCCGCCCGTCTGTGTGGTCTGGTTAAATACGTTTATGAGCGTCGGCTGAAACACCTGTCCGCCGTTCAGCCCGCAGGCCATGACGTACATGTGCTCCGGAACCACCACCAGATAGGGTCGAAGCCCTATGGTGTTCAGCATGGAAGCCAGCAGAATGGACAGATCCTCGCAGTCGCCCCCCTTCGCAAGGGTTTCATAGGGAGCAAGGATGTTCTCAACCCCGTCAGGTTCACCCACATATGGAACCTTCCCCCTGATATGCTCGAATATATTCTGCACCTGACAGTACACGTCGCCGTAGCACCCTGCGGTTATGCTTGCGGTGAGTTCCGCCAGTGCAGGGTCGTTATGCAGAACCTTTGAGCTGTATCTGTAAAATGGTGACTGTTCCGCCAGAGGGTTAAGCACCGAGCCGATGGTAACTTTCTCAGCTTCCTTTTCCGGCAGGGGTTCCGTCTGAGCGGTAATCTGTACGGGTTCCTCCACAGGCTGAACCATCTGCGTTTTCGGAGAGGCCTGAACTGACAGCCGCAGAATGTCATCAAAAAAGTAGACCCCCGCACCGATAAGCAGAACAATCAGAAGTGCAAATATTCTGAATTTCATAAGGGAGTATAACAGGAGATTTTGAAGATGAAAAAGAAAAAAAGCGGGGCAAACACCCCGCACGGATTATTTGGTTATCTTCTGTTTCCAGACGTAGCCCCACTGGTGGCATTTCGCACAGTAATCTCTGAAATCACCGTGCATACTGTGACACTTGGTACATGTGAGCGTAGGAAAATGATTTGTATGAGGATTAGCCTTGTATCCGCTGTTTTTGGTCTTTTCCTTCATCTCTGTAAAAGAACCGTGACATTTGATGCATTTGTCGCCCATTGTGTCCGCTTCATCATCGTCATATGCCTGATGGCAATCACGGCATGTCAGCCCTGCATTTTTATGTGAGTTGCCCAGCGATCCCTTCTTATAGAGACTTTGAAACTTCTCCGAACCGTATTCGGCTGAAATATAAAGCTCCTTCGTACCGCTTATTCTGATGTTGCTGTCCTTGTCGGCTGTATGGCAGGACTTGCAGGTATCCGCATCCTGATTGTCCGCCAGATGCTGTGCATGCACTTTGATGCTAAGTGCCCGGGATTTCTGTCCGTGGCATGTGAAACAGTCATCAAATTTCATCTTTTTAGCATGATCTTTCGGGAGAATATTTGCAGGACTTTCGTGACATTCAGCGCACTTGAAAGAGATTTTAGCCGCCGATGCCGAAAAAGGCGCAAGGATAGCCGCAAATATAATAATAAGAATGTATCCGTAAATTTTTTTCATTGTTTTCACCTTATTAAAAAGGCGGGCGCAGGAAAACGCCCGCCGCCTACAGGAACCTTCAATTGCTATCAGAAGGCGTATACGAATTTGAACCAGTATTTATCGCCTTCAGGTCTGTTCTCGACCATCGTCTCTTTCTGATACTTCACATGGAAGCTCATGTTTTTGTAGTCGTATTTAATTGTCGGACCGACGGCAAGAACCTGTCCGTCGTTGTTTTCGACTGTCTTGCCGTATTGTTTGTCATCGGTCACCTGTTTGTAGTAGTAACCGCCGAGACCTACCGTCCACGGACCGATATGTTTTCCGGTGAAATAGTCGAAGTGGAATTCCTGACCTGATCTGTAATCCGTGTCATTGTTCTCCGTGTTTATGTCGTACATGAACTTTGAAGACACTTCATAACCGCTGTCGGAAACGTATGATATGCCGTATGCAGGTTCGAACGTATAATAGTTCCTGCCGATGTTGGCTATGTCATTTTTATCATACGCACCTGTGGGAGTGATGATATCCAGCGCAACAGCCTGATGCAGGTTTTTTGAATGCCATGAGAGGTTCACGCCGAAGTCGATATCGCCCACTCCGAAAGCATTGTCGCTTCCGCCCGGTGTTTTGGCATCCATATAGACCACGGGAATAAGTGTCTGAACGCCGATATTACCGCCGAAAAGCTGTTTTTTGGTCACATAGACAAACCTGTGCACATCGGCAACCACTTTCAGTTTGAAATCCACAGGCAGCTTATCCCCGTCTTTATCACGCAGACTGTCCGCAGTGTAATAGTTAAGGTAGTTCAGGTAATAGAATCCTGACGGGGGGATAGCTCCCGCCATTGTATCTTCGGCACCGTTGGGATACGCACCGCCTCCGCCTTCAGTGGCATGCGCCGCCATAGCTGAGAACGCAAATACCGACGCAAGAAGAGCTGTTATAAGTTTTCTGCATTTCATATCAGCACTCCTTATTTAACTGTTTTAATGTATTTCGCAGCGTCGGCACCTGCAATCCTGCCGGATGTTGCAGCAAATGAGAAAGCAGAACCGGATGCCCACAGGGTGTATGTGTCACCGTAAAGCCCGCCCACGTCGCATCCTGCAACATAAAGACCGTTGATGGGTTCGTCTTTGTCATTGATGGCCTGCATTTTCTCGTTAACACGGGCTCCGCCCAGAGATACGAAGAAATAGGGGTAAACTTTTATAGCATAGAAGTTTCCTGTTTTAACGGGAGTCATCTTTCTGGTGTCTCTGTCAAACTCAGGGTCAACGTTATTAACTATATAGGAGTTATAGTTTTTCACTGTTGTAGCAAGTGTTTTGGGGTCAACACCCATCTGTTTTGCCAGATCTTCGATGCTGGAAGCTATGGCAACGTCTTTATTGCCTTTCGCTTTCTCGCCCTTCATCTCGTCCACAAGGTTGGGAAGTTTTGTGCCGAGGGGGATAAGAACGCCGAGTCCATTGTCGATACCCTGTTCGGCTATGTATTTAACTGTGGCATCATCAAACACAGTCCAGATTGCGTGGTCTCTTTCACGTTCGATGGCGTTGCCTGCCATTGCGAAGCTGTAAACAACGTCTTCATCAACGAAGCGTTTGCCATACTTGTTTACCCAGAGAGAGGGCTGCCATGTCATAGCGAACATGGGGCCAAGGGGTCTTTTTGTTCCGGGGTGGAGCATAAGTCCCCAGCCTTCGCTGTCTGCGCCTGCCGCAAGAGCCATGTTGATGCCGTCGCCTGTCTTATCAAGGGGAGCAGTGGCGAACACTGAATCAGCATTGAATCTTGTATGTTTAGCAATCATCTCTTTGCTGTTGGGGAAACCGCCTGTAGCAAGGATCACTGCTTTGGCGTAGACAAGAACTCTGTCGCCTTTATCGTTTGTACCTTCAACACCGGAAACTTTTCCGTCCTTCATGATGAGGTTTTTTCCGGGAGTTGAGTAGAGAATTTTAACGCCGAGTTCGTTGGCTTTGCCCACCATTGTAGCAATGAGTGATGCGCCGTGGTGGATGCCGTTCTTATCTTTCACAAGGTGCCATACGGGAGCTTCGGTGGGGGATATTTTGATAGGATCAAATTCCACACCCTGCTCTTTCAGCCAGTTGATTGTGTTTTTCCCTTCGTTAAGATAGAGGTGAACCAGTTTGGAATCTGCCCTGTAGTGGTTGAACTCCATGGAGTGTTTGAATGCCTCCATAGGTGTAAGGGTTACAGATTTTTTGCGGAGTTCGTCAGTCTCCACAGCAAAAAGACCTTCGGCAAGGTTTGAACTGCCGCCCGCCATGTCCTGTTTCTCTAGAACAATGACCTTCGCACCGGAGTACGCTGCCGAAACCGCAGCGGAAAGACCGGATGAACCGGCACCCACAACCACCACGTCGGCTTCATAAACTTTGTCTTTGGCGTATGCCGTGGCGGCTGCCAAAGCGGAAACGGCAACTGCCGTTAACAGAATAAATTGCTTAATAAATCTCTGCATTGCAATCCTCCTTTAAGATTACACGGGTTCGTGACCCATACCCGCATAATATTTGAGGATCGTTATGCAATCTATCAGGCTGATTACCTTTTATACCGGAAGATTTCACTTAACGGATGTCTGACTTCCCTGATACATAAAAGAGTGTATAACCTATGGTCTTACGGTAGATTTCCCTATGTTCTCAGGAGATGATATCCTGATAATGCGCCCACTTGATGGCGAACTGTGTGAGTTCTGCGGAACTTTTCAGCCCCAGCTTGTGTTTCATGCTCTCCCTGAATGCATCAATGGTCTTCACGCTCAGGTTCAGATTTTCGGCTATCTGCTTCGACGCAAATCCGTTGCCTATGAGCTGAAACACCTGAAACTCTCTGTCGCTCAACGTTTCAACCACATCTCTGTCATGGCAGTTCTTCAGATTCATTGCCTTGTTCAGAACATGCTCAGTCATCCTGTCGCTGAAATATATCTTGCCTTTGATTATCTTTCTCATGGCATCGATTATTGCCGTGGGCTTCTCGCTTTTCATGATATATCCCGACGCTCCCGCGCGGACGCATCTTTCGGCAAAAACAAGCTCCTCCCGCATGGAGAGAACCAGAATGTGGACGTTCGGATAGCGGGCCTTTATGCTCTTTATGAGATCAAGTCCATCGGATGATGCCAGCGAAAGATCCACGATAGCTATATCCGGTTCAATATTGAACAGCATGTTCAGCGCAACCGGAGCATCATCCGCAGATCCGCATATTTCCATATCCTCTTCCTGATTTATGAGTTTTGCAAGCCCTTCTCTCACAATGGCATGATCATCAACCAGAAAGACCTTGTACTTTTTTTCACTGCTCATCAGATTCCTCACCATGCGGCACCTTCATGGTGGCTATCACCGAAGTCCCGCCGCTTATATTGTTTATGATATCTATATCCGCCCCGATTATGGACGCCCGGTATTTCATTATACGAAGACCCTGCCCGTTCAGACTTTTCCTGCAGTCCGCCATTCCGACTCCGTTGTCGCTGATTTCGAGCCTGAGCTGATCAAAATTTTTGGTTATAAAGATGTTTATCTGCGAACAGCCGCTGTGCTTCACAGCATTCGTCATTGCCTCATGGGCGATGAAATAGAGGTGGTTGCAAACTTCATAATCCGCAATTATGACCGGTTTTCTGCATACATAGCCGCACTTTATTCCGTAGATTTTCTCAACGCCCGATGCCATGTTCTCCAGTGCGGACATCAGTCCCTGTTCATCCTCACTCACAGGGCATAAACCGTTTATCACGCTGCGCATCATGTTCAGAGCTTTCTTGGTGTATTCCACTATATCCGATGCAGATGAAGATTCTGAGGGCAGTTTATGCTTCAGCTCCTGCTGAAGCGCAGTGGCAAGAAACGAAATCCCCGTGAGCACCTGTCCAAGCCCATCGTGCAGATCGTTGCCTATCTTCTTGCGTTCATTGCTCAGCATCTCCAGAATCTGCCGTTCAAGCATCTTCTGTTCGGTGATATCTCTGATGACCTGCACCAGCCCTACGAAATCACCCTTCTCACTGAGCACAGGGTGGGTGAGAATATGGAACACCATCCCAGCCGCGCGCACTTCGCCCGACTGAGGCTCTTTTGACATCATGGGATGCCCCACAGGACAGCCCCTGCAGAAGCCCTTTTCTTTATGGCATATTTCGTAGCAGTATTTTCCGGCTATATTTTCAACAGGTATCCCCGAAAGCTTTGAAGCCACCCTGTTGGCCCATATCACTCTCATATCGGTATCGTAATATATTATGCAGTCGGACATAACGTCCAGAATCAGTGCCTTTTCCTGCTCAGATTTCTTGAGTGCTTCATCAGCGTTCACCCTGTCCGTGATGTTGAGAATTATTCCCCTCGCCTGTGCAAAATTTCCGTCGGCATCATAAACCGCCCTTCCGTAAAGCAGAACCGTTATAACGTCCCCGTTCTTCTTCTTCATCTTCCATGTGATGTTTTTGACAATTCCCGTTCTCTTAAAAACGGGAAAAATGGATTCGTGGATATCGACACCCTCTGCCAGCAGATCGTGAAAGCGCATGGAGAGAAACTCCTCTCGGGAGTAACCGAGAAACTCCTCAAATCCCTTGTTAACACCTATCATTCTGCTGTCGGGATCAAGTACTATCTCCCCCAGTGGCACGTCATCCAACATCAGCATCTTTCTCCGTTCATCGTTCAGCAGCTCATTGTATGCCGCTTTGACCATGGATATCTCCTGCCTTAATCCCTCAATAATCTCCGCATCGGTCATGGTGTATCTCCTATAGAACGGTAATAAAAACTAAAAAATCATGTTTATTTCCACTATAGTATACTTTAGGAGGGATTATTTTCAATAGCGCCGCCGATTGGCGCAAAAACGATGAAACCCATTTTAATGTTCATTACCAATCATTAAAAAAACCATAGGGAATTAATCGCCGAACAATAGGGGAATTTACCTATTCGACAGAGCTATAACGGCAATCCTCACCAAGACCGCCAAGACAGAAAAGAGCGGACGATGCCGCACCGAGAAGCCCGGAAACCAGAAATACTGAAGAGACTCCCCAGAGAGTGTAACAGAGTGAGCTGACAAGCGGTCCGGCGGCAAACCCTGCATTCATGCTTGCATTGAACCTGCCGAGGGTAACGCCGAGAACGGCACGTTCCGTTCTGCTGATAAGCAGAACCGAGCAGGCAGGCTGTGACACTGCGCTGAAGAAACCTCCCGCAAGGGAGAGTACAAACAAGCCCTGATATGAAGGGACAAGCGGAAAAAGCATCAGAATGAACGAACTTGCGGCTCCTCCCACAATAACCAGCGTCTCCTTGCGGAAGCTGTCCGCCATAGAACCCGTGAACGGCAGCATAAAGGCCGTCACTGCGGAAGCCGCACAGAGTATGGCTCCCGTCTGGGACACGGATGCACCTATGCCGCTCAGATACACAGGCAGAAACGCCGCCGCAGACGCTATCCCCCACCCCCGGCAGAAAATGTATGCCAAGAGGACAGAATGTCTGCGGCCGCTTTTTTGAGGTGTCTGCTTGAAACAGAATTTTGGAACTGAACTATGAAGCCCTGAAAAGAGGAAAAAGAGGAAAAGTGCTGTCAGACAGCAAAAGGAAACCAATATGTAAACACCGCTCATGCCCCAGTGCTCGGCTATCAGCCCTCCGGCAAGAGGAGCTGTTGCAAGAGCAGCGTAAAATGCAAGATCGAAACGTCCGAAGAGTTTACCGTCTGTATTCTCCCCGATACCGTTGAGAAGATACACCATCACAGGGCGGAACATGCCGCAGGCTGCCCCCTGAAGTATGCGCATGACCACAATGAGGTTTCTGTCCTGAACAAAAACATAAGAAACTGCTATCAGAGCATAAACAGCCAGCGCAAAAAACATTATGAAGTCAGCTCGGAATCTGTCCGCCAGCTTGCCTATGAGTGGACCGGTACCTATCTTTGAGAGGGAATACAGAGTGAACGCCAACCCGAGAATCATTCCTCCAGCCCCTTTTTCCTGAAAATAGATCGAAAAGAGACTGTCTCCGGCTGCAAAACCGAAAGTAATCAGGAAATTAACGGCAAAAAGATAAATAAAACCGTCACCATGTCTTTTCATGCGTCATTCTCCGTCCGGACAAGAGCAGGGGCGGTATGCCGCCCCGTGATCTATGGAGGCCAGCTCCTCCCCCGGAGCTGATGAGATAACTGTTTTAACAGCTGCGACTTTACCACAGGCATATAAACCTGAAAATCAGGCGCATTACCGTTTGGGTTCAGAAAAATATCTTAACGGCTCATAGGTATTTTTACTCTTCTGCTGAAAATTGCAGTTGATACATTTATTTCAGAATTACAAATTACATGGTAACATTAGAGTCATAAGGGGTGCGGAATGACAAAATTCGAGAGATTTCTTCAGTTTTTCAACATAGACAGCGATCCTTCGTTTTTTGAAGAGATTTATGCCCAGTCCGAGATGACAAAAAGCTACACGGTTCTTCTGCTGTTGGCAAACTTCATAGCCCTTTTCGGACTTATCACCAACAGCGTTGCGGTGATAATCGGTGCAATGCTTATCTCCCCTCTTATGGGGCCGATAATCAGCTTCGGATTCGCATACATAACATCGGAAACAAAACTCATAAGACAGTCGCTGACAACCATAGGCAAAAGCCTTGTGTATGTCATACTCTCCGCCGCTGTGCTCTCTTTCATATCACCCCTGAACGAGTTGAACGAACAGATTCTGGCCAGAACAAAACCTAACCTCTATGACCTCTTCATAGCGGTTTTCTCCGGTCTGGCTGTCTCGGTCAGCTACCTGTCGAAGCGTGCCAACGCAGTTTCCATACTCACCGGGGTTGCCATAGCAACTTCCATCATTCCCCCTTTAAGCGTTGTGGGTTTCGGCATAGGCACGGGCAACTGGGCGGTTTCCGTGGGTTCGTTCCTGCTGTTTGCAACCAACTTTGCGGCAATAGTCGCCACAACGGCACTCAGCGGCATCCTGTTCGGAAACCAGTATTTTCAGCACCTCAAGGACTTCAACTACATAAAGAAACGTCTCACAATGATAGTCGCACTCATCCTGCTCATCTGCCTTCCTCTCTCCTTCACACTTAAGCAGTCGGTGGAGAACCTGAAAATCCGCAGAATAGTTAATCAGGCAGTGGGCAACATAAAAAATGCCACGGTGTTCAACGTCAGCTACAGTATGAACAAGGATACGCTGAACCTCAACCTTGCTCTGGCCGCCAGCAAGCCTCTGACACATGACGAAACCCTTGTGCTGAAAGCAGAGATTGAAAACAGACTGGGCAAAAAGAGCGACATCCACATCACTCAGGTGGCTCTGAAAGAGGATCTGGTTAGCAACACCCGCACTGTGGTAAAGGCTCAGCCGGAACCTGTTGAGCTGAATATAGCCGAGGTTTCGGATAAGTTCAGGGAAAAAACAAGGGATATCAGGGCTGAGATAGCCAAACTGCTGGCTCCCGCCGAGATAACCGACTATGCGGTACTGCTCAGCTCCGACAACACTGCAACCCTCAGGCTGAAGGTTATCAGAGAGACACCTGTTTCAGCGGAAGAGATGAATATGCTGACGAAGTTTGTTTCGGCAAATTTTAAATATAATATGAAAGTGAACGTGGAAACCGTAATTCCTGAAGCTGCTATCGCAGAGGAAGATGCAATAAAGCCTGAAAACTAGGCTTTTTCCGCCAGATTGTTGTAGTAGACCCGCATTTTATCGGTGAGGAACTCACAGGGATAATAGATTCCGGCGATGGCTCCGGTCTGGAAATCACCCTCATCGGTATGGAGTATCTGGTTTGCTGGAATGAATGTCTTGTGAAGCCCGGCATAGGCACATTCCTTGTCGCATATGAGCCTGACCGGCATTCCGTCACCCGTTATCCCCCACACAAGGGGTCTTTTGGGGCATGCCTGTCTCAGCTTAAACGCATATTCCAGAAGCTGCTGTTTCATCGCCGGCAGAAACAGTCTGCCCAGAAGCTTCACTATCTCTATGTCGGCATATCCTGAGTACGCCAGCTCATACATAACCTTGTGCACTTCAATGCTTCCGGTTGTGTATCTGTTCTTTTTGACTATATCAACAAACAGGTTCACCGTCATGAGTATCCGCATGAACGGGTTTCCGGAGTTGTCCTGAATGTTGAAGACGGCCGTTCCGTCTGCATCTCTGTAGCTGTATCTATGGAGTATCGCTTTATAAACCTGCGGGTCACGGCAAAGTTCGGCCGCAATCTGCGCCGACTGATGACATTTCAGCGCAGGTTCGGAATCTTCAAGGGCGTAGCCGGAAAAAATCCCTGAATACTGCATGAAGGTGGTGAAGGTCATATTATGCAGAAAATAATCCTTCTCGGCCAGATTCTCAGCCCTGCTCATATACATTGATGCTACAATCATCCCCAGAAAGGTCGTGTGCACTGTGTTTGAGAACATCTCCATGTGACTGTCCAGATTTTTCACCATCCTGAGCATAACAGATATACCCTTTGCATTGTCCAGAAGCCTGTCCACAAAACCGCTGAAATTTCTGCTGATTCCGGTCTTTAAATCCACATACTCGTGAAAGCTTTTAAACTTCCCTCCGCTGCTCTTCACCCTCTCAAGGGAGCGTTCAATACGTGAGTTCACCCTGAGCCTGTAAAGCTCCAGAACATCATCAGACGCCTGAACTGAAACGGAAGTGGTCATGAAACCTGGATTGACAACGTATCTCTCCAGAAGGGACTCGATGTATTTGTCGATGGGAATGTCTTTGTTTATAAGGATGTTGCCGCCCATATCCCTCAGCTCGGAGGCCATGGGCATTGAGTGGGTGAACATGCAGACGCCATTCAGCCTGAGATATTTAACGAACTCCGGGGCTCCCTGTGCCATGAGCTTATCACGCAGGGTATTTTCGGATATGTCCAGATCTGCGGCCAGCATTTCAAATATGTTTGCGTGTACTATCGTCTGCAAAAAACCACCCCTTTTTTTTGCTGATAGTTATACTATGTAAAATTTAATCAATTAGTCAATACATATTGGGTGGTTAAAAAATATGCAAAAGAGAAAGGGCGGTTGCCCGCCCTCTCAGAATCAGCCTTTAATAGGCCAGCTGCGCTGCTGACGGAGAATATTGCCTGCGGTATTTGTCTGTGTACATGAGTCTGAAAGAATATACACCGCCGGACTGGAAGAGTGACGCATTGAATGTGTATGAAGTGCTTGCAAACGGCAGATTCTCTTTTTCAAGAATGATTTCGCTTGCAGATGTCTGAGGTGATCTTTCGACCATCAGGTTAACTTCACTGATATCTTCATCATTGGGAGCCGAATAGGTGGCCGTAACGGAACCGTCGTTGTTTTTAACAACTGAAATGCTCACTGCCTTACTGACACATGTAGGCAGTGTCATGGTTTTCGTAACGGTTGAGCTGTCGGCCATGGCCAGAGAGTATGTAACGGTCTTGCCGCAGAGATTTCCACCGTTCAGGCTGACTGTTCCCGTTCTGGTGAACTGACTGCCGTTCCATGTCCAGACCTCTCCGTTTTCAAATACCTGAACGCTCTTGCACTCGGTGTCATATGGGTTGACAGCCAGAGCAGCCGTTCCGGTGAATCCGTTGGATGTTACGGTTCCGGATGTGATGTTGGTGGTTCCTTCGCAGGCGGAAATATATGCGTATCTTGAGCTCCAGCCTGCGTCAGTGTTTAAGGTTGCCCAGAAATCAGCTCTTTCCTGATTTCCTCTGATATACCACGTGCCGTTTATCTTCTGCAGGATCATTCCGGCATCTCCCGCCTTCTGGTCGTCGTATGCCTCTTCATAAACAACCTGTCCGCCCAGCGTGGCTCTGACATGGTTGTTCATAAGTATGCGGTACATCAGACTGCCCTGCTCTTTCAGAGTGTTATAGGCCGGATCGTCTGAGGTCATCTTGACTGCAAGGGCTTCCGCTTTCACCACGGAAACAGTCACTCCGGCAGGGATCTCCTCTTCACCGGCCGTCATGTCGGCTATGAAATCCGTTGCGTTATAGCCGTAGTCCATGAAATTCTGGGAATATATCATTCCTGTGAGAACAGAAATGTTGCCTGAGTAGAAACTGCTGACGATATTGTTCGCCATTGCTTCAATTGCTGCCTTCTCGTTCTCTGTTACGGGTATTTCTATGCCGCCTGCCTCAACGACAGCTATGACCTGATTCATGGCGGCTTCATATGCCTGTGCGTTTCCTGCGCTGTCCCAACTTATTGCCGCAGTGTACGCCTGCTGAAGTGTGGCATACTGAGTATTGCCGGTGTCGGTTACCTCCTCTTTAACAGAGATAACGTCGATGGCAAGTGTTGCCTCTTTAACTCCCTCAAGCAGATAGCTGATAATATTCGACGGGGTCACCGTACTGTCAACCGCCTCGACCATCGACTCAAGAACGTCGACATAGAGAGTGGTCAAAGGGTTTGTTGCACCCAGATCGGCCGTTGCGCCCGATACGTCTATGGACTCGAAGAAGTTTTTAAGCACGAGATCGCCATACACAGCCTTTATGAACACAGGATCTCCCTCCTGATAAGCAACTGAGCAGGAATATTCATTTCCGTTGCCAGTGCTGGTCATCCGTACCTCTGTTCCGTCGGGCAGTGTAAGGGTCACTATTATGTCCGTTGCCGCTCTTACTACGGCAGATGATACTCCGCTCATTTCAATAGTGGTTTTGACAGTCACTTCGGATGTCGGAGCAGGGCTGTCGCTGCCGCCGCCTCCTCCGCCGCAGCCGTAAAGTGCTGTCAGAAACAGTGTAAGAAGGCCGAAAATTAAAATTTTCCTGAACATATGAACCTCCTTTTGGGTTTCACATATTATACCATTATAAACATTAGCTCACAAACGAGATTCTCAGATTTTTACAATCATGGAAATATATTATTAAATTATAATTATTCTGATTAACCAATAAACGATTGAAAACATTCTATTGTTTGTCATAAACGGGCAGATGTGATATCCTTTAAAAAACAGATGCGGATGTGAAAATGCACAATGCAACCCCCGAACAGCTGCTCCACGTTGCCACCCAGTACCACAAAGAAGGCAAACTGGATGCGGCGGAAAAACTGTATAAAACCGTTATCGAGGTTAAACCCCACGATGCGCAGGCATGGTTTTATCTCGGAATGATAAAATATTCTCAAGGCACACATTTTGAGGCAATCGAACACCTGAGGCGTGCTCTTGAGCTTGACCCGAAAAATGCCGACTTCAGCAACAATCTGGGCGAAATATACCGTCAGCACGGGATGCTGGACGAGGCGGAATATTTCATCCGCAATGCAATAGTCATAAACCCCAATCAGGCTGACGCCTATTCAAACCTTGCACTCATCTGCAAAGCAAAGGGCGACTATGACTCCGCAAAGCTCTATTTCTCCCGATCCCTCGACCTGAACCCGAAAAATGCCAACACCATAATAAACGTCGGAAACCTTTTCCTGACGATTAACGAATATGACGATGCCGCAGAATGCTTTCTGGCGGCTCTGGGATTAGCTCCCGAAAATCCTCATGCTCTTAGGGGATGCGCAATAGCACTCTATGAAAAAGGTGAATACAACGCCGCCGCCGCAATGCTGAGCAGACTGACAGCGGGCAAACCCGACTTTCACAGAGAAAAAGTGGATCTGGCGCTTATAACCCTCAGAAACAAAGACTTCAGAAAAGGTTTTCAACTTCTGGAATCCAGACTGAAACACCTGCCCCACATAATGCAGGGAGAAGAAAAGAACCTCTGGAGAGGCGCTGACCTGAAAGGCAAAACCATTTATATTTATGATGAAAAGGACGGTCTGGGCGGCTTCGGCGACACCCTGATGTTTGTCCGTTTTGTCCTTGATATGCAGAAATACAGCCCTGAGCGGGTAATTCTCCGTGTTCAGCCGGAACTGCACACGCTGATCAGTGCAAACATGCCCGACTTTGTTACAGTGGTAACAGAAAATTTCGAAAAATTCGACTGTCACTCACCGCTTCTCAGCCTGCCTCTGGTGCAGAACGTAAGAGCCAAAACAATGCCCCGTGCCGCAGGATATCTTAAGGCAGATGCAGACAAAACTGCTCATCTTTTTGACAGGTCGGTGAAAAACGTGGGGATCGCTTTCGCCACGGATAAGTCACACATAAAGCACGAAACCAGAACCATCCCCCAAGAGGCCTTCGATCCCCTGTTTGATAAAAGCATAAAACTCCACTACATCTCAAAACAGGAACCGGATGCACCGCTTCATCCCTCAATAAATGATCTCAGACCACATATAAACGATTTTGCCGACACTGCATCCGTCATAGCCAATCTTGATATGGTGATAACAGCCGACACGTCCGTTGTACATCTGGCAGGAGCTATGGGCAAAGAAACGGCACTGCTTCTGAACAGGCTCCACGACTGGCGCTGGTTCAGCATCAAGAGCGGACAAAAGACAGTATGGTATGAAAGTGTTACCGGATATGTTAAAGAGGATTCGGCGGGCTGGGAAGAACTGGTCAGCTCTGTCCGTATATAAAAAAAGGGCGGAGGTTTCAGGGCCTCCGCCTTCTGCTTTGCCCATAATCGGGCGAAATCTCCTGTGATCACAAGCACCCTAGCCGCTTAACAATCACATTTGCTTCCTCCCATGTCTCTGATAATAAGACAGCAAATCACAACTTAAGGGTGTCTATAGGATGAAAAAGTCTTAGGCTGCAGGCTTACGCCTGTTTTTCTGTTTGGCTTCATAATCGGACTTTTTCTATCCTCTGGTGTTAAACATATTACAGTCCGTTATTGCCGCAATATGTAAATATCGTTTACATAATTTTCTGTCTTTGAGTTAAGGAACTGGTTTAAAAGCATTTTTAATGTTAGGCAAATTTAACAGGCATTTAGTTTATTATTAATATAGCAGGAAATGTGAATATTCACTTTGCGGCTGTTCACTTCGGCATTGCGAACCTCGTAATAGGGAGTTTCATATTTCCCCCTTTAATAAAGGGGGATTAAGGGGGATTTACATTCCGGTTTTCTACTCTTGGAAGACTGCTTCACTTCGTTCGCAGTGACGAATCTCATGGCGAGACTCTTCGGCGATGCCTCAGAGTGACTTAAGCAGTCTACCACCCCTAGACTAACTAACCATCACGCACACCAGACTTGGAAGCTCACTTCACCCTTGCAGGGTTCGTGAAGACGTTTAGTTTCTCGGTCATTCTATTCGACAATTAATTAGAAGTAGACTCATACAGCCTTCGGCTAGTGAGTGAAACGAAGAATCTCTGCGTTTGAGATCCTTCGGCATACGCCTCAGGATGACAGGGATCTGATGTCTTTGTGACGGATGAAACGGACAAAATAGCATCAACTTCCACATCAGGAGTACTTAAGCGGCGGGATATCTGAACTTGGAAAACTCCGCTGCTTTTGGTAGATTCTGCACTAGGGAGTTTCATATTTCCCCCTTTGATAAAGGGGGATTAAGGGGGATTTACATTCCGGCTTTCTACACTTGGAAGACTGCTTCACTTCGTTCGCAGTAACAAATCTCATGGCGAGACTCTTCGGCATACGCCTCAGGAGTGCTCATACGGCAAAAAAAGGGAGGCCGAAGCCCCCCTTTTCATTAAAGTCCTAATACATCAAACATATTATAAAACCCGACAGGCTTACCCGCAAGCCACGCCGCAGCGGAAATCGCTCCGCTGGCGAATGTGTCTCTGGTGTGCGCCCTGTGAGTTATTTCGATGCGTTCGCCCTGTCCGCAGAACATCACAGTATGCTCGCCGACAATATCGCCCGCACGCAGAGTCTGCATGCCGATCTCTCTGTCGGTTCTTGCGCCTATGAGTCCGTGGCGGCTGTATGCGCCGTCCTTCTCAATATCACGGCCGAGGACGTTTGCGATAACCTCGCCCATCTTCATTGCCGTGCCGCTGGGTGCGTCTTTTTTAAGTCTGTGGTGGGCTTCCACTATCTCAATGTCGTATCTTTCGCCGATGGCCTTGGACACCATCTCCAGAACCTTGAACGTAAGGTTTACGCCGAGGCTCATGTTGGGCGAAAAGAGCACGGGGATCTTCTGCGCAAGCTCTTTGACCTTTTCGGTCTGAGCGGCGCTGAGTCCTGTGCTGCCTATCACCACAGGCTTTCCTATCTTCGCATAGGCATCCAGATTGTGCATTGTGGGCTCTGCGCCTGTGAAGTCGATGAAAACGTCACATCCGCCCAGCGCCTCCTGCATATCCGAAGTGATGGTCACGCCTATTTTGCCTATGCCGGCCACCTCGCCCGCATCGTGTCCCAGAAAGGAGGATGATGCGTGCTCCAGCGCACCCGAAACGGTGCATCTGTCGTCTTCGTTTATAAGAGCTATGATGCGGCGGCCCATTTTTCCAGCCGCACCTACCATTGCAACTTTGATCATATGATTCCGACCTGTTTCATAACAGCTGTCAGTTTCGCCGTCCCTGCCTCTGTCATGGGGATGAGGGGCAGACGGATCTCGGGGCCGATGAGTCCCATCAGCTCAAGAGCCTTTTTAACGGGGATGGGGTTTGTTTCAAGGAACAGCGCATTGAACAGGGGAAGCAGTTTGAAATGCAGTTCCCTTGCGGTTTTCATGTCGCCTGCAACGTATGCATCGTAAAGTGCCGCCGCTTCTGCGGGGCAAACGTTCACTGATGCGGAGATAACGCCGCTTGCTCCGATGCACATAAGGGGGAAGTAAAGCGAGTCTTCGCCCGCCAGCAGACCGAAGCCTTTTTCTGCGCCGGAAAGGATTGCTCCCGCCTGATCCATAGAACCGCTGGCCTCTTTAATGGCTACGATGTTAGGGATCTTTGAAAGGCGGTTGACCGTATCGGGAAGCATGTTAACGGATGTTCTGCCGGGAACGTTATACATTACTATCGGGATGTCCACACGCTCAGCAACATGTTTAAAGTGCTGATAGAGACCTTCCTGAGTAGGTTTGTTGTAGTAAGGTGTGATGATGAGCGCACCGTCTGCACCGGCTTTTTTAGCATGTTCAGTGAGATACACTGTTTCATGTGTGGAATTTGAGCCGGAGCCTGCGATAACGGGCACACGTTTCTTTGTCTGGTCGATAACTATATCTATAACTCTGCAATGCTCGTCGTGGGTCAGGGTTGCGGATTCGCCTGTGGTTCCACAGGGAACGATACCGTCAGTTCCTTTTGCGATCTGGTATTCAACCAGATTCCTCAGAGCTTCCTCGTCAACTTTGTCATTTTTAAAAGGTGTGGCAATGGCAACAATACTGCCTTCAAACATTGGATATCCTCCGGTTTATTCTATAAATAATTTAATAGTTAACAGCTTCTTCGTTCAGCTCGCCGGTGTAGATGATTCTGGCTTCACCCTCCAGATACACCTTTCCGTCTTCCAGATATACCTTCAGCAGTTTCCCGCTGGTTGTCTTCACGGTGACGGGGCTTTTCAGAAGTCCTTTAGAAACGGCGAACATGGCGCATGCGACAGAACCTGTTCCGCAAGCCATTGTTTCGCCTTCAACCCCTCTCTCATAGGTTCTCACCCTGAGATATCCGTTCTCGTCGACACCGCAGAAGTTCACGTTCGTGCCTCTGGGTTTGTAGTATTCGTGGTAGCGCAGTGCGGGGCCGAATTTTTTAAGGTCGGCGTTCTCCACATCATCGCTGAAGATGACGCAGTGGGGCACTCCCGTGTTCACACTGTTCACCTCTATCTTTTCACCCTCAACATCGAGGGTGTATGATTCCTTGTAGTCTTTAGGCTCGGTCATGCGCACTTTAACATCCGGCTCGTCTTTTATCTCGGCCTCTATTATGCCTGCCAGCGTTTCGAAAGACATTTTTTTGCCTGCGATACCGTTCAGATATGCAAAGCGGGCGGCACAGCGTGAACCGTTTCCGCACATCTCTGCCACAGAACCGTCGGAGTTATAGAACTGCCATGAAAAATCCGTCCCCTGCTTCGGAGCCTCTATCAGAAAAAGTCCGTCCGCACCCACAGACACGCATCTGGCACACGTTTTTACAACGAAATCAACAAGGTTGATGCCGTCCATCCTGCCGTCACGGTTGTCGATGATGATAAAGTCGTTTCCTGAACCGCTCATTTTGTAGAAGGGGATTTTTCTCATATATTTTTACCTGTTCTAAGGAAAGCCGGAACTGATTCCGGTCCTGTTAAGTCTGCGTAAGTTTCTCTTCGCCTTATTATAAAGTAATTTCCGCCGGACACAAGCACTTCCGCCGCTCTGGGGCGTGAGTTATAGTTGCTGGACATGCTCATTCCGTAAGCACCTGCGCTCATAACGGCATAAAGCCCGTCAACTGGTACGTCTGCGGCCTCTCTGTCACGAGCCAGAAAGTCTCCTGTCTCGCATATGGGCCCAACCACATCGCATTTTATCTTCGCATCCGTCTCACGAACGGGAAGGATAGAGTGGTATGCGTCATAAAGTGACGGTCTGGCCAGATCGTTCATGGCGGCATCAACCACCTTGAAATGCTTGGCTTCTGTGTCCTTTGTGTAAAGCACACGGGTCACCAGCGCCCCTGCGTTGCCGGAAATGTTCCTGCCCGGCTCAAATATCAGGGTAACGTCCAGATCACGGACGGCCTCAAGAACCGCTGCGGCATATTCGCTGTGGTTCGGCGGCGTTTCGCCGTTATATGTTATGCCGAGACCTCCGCCCATGTCCAGATATTTTATATCAATTCCGTCAGCCCGCAAGTCTTTAATAAGGCTTGCCATAATCTTTGCGGCCTCCCCAAAGGGGGAAACCTCGGTGAGCTGGGAGCCGATATGGCAGTGAACGCCTTCAACATCAAGCCATTCAAGGGTTGCGGCGTATCTGAACTGCTCTTTAACGGTGTCGGCGGAGATGCCGAATTTATTCTTTTTAAGTCCTGTGGAGATATAGGGGTGGGTCTTGGGGTCTACGTTCGGGTTGACACGGATGGCAACTCTCGCACGTTTTCCCGTGCTTCCGGCAACCTCGTTCAGAACGTCAAGTTCCTGAGCCGATTCCGCATTGAACATCAGTATTCCGGCTTCCAGAGCCTCTTTTATCTCCTGACGGGTCTTGCCCACTCCCGCATAAACTATCTTTTCAGGGTCAATTCCTGCACGCAAAGCCCTGTAAAGCTCGCCGCCGGAAACTATGTCCGCACCTGCGCCAAGAGAGCCGAGAAGCCCCAGCACACCGATATTGGAACAGGACTTTACAGCGAAGCAGATTATATTTTTCCTGCTCTGGAAAGCGTTTGCGAAGTTATTGTAGCTGTCTGTAAAAGATTTTGCGCTGTAGACGTAAAAAGGAGTGCCGATCTCTGATGCGATCTGCTCAAGGGCTGTTTCTTCGCAGTGCATCGTTCCGTTTTGATAAGAAAAATAATTCATTATAGCTCCCCGAAAATTATCACGCAAAGAGCCGAATCTGCAAAAGTCTATAGAACGCTACCACCGCAAAACACTTTTGTCAAAGTGATTAATCCCTTTCCGTGCCGAACTGGAGACGGCATAAGTTCGAATATATATCGCAGGTTTCAATAAGCTCCGAGTGCCTGCCAGTTGCCATGACACGGCCCTTGTCCAGAACCACTATCATGTCGGCATTTACAATGGTCGAAAGCCTGTGGGCAATAACGAAGCTGGTTCTGCCCTTCATAAGGTTTGAAAGTGCCTGCTGAACTATCCTTTCGGATTCCGTATCCAGAGCACTGGTGGCCTCGTCAAGGATGAGTATCGGAGGGTTCAGAAGCAGTGCACGGGCTATGGTGAGCCTCTGTTTCTGGCCGCCTGAGAGCCTGTCGCCCCTCTCGCCGATAACGGTGTCGAAGCCTTCGGTCAGCTCGTTTATAAATCCCGTGGCATATGCGCTGTCAGCGGCTTTCTTTATCTTTTCCATATCGGCGTCCTGAACGCCGTAGGCTATGTTGTTCTTAACGGATTCGTTGAACAGGAAAGGCTCCTGAGAAACTATGCCTATGTTTGTTCTGAGGGAGTTCAGGCTGAACTCACGGATGTCCGTTCCGCCGATGGTTATGCGGCCTCCGGTAACATCGTAAAATCTGGGGATCAGCGCCGCAATGGTACTTTTTCCCGCACCGCTGGAGCCCACCAGAGCAACTGTCATTCCGGGCTTAACGTCCAGATTGACGCCGTTGAGAACTATGTCCTCTCCGGTTTGATACTTAAAGGTGACATCCTCGAAACGGATCTCCTTGCCCTCGGCTTTGCAGATCAGAGTGCCGTCGTTGTCCAGCATCTCGTTCTGCTCGTCCATCAGCTCAAAAATCCTGTCGGCGGACGCAAGAGCCGTCTGCACGGTGGTGTTGTCGGAGATTATCTTTTTAAAGGGTTCGAACATAAGTCCGAATGCCGTTACGAACGAAAAGAATGTTCCGGGTGTCGTGTTGCCCTTTATAACTTCATATCCGCCGTAGAAAATTATTCCTGCGATGGCAAATCCTGCTATGGTCTCCATCAGAGGGGAGCTGAGGGCGGACACCGCAAGCTTTTTCAGCTTGAAGTGCACCTCTCTGTCGTTGAGACGGGTGAATTTTTCAATCTCCCTGTCCTCGGACGCAAAGGCTTTGACAACCTTTACCCCTGTGAAGCTCTCCTGAAGAGCTGAGGAGACTATGCCCACCTGCTCCTGCTCCTTGCGGCTGTACTTTTTAATCATCTTTCCGGATTTTTTTATAAGTATCAGCATAAAAGGCAGGGCAATGAATATCGTGGAACCGAGTTTGAAGTCCTGATAGAGCACTACGCCTATGAGGAAGAAGACAGAAAGTGAGTCACGGAATATCTTTACTGAAGCGGGGATGGCGTTCTGCATGTTGTTTGCATCACTGATAATTCTGGCCATCATTGTTCCGGTTTCGTTTGAATCGTAATAGCGCATGGGCAGATAGATCATCTTGGCATAAAGCTCTTCCCGCAGCTTTTTAATGGCCATCTGGGCGGCATACTGCATCTGATGAACCTGAACGTACCTTGCGCCCAGCCTTATGGTATATATCACCAGAATGATCATAGGTATAAGCCGGAGCATATTCTCGTTTTTACCTATAAAGATATCATCCAGAACGTGTTTTACGATGTATGCGGTTGCGCCGTCCGTTGCGGAAACGATAGCCGACGCTATCAGCGCAAAAATGATCTTGTTTCTGTTGGGTTTGAAATATTGGTATATGCGTTTCAGTCTGCTCATTGAATCATTGTTACAGCAGTGGTAAAGGTTTTTCAACCGATTTTAGATATTTTTGTAAAATTACACAACCTAGCCGTATTTCTTCGCCGCTTCACGAAACCATTTAAGGGCGGCCTTGTTGTCCCTTTTGGTTCCCCTGCCACCGCTCAGCATGCATCCCAGATTATACATTGCCTCACCGTGTCCCTGCTCTGCGGCCTTTGTGTACCAGTAGACAGCATCCTCATCGCTCTGTATGGTTCCTCTGCCCCCGGCAAAAAGCAGACCCAGCCTGTTCTGTGCAGGAGGATAGCCCTGTTCCGCCGCCTTCTCAAAATATTCGAACGCCTTTTCGGGGTTCTTTTTGCCCACATGACCGTGGAGATGATACAGTCCGGCCTTATACTGCGCCTCGGGCATTCCCGTTGCCGCCGCCGCTTCAAACATGGCCAGCGCACCCTCCGGCCGCTTCTCCATATATACTCCCTGACGCATGTAGTTTCCCAGAGTCAGCATTGCATGGGGCGAGCCGAGTCTGGCACTGAGAAAATACAGGTGCAGAGCCGCCTTTACGTTCCTGCGGACACCCTGTCCGTTCTCATACATTGTGGCGAGGGTAAAGCATGCATTGGGATTGCCTGCATGTTTGCGGAGTATCTTTGCCGCCTTCAGGAAATGTCCGGAGGCGTAAAGCTCACCCGCATATTCCATTGTGGGTTTAAAGAAATTTCTGATTCTTCGAAACAGTCTCATTGTATCCGCATACCTCATATGCGCCCTTAGGGGGCTTTGCGGTGCATCTGTCTCTGAACGCATGATCTATGAACCTGAAAGGCAGGTGCGCATCCCGTCCATCGGGTATGCCCAGCCGCACAGTCTGAATTATCTTTTCAGGCCTGTAGCCCTCGTCGATCACACGAAGATCAGTATCAGCCATCTGCTTTGCGTCATAGTCAGGAACATCCATCCCCAGACTGCGGCAGACCAGCGTCTGTCCTGATGCCAGCCTTTCGGGTTTTCTGAAACGACCGTCAGGCATGGGGTTCAGCTTCAGCATCCGCTGAAGAGCCTTTTCGTCGGCACAGTCGGCGGAAGCGGACTTTATCAGCACTGCGTTCCCCTCTCCCTCTGCGGAGAAGTTAAGCGAGGGCTTCCCTCTGGCGTAGTACATGTATATCGTGCCGCCGTCCATGAAAAGTGCTTTGCGTTTTTCGGTGTATCCCAGTGAGGCATGACTGCCCTTGTCGGTGAGAAAATAGCATTCGGTCTCGATTATCCTCAGTTTCAGCCCGTCTCTGACCAGAAATTTCCCCAGAAGCTCAATGGCCACCAGCATTGCGTTGCGGTGAAAGAACTCCGGCGGAAGCATCATCTCAGGTTGCTCCGCACAGGTTCGCCGTTCATAGGCATCGGCTGAGCCTGCATTGGCTGTGTCTGTGGTCTGCCTGCCTGCTGAGGCATCGGCTGTGTGCCGTCCGGAGGCAGAGGAGCGTTGGCCGGGGGAAGAGGGACTATGGGATTTCCGGCAGGGTCGACACCCTCCGGCATCGGCTCGCCCACCACACCCTGATTCATATTGTCGCCCGCAAGTATCGCTGCCACCTCTTCGTGGCCGAAACGAAATGCATAGTCCTGTGCCGTCTGGCCGGAATTGTCTCTGGCGGTTTTGTCCGCACCAAGACTGAGCAGAGAGAGAACTATCTTTGAATAACCGTTGGCGGAGGCTTCCATGAGAGCCGTGCGCCCCAGTCTGTCTTTTGCGTTCACATTGGCCTTATTGCGCATCAGCAGGTCGGCCAGATCGTCGTGGCCGTACTTAGCCGCTATGATAAGCGGTGTCTGGCCTTCGTTATTGGGTTTGTTAGGGTTAGCACCCCTTTCCAGCAGTATCTCGGCAAGTTTGATCCTCTGCTGTCTTGCGGCATGTGCTGTGGGGGTCATTCCGTCGCTGTCGGCTATATTCGGGTTCGCTCCGCCCACCAGAAGGGTCTTCACCGCCGAATCCCTGCCCATGTAAACGGCGAGGTTAAGAGCTGTGAAACCCAGGCTGTCCTGCCTGTTCAGATCCTCTCCGCTGGTTATGAGCTTTCTGAGCTTCGATTCGTCAGCTTTCAGAACCGCATCCATAACCTGCGTCCGGCTCTCGGCCAGCCCCAGCGGCATAGGTTCGGAGTTCATGACATCAGGTGTCGGAGGCAGAATGTCCCCTGTATCCTGTACAGGCTCAGATTCGGCATCGGCCTCACCCTTCTTTTTTTCGGGGTTCCAGTCGGGATATATTGCTTTGATTATTTTATTTGTAACCAGAGGGCGTTCCAGCGTTGAATCGACTATCAGAAGAACTATCAAAACAGCAAGCAGAACTGCTGAGACGCTCAGAATTTTATTGTTCATTGATGCTCCATGATTGTGATTATAATGATTAGACATTGATGAGGCAATAAAAATCAAAGTTATTCGGAGGGATTCTTCACCCTGCGGGTTCAGAATGACGGGAAAAAACCCTACAATGATGAAACCTTTCGGAGTGAAGCAAAGTTATATTGTCACTCTGAACGCAGTGAAGGGATGAGATTCTTCGCTTCGCTCAGAATGACAGGCACTTAAAAGTTGAGCTCGCCGGATGTATAAACAAAAAGAAGCCCTGCCGAAGCAGGGCTCTTATCAGAATTCTTTTGTGACGTACAGAACGCCTTTTGCGATATCCGAACATTCAGCCGAGGTCAGCTTTTCAGCCGCCACCGGGAAGTGGTATTCCCTGTGGTTCTCGGTTGCGGGGAGATAGGATTTTGCGGTTCTGATGTCAGTATGATATCTGGGGTTAACGGGGATAACACATTCCTTCTCTGCGGGTTTCGCATAGGTGTATTCCGTCTTGTCCCACTTGTTTGTCTTAACTTTGGCTATATGGCCGTCAACCTCGCCCATTTCCATGTCCTGTGCGCCAAAGATGGGAGCCACGTCACATCTGAAAGTGTCGTATGCACAAGAGCATACCTCAGCCCCGATTATGTCGCCCAGCCAGGCCGCTGTCTGAACGTGGGTCTTCTGTGAGCCTTTCGCCGCAACTATGCGGTTAACGCCGACGAGTCTTCCGTCCAGAGTTGTGAACGTGCCCACTGTCTCAAGGCTGTCTTTGACACCCAGAACAACGGGAGCATCCTTTTTGAACAGGTCAACTGCGATGTAAGTGCCGGCCTTGCTGAACGAAGCCTCAAGCTCCTGTGCGGCAGGGCAGTTTTTAACACCGTTGAAACCTGCGTTTATGAGCAGTTTTATCTTTCCTGAGTCAAGGTCGCCTTTAAGCTGTTTTGTGGTGTAGCCGCCCATGAAGCCGCCTACTATCGCACCCATGTAGTTCACCTGATCGTTAAGAACTATCACGGATTTCAGCTTGTCCTGACCGATGAAGTCGCAGAACGCCAGCACAGCCTCTGCGGGTGTGCCGGACATCATATATTCGCTGCCGATCACAACTGTAACCTTTTCAGCCTTTGCAAGGTGAGCGGGGATATACACGTTGGGATCGTTCTCAACCTCAATAACTTTGGGGTTTGAAGAGGGCTTGGGTGCGGGTGCATCCTGTTTAACCTTCTCCAGAGCGGTTGCGAAGTCGCCGTATTCCGCCATGAAAGATTTTGCCACAAACGTGTCGTATTCGTACTTTCTGACGCCCACAGTGTAGAGCTTCGCACCGTTTTTAACCACGGCGTTCATTACCTTGTGCTTCACGCCAACGCAGTCTCTGCGGAAGTCCGCACCGATAACGAATACCATATCGCTTGATGCCACGTCGTCCAGCGTGCCTATGTTCTCCATAGTGCCGAATTTGGCGGCATATTTTCTGTAGAAATCGCCGTAGTAAAGGTCTGTTTCAGCCACAAAATTTGTTGAACCCACGGATGTCATGAGTTTTTTGTATGCGGCGTAGGCCTCGTTTGTGAGTGATGAGGAGGCGATAAGCGCAACCTCAGAACCTTTAAGGCCTGCTATTTTGCCTTTCAGAAGAGCTGTGACCTCGTCCCAGTTAGTCTCCTTTCCGTTCACAAGGGGGTTAAGCGCTCTTGATTCGTGGTCAAGGTATTTGTAGGCGAATCTGTCGTTGGATGATATCTGGCCGCTGCCCACGTTGATCGCACGCATTATTCTGCCTTCCAGTGTGCCGTATTCCACCTGTTCGCCGCAGGGTGAGAACACTGAGGAGGTCACTGTGTTTTCCAGATCCCACACTCTGGCAGAGTGGTGGAACTGGGAATCCAGAAGTGCGCCTACGGGGCATCTGTCGATGCATGATCCGCAGAAGTCACATTTCAGAGTGTCGCCTCTGGAGGGTGTAACGTGGTTAAAGAATCCTCTGTCCTCCATTTTAAGTGCGGAACAGCCTGTCATTTCGTGGCAGGTTTTGATGCACTTTTCGCAGAGAACGCAGAGGTTCTGGTTATAAACTATCTTATTCCACTTAACTATCGGGTCCTTGGGTTTGTCGGAAGAGACTATCTCGTCCATCATTCCGAAGTCATATGCTGTGTTCTGAAGCTCGCACTCGCCCGCTTTGTCGCAAACGGGGCAGTCCAGCGGGTGCTTGATGAGGATGAAGTCCAGCATCTGCTTTCTGTTCTTCCAGACCCTTTCGTTTTCGGTGTCTATCTTCATTCCGTCCATTGCGTAGGTAACGCAGGCGGCCTGAAGTCTGTCCAGTCCCTCAACCTCAACAAGGCAGAGTCTGCATGCGCCTGTGGGCGTTATGTCCTTAAGCCAGCAGAGGGTGGGGATCTTTATCCCGTTTCTGTTTGCGACATCGAGAATGGACTCTCCCTCGCTGAAAGAATAGGGTTTATTGTTGATGATTATTTCAGCCATTTGTCCGCTCCGCCTTACTTCGTTCCGAGACCGACCATAGCCATACGCACGCAGCGTAAGCATCTGGTGGCTTCGTCATAAGCCTGCTGAAGTGTGAAGGGTTTCTCCACCTCTTCATAGTTGTTGCGTCTGTCCTCGCCCGACATCTTCTCCTGATGAACCCTGTGGATGGTGGGTGTCTCCATTGAGCAGACCTTTTCGGCCTTGTCGAACACCTTGTTCTTATAAAGGGAAACTTCAAGGGTCTCCTGCTCTGTGAGATAGGGCTGTCCGGACTCAAGGAAGCGGTCTATCATGATCGCCGACCAGCGGGCTGCGCCGATGGCCTTAACAACCGTCATGGGACCCCATTCGCAGTCGCCTGCGGAGAATACTTTCGGGTCTGTGGTATCGTAAAGGTCGTCTCTGACCTTGAATGTGTTCCATTTTGTAACGGCGATGCCGTCTTTTTCCGTCAGGAAGGTCAGGTCTGTGAACTGACCGATGGCGGGAATGATAACGTCGCAGGGGATTATCTTTTCAGAACCTGCTTTGGGTTCGGGTTTGCGTCTGCCGGATTCGTCCGGTTCGCCCAGAACCATCTCGACAACCTCAACGCCCACAACCTTGCCGTTTTCGGCGATGATTTTCGTGGGGTTCCAGAGGAAGTGGAAATTTACTCCCTCTTCAATAGCATCGTCGATCTCCCACTGCTCGGCGGGCATTTCCGCACGGGAACGTCTGTAGACAAGGTTAACGTCTGTGGAGCCTTCACGCATGGCAACACGGACGCAGTCGATGGCAGTGTTACCGCCGCCCACGACGATTACTTTCTTGCCCTTGACTCCTGTGTCCTTGCCCTCTGCCTGCTCACGCAGGAAACCGATACCGCTGGGGAAAACGCCTTCGTATCCGTCCTTCTCGCCTTCGATGCCCATGTCTCTGGACTTCCATGCACCGATGGTGATAAGCACCGCATCATAATTCTTTTTAAGATAATCGAGGGTGATGTCGTCCTTATCACCGCCGAGTTTTTTACCGTATTCAATCTCAACGCCGAGTGACTGGATAACCTCCACCTCACGGCGCAGCAGGTGTCGGGGCTGTCTGTAGTCCGGAATACCCAGAGCCACCATTCCGCCCGGTTCCTGCATCCATTCGTATATCTTCACCGAATAGCCCATGAGCGCAAGATAGAAAGCCGCAGTGAGACCTGCGGGACCCGCACCCACGATTCCCACTTTTTTGCCCTTTGCGGGGGCTTTTGCGGGGAGTTTCGGAGCTTTGTTGTTGTAATATTCAAAATCCCAGGGGGCACGCTTGAGCACCATGATGCTGACAGGTGTGTCGTCAACAAGTCCACGGCGGCAGTTTGCCTCGCAGGGGTGGGGGCAGACACGTCCGCAGACGCCGGGAAGCGGCATGGTCTCTCTGATGATAGCCAGCGCATCCTCATATCTGTGGTCTTTTATCTGCTCAATGAACTCGGGGATCTGAACGTTGGCAGGACATCCGGCCGTGCAGGGTGCTGTCACCTTGCGGAAAAACTCCATTCCGTCCTTGCTGGCCTGTTTTGATATCTGATCCTTGAAGTGTGTCAGGAAAAGCCTGACAGGGATGGTGGATGTGGGTGCCACTGTACATTTGGCAGAATTGAATATGGAGTCCGACATCTCCACCGCTTTTTCAATATCGGAGCTTTCGCAGGCGCCTGCCCGCATTTTCATAAGCTGTTCGGCCAGAAGGCGTGTACCTACTCTGCCGGGGAAACAGCGTCCGCAGCAGCCGAAACCGCTTATCTCAAGCATGTAGTTGGCAAGAGCCGCCAGAATGTCGGCATTTTCGTCAAACACCAGAAAGCCGTCCCAGTCAATAAATACTTTAAGGGGTTTGTCTCTGTACTCATCAGGCGTCTTAAAAGGCGATTCTGTCCACTCCGCCTTCTCTTTGCCTCTGTTGTCTATTTTGGTATCCTTATAGTACCCGTAGCAAACTTGTGCCATTACACACTCCACGGAATTTTATCCTGATGCACGGATATGCACCAATACGCAATGGTATACTGTATACAATTTCGTATAACACAATTATAATTCCGTGTCTAGAATTTTGTTAGTTTTCCGATGCCCCTTAAGAGGTGGCGAAAAATCAGCATAAAATGCGTAAAACACGCTATTTACAGGGTTTCGGAGACCAACTTAAACATGAACTTATGCTCTGGTGGAATAGTGCTGTTTTTTTTGGTATATTTAAAACGGTTGCAATGTTCTATAATTTCCGGGGTTTAATATCATGAAAAATATAATATTTATGTTCATTATTCTGTGGTCGGTTCAGGTTTTCGCTTCGGCCGAGGTGGATATCAACATAATACACGAACGCTCATCCTTTGAAGTTAAAGAGACGATTTGCGGCTGGACACCCGATCCGGAAAAAGGATTTCTGGAAGACGACAACGGATGTTTCTACACAACATATAAAATGGATGCCCCTGTGTACGGGTTCGATTTCAAACCCAGAATGGAGGATGTTCTCCAGCCCGCCAGAGTGGCCTACTACGTCCAGTTCCTCGGACCGAACATTCCCGCCGAACAGAAGCTCCACGCCGAAGTAACCTCCGGCGGCAAAAAAAACAGAGAGATAGTCTCAATCTTCCACGACAATACCCTTCAGGGCGTGGGAATGCTTAAAACCGGAGAGAATATCCGCATATACAGCGACAAAGAGCCGTCATATATATACATATACGTCATAGCTGTTGTTGTTATTATAACCGGACTGACGCTCATTGTGAGACGCAGAAAGTGACGGACATAACTCTTTTCACGGCGAACGTGACCGGAATGATGCTTCTTGAAGACCTGCGGGCGGCGGGGATATTCCCCCGTGTGGTGACCTATGCCAAAGGGTTCCAGCGTACAGGGCTTGCCTGCGATTTCAGCAGATTTGAAAGGGATTTTATAATAACCTACCTCAGCACAAACAATTATGATGAATGCAGGGACGTTCTCGGCGAGACGGGACTGCCTGTCTGCGTTGATTTCACAAAGGATTTTTTCGAGACGGCAGACTTTCCAGTTGTCTATGCCCACCCTTCACTTCTGCCGCTCTACAGAGGCTACAGCGCCGTTACAGAGCAGTTTGAGCGTGGTGCGGCCATAGGCGGAGCTACCTTTTATATACGCAGCGAGCGGGTGGACGGCGGCGACATCATTTATCAAACGCCGTTACGCATCGACTTCGAAGACTATCCGGAAGACTATCTGGCAAAGTACGCCATAGCCTGCGCGGATTTCATAAAGGAACTTACCGGAAAACCTCTGGACGCTTTCGATAAAAGACCTCAGGACGAAGCGGCGGCGGTCTATCTGCAAAGAAAGCGCACTAGGGATGCACTAATAGACTTCAACAGGGACGCATTCAGTCTCTATAACCATATCAGGGCATACAGCAAACCCTATTTCGGGGCATATTTCCTCTGCAAAGGCGAAAAATATACTGTCTGGCGAGCAAAACCCGAGAAATGGCAGGGGGATTACGGCGATGCGGGCAGTGTTCTGTCCGTTTCAGATGACGGTGTGGAGATAGCCTGCGGCAGCGGAACCATACTGCTCACAGAGATAGAAGGCTTCCGCAACGAGGATTTTCCATATGCCGTCGGAGAGAATATCGGGCTATTCAGATTGTCATTCTGAATGAAATGAAGAATCTCTAATCATTAATGAGACTCTTCGCTTGATCGTCAATAAACCAAAATGGACTCATACAGCCAAATGCTGACGCTCAGAGTGACGAAATCCCATTATTTAACGAACAGGTCGGCGGGATAGGGAACAAAGCCGATGTTGTCCGAGCTGTCGGCAAGTCTGCGGATTGCGGAGAGGTCGGCGAGCTTTTTAAAGCCCATCCTCTCGCAGTCATATTCAGAAAAATCCGAATACAGAAACACTTCGTAGCGTTCCAGATTCGATTTCAGGTTGAAAGCCGTCTGGCGGTTTATCTTATAGTCGTGTATCAGCCCGTTCAGCATATCCGAGCTGAGCTTAACATCGAAAAAGTCCTCAAAAAACTTGTTGCCGTATCCGTCCGGACACTGGGCGAAAAAGACAATCCGTCCGCCCTCCGAAACCAGCGGAAGAACCCTGTCCAGATATTTTTGTGACTGTATCATATTGATATCTTTCGGGTAGCCGCCTGCGCTCACCAGAAGCAGATCAAATTTTTTCTCAGGTTCATAAAGGCAGTAGGAATCCAGTCTGCTGCACGCCTCCAGATGTGAAAGGAAAAGGTCGCCGCAGACCATGTCCGCAATTTCCCCCTCCTCTGTCAGGATGGTGTTCACCGCATAAAAGTTATGTCCGGCTCTGGCTATCATAACAGATTCCACCAGATCATCGTGGACGGGATTGTTTTTCAGATTGCCTGTGACGGCATATTCGTGTCTCTGCTTTTTTACCGGATCAATGGCCAGCTTATGGTTGGCCGTTATTGCCTTGTGACCGCCTATCCCCGGAAAAATGAGCTTTCTTCCGCCGCCGTAGCCTGCGAAATAGTGATAGCTGACGGAACCGATGGTTATTATTGTGTCGTGCTCCCTGTATGCCTTGTTCAGAAGCACGGTGGTCTTGCGCTTGGTTATGCCGTAAAAGTCCATGTCGGCATAATTTTCGCTGTCGTGGCGAAGGATATTGCCTGAATACTCTTCGTATATCTCAGAGGTCATTATCTTTCTGAGTTCAGCCTCAGTGGGCTGTCTGTGGGTTCCCACAGCGATTATGAAATTAAGGGTTTTGCCCTTCTGTTTTGCGTACGCAGTGATATTGGGCAGGAATTTCTCCGCACCGGACTTGCGGGTGGCATCCGGAAGGATCACCAGAATCTTCTGTGCTTCGTCGATGACATCGTAAAGGCAGGGGCTCATCACCCCTTCGGATACGAGAACTTCCTCGATCTGGGCATCCGTCATGGGAAACATCCGTTTCTCAGGTTTAACGACGGCGGCAGGTTTGCCGAGGAAGACATCTATATGAGAGTTTCCGCAGGGGATGCGGAAATTATCCTCCGATCTTTGACATTGTCCGTTTAAATCCCTCATCACGCTTCTCCGAAAGCAGATGGTGCTCCTTCTCTTTCAGGTTCAGACCTTTGATAATCTCCTGAATCACAGCCTCTTTGTTTCCGCTGCGGATGACGGGAAGAAGGTCTATCTCGGCATCAGAAAGCAGGCAGGGGCGGAGTTTTCCGTCCGCTGTGATGCGCAGTTTGTCGCAGTCGGAGCAAAAGTGGTTCGAGATGGGCGTTATGATGCCTATCTTTGCGCCGTTTGACAGTCTGTAGTTAACAGCAGGACCTGAAAGTTTCTCTTTTTGTATCTGCTCGTATGTATATTTGGTTCCGATAATATCCAGAATCTCTTTTCCGGTGATGGTTCCTGTGTCCTTCCACTCCTCAAAGTTACCCACGGGCATGAACTCGATGAAGCGGACGTTTATGTCGTTTTCAACTGCGAACTCGCAGAAGTCCAGAATCTCATCATGGTTAAAGTTGCGGATGGCCACCGTGTTGGTCTTAACACCAAGCCCTATGCTTTTCGCATATTTGATGCCGGCCAGGATCTGCGCCATGCCGAATCCGCCTGTGATGGAGGAGTAACGCTCCTCTTTCAGCGAATCCAGACTGACGTTTATACGTTTTATCCCGGCGGCTTTGATGCTGTCGGCATGCTTCTTCAGCAGAGAGCCGTTTGTGGTGAGGGTAACCTCTTCGATGCCGGGGAGTTTGCCCACCTTTTCCAGAAAAATATCGACTCCCCGCCTCACCAGCGGTTCGCCTCCGGTCACCCGCACCTTGCGGACACCCAGAGCAACAAAAGCCTCCACCGCAAGCATCATCTCTTCATAAGACAGGATGTCGGGATGGGGAATAACATTAAAATCGTGTATCGGCATGCAGTATTTGCAGCGGAAGTTGCACCTGTCGGTGATGGATATCCGCAGATATCTTATCTCCCTGCCGAATTTATCTTTTATATCAGGCGTAGACATCTTCTTCTTTTATAACCCTTTTGCGTCCGAAGAGTTTTGCAACCCTGACGCTTACTTCGTACAGTATTATCATGGGGCAGGCCATCATCATCTGCGAGAAAACATCAGGCGGAGTCAGAATGGCGGCGATAATAAATATTCCCAGATAAGAGTACTTTCTGTATTTATTCATCATATGCGAAGTGACAAATCCCATCTTTGCAAGGAAAAAGGTGAACACGGGCATTTCGAAAACCAGTCCGAACGCCAGCACCATCTTAACAAAGAAATCAAGATATTCCTGAAGCGAAAGAGTGGCAGTTATGTTGCCGCCCTGCGCATAGGTCAGGAAGAATTTGAAACCGAAGGGGAAAGCACCGTAATATGCGAATGCCGCACCGCCCACAAAGAGCAGAGAAGCAAAAACCACGAATGACACCACATATTTTTTCTCCTGAGCATAAAGCCCGGGAGCAATGAATTTCCAGAGTTCATAAAAAACGAACGGCATACCGAAGAACAGAGCAACCATCGCACAGAGTTTAAGCTCAACGAAGAATCCCTCGGTAAGCTTAATCATTGAGAGTGTTGCATGCTCCGGCAGAGCCTTGATAAGCGGAGCCGTGACAAAATCCATAAAAAACTGACTCTGGTTATAGACCACGCAGAAGATCAACAGCAGAATAATGGCGACCCGGATGAGCCTTTTTCTCAGCTCCTCCAGATGGGTCATAAGCGGCAGTTTGGCTTCAACACCTGTTTCTTTCTCGTTAGGCATCCTGCTTCTTCTCCTGTGTTTTCACTGGTTCGGCATCAACCGTAACGGACTGCGCTTTAACCTCTGAGGGTTCGTCTTTAACTGTATCCTTGTAGTGCTCTTCATAAACTTTCTGAGCTGCGGTGGGTTTGGGCTTGTCCACCTCGTCGATACCGACGTTTACAGCGTCTTTAAACTCATTCATATACTTACGGAATTCTCCGTAACCCTTGCCCAGTCCCTTGGCTATCTCGGGCAATTTTTTAGGACCGACCACCACTAAAGCGATGGCAAGAATCAATATAATTTCACCAAATCCAAGTCCAAACATTGTCCTCACCTCCCAAATGATAATATTAAATTGACGGCAAAATGCAAGAAAGGTTTTCCTTCATTTACACATTTAACCTGATTATGATATATTTACATTATGAAAGAGCACTATACCGGACACAGAAAGAGGCTTAAAGACAGGTTTGCAAAAGAGCCTGAATCCCTCTATGATTATGAAATTGTCGAACTCCTTCTGGGATACGTCATCAGGGGAAGGGATGTTAAGCCGCAGGCCAAGGCGCTCATTGAAAAGGCCGGAGGCATAAGCGGCGTTGCCGGATACGGTATGGCAGACGTTGACGGGCTGGGTGATGAGGCGAAACTCTTTTTCTCCGTTCTGAAGGAACTCTATGCCAGAATAGGCTACGAGGATATGGAACAGGAGGCCATCACCATCGACAAGCCGGAAAAAGCGGCGTCTTTCCTCCGTTTCCGAATAGGCTATGAGCAGAAGGAGCAGTTCTTCGCACTGTTCATGGACGTTAACAAAAAACTGCTTGGTTATAAAAACTTTTTCAAAGGCACAATAGACAGGCTTTCGGTCTATCCCAGAGAGATAGCCGAAGAAGCCCTGAAAAAGAAGGCCAGTTTCGTTGTAGTTGCACATAACCATCCCTCGGGCAACCTGAACCCGTCCGAGGATGATATAATACTTACTGACAAGCTCATAAAGGCTCTGGGAGCCCTTGATATTGTTATGGCGGATCATATTATTGTCAGCAGGACCGGATTTTTCAGCTTTAAAAAGGAGCATGTGATATGAAAAAGGTTCTTATAACGGGTGCAACCGGATTTGTCGGAAATGCGGTCATAGAATCGCTGAACAGACACGGATACGTTCCTTATGCGCTGGTCCGCAGAGGCAGCGAAGGCAAACTGAAACATCCGGCTGTAGAGCTTTACGGCGACGTGCTGAAACCTGACACACTGAAAAAAGCCATGCACGGAATGGACGCCGTCATCCACCTCGTGGGTATAATCCGTGAGCAGCCTTCAAAATGGATAACATTTGAGAATATGCACACCAGGGCATCGGAGAACGTTGCCTCTGCCGCTGCGGAATGCGGAGTAAAAAGGTTCATCCATATGTCGGCGAACGGAACCCGTGAGAATGCCGTCAGCATGTATCACATCACAAAATGCAGGGGCGAATCCGCCGTTATGACAAAAAATCTGGACTATACCATCTTCCGTCCGTCACTCATATTCGGACAGAGGGACGCATTCATAAACATGCTGGCGGATTACATGAAAAAAACTCCGGTCTTCAGCTACTTCGGCGATGGTTCATACCCAATGCAGCCTGTGTATGTGCGGGATGTTGCGGACTGCTTCGTAAAAGCCATCGACAATTCAGAAACCGTCGGCAAAACTTTCGGACTTTGCGGGCCGGAAGTTTTCACATATAAACAGCTTCTTCAGGTGATAAGCAGAGCGCTGGGCAAGCACCATATCCTGCTCCCTGTTCCTGAAATTTTCATAAAAACGGCCATAGGCATGTTCGGAAAGGCCGAATGGTTCCCCATCACAAAAGATCAGTTCATAATGCTGAAAGAGGGGAACGTCTGCTCCGACGACAGCGCATTCAGAATTCTGGGGGTCGAAAGACACAGGCTGGAAGAGACTGTGCGCAGCTATCTGAAATAAGATCGCTTTTTTGCAGGTCGCCCAAAAAAAATTGCATATATCCTTAACTTGTGATAGAGCATACATGCACAATTAAAACAAACGAACAAGAGGATCAATGATGGAAAGAACATTCGCAATCATCAAACCCGATGCAACTGCAAAAGGCTTTGCCGGAGCAATCATCAGCAGAATTGAAAAAGAGGGCTTCAAAATAGTAGGTCTCAAGAAAATGCACATGACAAAGGCTGAGGCTGAAGGCTTCTACGCTGTTCATGCCGCACGTCCCTTCTTCAACGACCTGACAAACTTTATGTGCAGCGCCCCCTGCATCGTTATGGTTCTTGAGAAAGACGGCGCTATCAAAGCATGGCGTGACCTTATGGGATCTACAAACCCCAAAGACGCCGCTGAAGGCACACTGAGAAAAGAGTTCGGCGAAAGCATCGACAACAACGCAACTCACGGCTCAGACGCTCCCGAAACAGCTGCACAGGAGATAGCTTACTTCTTCTCTCAGCTTGAACTTGTTTAATAACTGAATCCAAAACGAATATAAACGGGGGCTGATTGCCCGCCTTGCAGGAAATTTAATGTAAATCCCTCCAAACCTCCCTTTATTTAAGGGAGGCTTAAAACTCCCTCCTTTAACAAAGGAGGGTCGGGGTGGATTTTCATTCCTTCTTCGGGCGGGTACACTGCCCCCTGTTTTTTCAGAAAGAGGCTACGGATGAAATATATCAGCACAAGAGGAAAAACTGCACCGGTCGGTTTCAAGGATGCCGTGATGATGGGTCTGGCGGAGGACGGAGGGCTTCTGCTCCCCGAATCCATCCCTGCCCTGACAAAAGACGAACTGGCGGCGATGGCAAAAATGACGTACCCCGAACTTGCCTATGCCGTGCTCAGCAAATTTGCTGACGACATCCCTGAAAATGACCTTAAAGAGCTGATAAACAAAAGCTATGCCTCGTTTGAAACTCCGGAGGTGGCTCCCGTTGTCAAAAAGGGCGAAGTCTTCATTCAGGAGCTGTTCCACGGCCCCACTTTCGCCTTTAAAGACGTTGCACTTCAGCTTCTCGGCAATCTTTTCGAGTACATTCTGAAAGAGCGCAACGAAAAGCTGAACATCATCGGCGCAACCAGCGGCGACACAGGATCTGCGGCTATCTACGGCGTACGTGGAAAAGACAATATAAATATTTTCATCCTCCATCCCGAAGGCAGGGTCAGCCGTGTGCAGAAGATGCAGATGACCTCCGTCACCGACGACAACGTTTTCAACATCGCAGTGAACGGCACTTTCGACGACTGTCAGGACATAGTTAAAGAGATTTTCGCCGACGTTGAGTTCAAAAAGCAGAACAAGCTCGGCGCAGTGAACTCCATCAACTGGGCAAGGGTTCTGGCGCAGGTGGTCTACTACTTTTACGGATACTTCCGTGCGGTGGAGAAAGGTGCGGAAAAAGTCCGCTTCGTTGTGCCCACAGGAAACTTCGGCAACATCTTCGCAGGCTATTTCGCAACCAGAATGGGACTTAAAATAGACAAGCTCATCCTCGCCACCAACGAGAACAACATCCTGTCACGCTTCATAAACAGCGGCGACTACAGCATAAAAGAGGTTGTGATAACACACAGCCCCAGCATGGACATCCAGATAGCATCCAACTTCGAAAGGTTTTTATATTACCTTTATAATGAGAACAGCTCCAAAGTTGTCGAAAAGATGGCCGAGCTGAAATCCACAGGTAAAATAACTTTCACAGACAAAGAGATAGAGGACACCCAGAAACTGTTCGGAACGTTCAGCACGTCCAACATGCTCACTGAAACCGTAATTCAGTATTTCTACAACACATTCAAATATATCCTCGACCCCCACACTGCGTGCGGCGTTGCGGCAGCGCTTGAGTTTCATGATGCGAACTACGTCTGCCTGTCCACAGCACATCCGGCAAAGTTCCCTGAGGTGGCAAAGAAGGCGGCAGGAGTTTCACCTGTAGTACCTGCCGGAATATCGAAGCTGGAGAATCTGGAGAAAAAGTGCATCCTGATGGACTGCGACACCGCAAAGGTAAAAAAGTATCTTGCAGACAACATCTAAGACTCCGGTCTCCGCATACGACTTTCATCTGCCAGAAGAGCTGATAGCTCAGTCTCCGGCGGCGGACAGAGGAACATCCAGACTTCTGCGCATTACCCGGTCGGATGGCGGCATAAAAGACGGCACGTTCACGGATATTGTTGGTCTGATAGATGATTCCTGCTTTCTGGTGGTCAACTCCACCAGAGTTATGAAGGCTCGTCTTTATGGCCGGAAGCCCACGGGCGGCATGGTTGAGATTCTTGTTCTGGAGAAACTTGAGGACAATTTCTGTCTCTGCCTGACAAAAGGCAATGTAAAAACCGGAACAATACTGAATTTTCCTGACGCTTCGGCTGTCATTGAACAGATGCGGGAGGACGGAACACGTCTCATCCGTTTCAGCGAAGAGCCGTCGGATGTTATGAACCGCCACGGTCACATCCCCCTGCCACCCTATATCCGCAGGGAGGACACTCAGGACGACGCATCCAGATATCAGACTGTATACTCGGCCGACGAGGCATCGGTTGCGGCTCCCACAGCGGGACTGCACTTCACTCAGGAGATTCTGGACAGGCTGAAAGCCAAAGGGGTTCAGATTCTTGAGCTGTCGCTGAACATAGGCATAGGGACTTTCAGACCCGTCAAGGCGGACTATCTGGAAGACCACGACATGCACACCGAGAAGTATTTCATATCGGCGGACACCGCCGCAGAGATAAACAGACTGAAAGCCGGAGGCAAAAAGCTGGTTGCCGTGGGAACCACCGCAGTAAGAGCTTTGGAATCGGCATCAGCGGGCGGACAGGTCAGAGCCGGATACGGCGAGACCGACCTTTTTATAAAGCCAGGCTACAGTTTCAGGGTGATCGACAGGCTGATAACCAACTTTCACCTGCCGAAATCCACACTTCTGGTGCTGGTGACCATGTTTGCCGGCTACGACCTTACCATGCAGGCTTACGCACACGCCGTTGAGAACGGATACCGCTTCTTCTCCTACGGCGATGCGATGTTTATTGAATAGATTATTTGTTGTCATCCTGAGGCTTACGCCGAAGGATCTCACCTCAGAGATTCTTCACTGCGTTCAGAATGACCTTTTTGTTGAATAGAATAGATTTGGAAGACTGCTTCGTCATGTCATTCCTCGCAGTGACGTTTGCTGTTCGTCATATTAGAATAGAATGTTGCTGTCATCCTGAGGCCTAAGCCTCAGAATGACAAAATATATAAAGGACACAGATGTTTTCATTCAGACTTGAAGAGACGGATAACAGAGCCAGAACAGGCACAATAACTACCCCCCACGGGATAATCGAAACACCCATCTTCATGCCCGTCGGCACGGTGGGTTCGGTAAAGACAATCAGCCCGCAGGAACTGGACGACATGGGCGCCCAGATAATCCTCGGCAACACCTATCACCTGCACCTGCGCCCCGGAGACGAAGTGGTCGCTAAATTCGGCGGACTGGCGAAGTTCAATTCGTGGCATAAACCCACGCTCACCGACAGCGGCGGATTTCAGGTGTTCAGCCTTGCCGAAATGAACAAGATAACCGATGAGGGGGTTCATTTCCGCAGTCACCTTGACGGAAGCAAGCTGTTTCTTAACCCTGAGCGTTCAATAGAGATCCAGCAGAATATCGGTGCGGATATTATGATGGCGTTCGACGAGTGCGTTTCTCTGCCCGCAGAGAAAGAATACGTAAGAAAATCCATAGAGCGCACCTACCGCTGGGCTGTCAGAAGCCGTGCGGCAAAAACAAACGGACATCAGGCACTTTTCGGCATCATTCAGGGCGGAACCGACCTTGACCTGCGCCGGATAAGCGCCGAGCAGATAACATCAATAGACTTTGAAGGGTTCGCCATAGGCGGGCTTTCAGTTGGCGAGGAGATTCCCCTCATGTATGAGACCACCTCCTTCACCACGGAATATATGCCCAAGGACAAACCCAGATATCTCATGGGTGTGGGCACGCCGCAGGATCTTCTGCACGGCATAAAGTACGGGGTCGATATGTTCGACTGCGTAATGCCCACCAGAAACGCAAGAAACGCAATGCTCTTCACCTCCGCAGGCAAACTGCACATAAAGAACAAGCAGTGGGAGCTTTCCGACGAGCCTGTGGATGCCGAGTGCAGCTGCTACACTTGCCGTAATTTCAGCAGGGGATATCTGCGCCATCTTCACAAGGCGGGAGAATATCTTGGACTTCGTCTTAACAGTATTCACAACCTACATTTCTATCTTTCACTTGTAAAACGTGCCAGAAATGCTATAAAGTTAGGGATTTACGATAAATTCATGAATGAAACGCTCGAAAAAATGAGCACAGGAGGACTATAAATGTTCAATAGTATCGCTTACGCAGCAGATGCAGCAGCACCCGCACAGGGAAGCCCTTTTGCCCCCATGCTGATGATGGTTGTCATCTTCGGTATCTTCTATTTTCTGCTTATCAGACCCCAGCAGAAAAAACAGAAAGAGCATATTAACATGCTCAACGCCATTAAAGCTGGTGACGAGATAATCACCGGCGGCGGTATCTATTGCAAGGTGACAAAAGTTCTCGACAACAACACATTCCTCGTTGAAATTGCTGACGGTGTTACCGTTAAAATGAGCAAAAACGGAATCGCACAGAAAGTTACCGAACAGGAGAATAAATAAGTATGAACCTGAAAGTCCGCTGGGCAGTAATTATAATTGTTCTCGGCTGGTCGCTTTTCTCAATGTTTCCGCTGGACAAAAAGATCAACCTTGGTCTTGACCTTCAGGGGGGTATGCACGTTGTTCTCGGTGTTGACACAGAAAAGGCGGTTGACGCCAAGATCGACAGCACCGTTGTTCAGCTTCGAAAAGAGCTTGCAGCTGAAAAGATAAACTTTAATTTCGTACAGAAAGCAAGCGGCGGGAAGATAAACATAGCTCTGAAAGCCCCCGCCGATTACAAAAAAGCACAGGATATCATTAAAAAGAACTATCCTAACCTTCAGAACGTGACCATCTCCGATGCGAACACCCTCTCTTTCATCTTCGATGCGAAGTATGTTAAAGAGATCAAGGATTCCGCAGTGGAGCAGTCGCTTGAAGTTGTGCGCAACAGGGTTGACCAGTTCGGCGTTTCCGAACCCATCATCCAGAGACAGGGCATCAATCAGGTAGTTGTTCAGCTCCCCGGAATCACTGATCCCGAAAGAGCTATCAACCTCATCGGAAAGACAGCTCAGCTCAGATTCCACATAGTGGACGACACCGTTTCCCAGAAAGATGCGGACAGCGGCAACATCCCCTTTGATGACGTCATCCTCTATCAGAAACATGAAGACCCCGCCACAGGCGCAGTCAGCAGAGTTCCCTATGTGCTCAAGCAGGAAGTTGTGCTCACCGGAGACTATCTGACAGACGCTCAGGTCAGCCTTTCAAACACATACGGCCAGCCCGTTGTCGAGTTTAAACTCGATGCCGCAGGCAGCAAGCTGTTTGAAGAGCTCACAGGCGAAAACATCGGCAAGCGCATGGCCATCGTCCTTGACGACAACGTATACAGCGCTCCCGTTATCAAATCAAAAATCCCCGGCGGTTCAGCATACATCGACGGTATGTCGAACATGCAGGAGGCAAAGGATCTGGCCATCGTTCTTCGTGCCGGTTCTCTGCCCGCCCCCGTTAAGATCGAAGAGAACAGAACAGTCGGACCCTCTCTGGGTCAGGACTCCATCAAAGCCGGCATCAACGCATGCATCATAGGCTTTGTTCTCATCGTTGCTTTCATGGGCGTATATTACAGACTCAGCGGCTGGGTTGCAAACCTTGCACTGTTCACCAACTTCGTAATAATTCTCGGAGTAATGGCGCAGTTCGGCGCAACGCTCACCATGCCCGGTATTGCAGGTATCATCCTGACAGTGGGTATGGCCATCGATGCGAACGTGCTTATCTTCGAGCGTGTGCGAGAGGAACTGAGACAGGGCAGAACACCCATGAACGCTATGGAGCGCGGATACGATAAGGCATTCTCTTCCATCATAGATGCCCACGTCACCAACATCGTATCAGCAGTGGTGCTTTACCAGTTCGGTACGGGACCAATCAAAGGCTTCGCAGTGACACTGGCCATCGGTATCATAGCGTCCCTTTTCACGGCTATCTTTGTAACCCGTGTGATCTTCTGGTCATACATGGGCAGAAAAGAAGTCAAATCACTTAGCATATAGTGGAGGGGCGAAATGTTTGAACTGATTAAACAGGGTACAAAAATTGACTTCATGGGAAAGGCGTATATTTTCTTCGCCATTTCCGGATTTTTTATACTCATAAGCCTCGGTCTCATTTTTACAAAGGGATTTACATACGGCATCGACTTCGCAGGCGGTACTGTTTTTCAGGTTGAGTTTGAAAAAACCCCCAATCTGGATACAATCCGCAATGTTATGAACAAGGCGAACGTCGGCGAGGCCGTAATTCAGAACTTCGGTTCCGACAGGGATGTTCTCATCCGTGTTGAAAAGAACGACGAGGATCTTAAAAGGGTCAGCGAATCCATCGAAAACGGTCTTACTCAGGAAATGAAAGACAATAAGTTTCAGGTGGTGCGTGTTGAGCAGGTGGGCCCGCAGGTGGGTAAGGATCTGAAGAAAATGGCGTTCAACGCCGTTATCTACTCCATAATCGCCGTTCTTATATACGTCGCTGTCAGGTTCCAGTTTGTTTTCGCTTCTGCGGCGATAATAGCCCTTGTACACGACGTTATCATCACTCTCGGATTCTTCAGCCTTCTGGGCAAAGAGATAAGCATTTCGGTCATTGCTGCGGTTCTCACTCTGGTGGGTTATTCGCTTAACGACACCATCGTTATCTTCGACCGTATCAGAGAGAAGATGCGTGAGGACAAAGAGGGCAAGATATCGCTCAGAGACCTTATGAACAACAGTATCAACGAAACACTGAGCCGTACGATAATAACGTCTTTCCTGACGTTCCTTTCTGTTATAGCTCTGTATTTCTTCGGCGGAGAGGTTATCAACGGCTTCTCATTCGCACTCATGGTGGGTATCATCGTCGGATCATACTCCTCTATCGCCTGTGCGAGCGCACTCATTTACGTTATCAAGAAAAAATAACTCTTTACGGGGCTTGTGATCTATTCACACGCCCCGTTTCTTTTCTCTCCATTTTCATTTGATTAGTCAAAGTTTAAAGGGCTATACTGTGTAATGATAAACAATCAGGGCGTCCAGCACCGCATCTTCATATATGTCAGTGTGGTTCTTATTACACTATGCGTCATTTTCGCATTCATCAATATTACTGTAAGATATTTCGAATACAGAAACGACATCACCCGCCAGAGCTATCTGGTTGAAAACAACCACAGGCTTCTGGCGTCACGTCTTTCGGGGGTTTTGAAATCAAACCTGACCCGTGCGGCGGCCGACCATGAGCTTCTGGAGGCCGTTGAAACCGGAAATATGCCGCTGTTGTCAGGCAGAATGTCTGTCCATTCAAACGCCATGGACATAGAGTTTCCGGATGATGTCTTCGTTTACAGGGTGATATCCTCCGACGGCAAGACGCTGTTTTCCGGAGGCAAGCTCGACCGATGCCAGAGCAGATATTCAAAGGCCGTAACAAACGCTCTGAACAGCATCTCCGCCAGCACCTCATACGAGCTTTGCGGCAGACAGATGATGCAGTTCTCCGCTATACCCATATACTCTGACGGAGGCATCATAGCCGCTGTGGAACTGGGAACCTCACTGTCTTTCTACGGAAGGGGCATGGAGCAGTCCACCGGCTACAGCATGGCTGTTCTTTTGGAAAAGGACAACCTGAAACCCGAAGGGATGCAGTCATACGGAAGATACTATCTTATGCCAGAGGGGAACATGTCCATGTTCCGCAGGATATTCGATTCTGCCAGGGGCAGCATAGACAAACTGCCGGAGACGATGCATGTGGGCGACGTTCACTACAGGGTTCTGGACGATATCCGCTTTTACAGCGGCACAGGACAGGAACTGGGCAGGTTTGTGTATGCAAAGGACGTGACCTCCTCCGTATCATCCATCCTGACCTACACGCTCAACACAATCTTCATAACGCTCTTCTTCTGCGTGGCCTCGCTGGTTATCATCGGCATAGGTTTCAGCAGAACGGTCGGCACTCTGGAAAAATCCCACACCGACACCATAAACAGGCTGGCCGTCAACGAACGGAAGTATCGTGAATATATCGACAACTCACCCATGTCCATCTTTACGGCCAACGATTCGAAGATGTTCATTGAGACCAACAAGCGTTTCTGCGAAGTTCTGGGTGCGGAAAAGAGAGACGTAACAGGTCACACCTTCTACGACTTCATGACCGAAGACAACAGAGCGGAAATAAACAAATTCTATTCAATAGCCATGCACGAGGGGAGCAATTCCGGAATACTGCACATAGTCACCCGCAGGGGCAAGGAGATAGCCCTGATGGCGAAGGCTGTCAAAATTGACGAGTCCTCCCTGCTGTTCAACTGCCTTAACATAACCGACAACATAGCTATGGAAAAACGGCTCAGAGAGCTTAATCTGGAGCTTGAGAACGTCAACAGGAACCTGCAGATACGCATTGAGGATGAGGTTGAGAAGAACCGGAGACAGTCTCACGTTCTGGCAGAGCAGAAAAAATTCGCCGACATGGCCATGATGATGAGCGCAATCGCCCATCAGTGGCGTCAGCCTCTGAACGCTCTGGGGCTTATGATACAGACCATGCCCGACACCCTCGGCATTGACGAAAACTCAGAAGGCTACGTCAGATTTGAAGAGACCGCCATGGAACTGGTCGGAAACATGTCAAACACCATCGACAACTTCCGCCTTTTCTTCGAAACCGGAGCGAACAAGGAACCTTTCAACGTGATAGAGGAGCTTAAGAACACCTACTCCGTGATGGCTGTCAGACTGGCATCACACAACATAAAGACCCGTTTCATGTGCCGCAGGGAGGAGGATATGCACTTCTCGCCCTGTCAGAACTGCGGGTTATGCCACGAGATAAATCTGTTCGGTTCCGCCGGAGAGTTCCGCCAGATGGTGGTGAACATCTTCAACAACAGCTTTGAGGCAATAAACGACAGGATGGGAAAAATTCCAGGCATGGAGGGGAGCATTACGGTTAACATCGTCTGTTCCGACACAAGGGTGACCGTAAGTATTGAAGACAACGGAACAGGAATAGCCCCCGAGCTTATCGGCCGGATATTCGAGCCGTATTTCAGTACAAAAAACGATGCGAACTCCTCCGGAATAGGCCTTTACATGGTAAAAGTGCTCACCGAGCAGAGCATGGGCGGAAAAGTGGCGGCATTTAACAACCATCTGGGCGGACTTACCGTCGTGATGGATTTTACACTCTACAAAGGTGATTCTAAGCAGGCTTAACAGGCAGACTTATAAAAAAGCATACCCCGTTCTCGGTATTCTCGAAGAAGATCCTGCCGTTCATATAGTTTTCCACAATATTCTTGGTAAGATACAGACCTATCCCCGTCCCCTTGCCTTCGCCCTTTGTGGTGAAATAGGGATGGAAGATGCGCTCGGCAACGTATGCAGGAATAGGCTTTCCGTTGTTGAATATGCCTATCTCGATCCTGTCCTCTTTCATGCCGATGCTGACGCTGATTATCTTCTCAAGGCATTCGTTGCTCTCAAACTCTTCCTGAACTGCGTCCACCGCATTCTGAAGTATGTTTATGAAGCCCTGCTTGAACTCGTCCCTGTATCCCTCCACTCTCGCTTCATTATAGCGGCAGCGAAGCTGGTCGACATATTCGCCGCAGTCCATAAAGTTGTCTCCGCAGACGCAGGAGGCTCTGAAGGTTATGCCCAGATAGGCCATTTTCGCTTCATATATTTTCAGGATATCCCTTACCTCAAGCATTACGTTGAATGTTATCAGCTTACTCTCAGGTTTGAAGAAATCTCCGAAGTTATCGATTGTGGACGAAAGCCCGCATATAATGTTCATGCAGGTAGTCTCGAATCCGTTTATGTATTCGCTGTCCAGAAGACCGTCCCTGTGGGTCTGGCTGACATCCTGAACATACAGCCCCAAAGCGTTCAGCGGCTGACGCCAGTGGTGGGCAATGGCGCTCACCATGTTTCCGAGATCCGCCAGTTTTTTCTGGTTGAATATCATCTGTTCATACTTTCTGTTCTTCTCCGTCTCCTTCTGAATGGTTTCGTGGAGGGTGGAGTTTATGTTCTGAAGCTCCAGAGTCTTTTTGTGCAGTTCGGTTATGTCCCGGCAGATGCCCATGACTCCCTTCAACTCGCCGTCGGCTCCGCAGAAGGGGAATTTAACTGTGAGCATCAGTCTTTTTCTGCCGTCCTTGAACTGAACCCACTCCTCGTTCTGCCGCTTCTGCATCATGGCAAGGGTGACTCTGTCGTTGGCGATATACTCATCGGCAACGCTCTTTTCAAATATTTCGTGGTCGGTTTTGCCCATCAGCTCGCTTTGAGACATACCCGCAAGCTCTTCAAAGGCCTTGTTGCATCCCATGTACCGACCGTCGGTCCCCTTGAAGAACACCAGATCGTCAATGGCGTTGAAAAGGGAGTTTATAAGCCCCGACTGCCTGTTTATCTCATCCTGAATTAACTTCTGTTCGGTTATATCTCTGCCCAGAACAACGATGCCTTTGCGCTTTGTCTTCTCCTCATCGTAATAAAGAGGAACCTTGATAACATCAAAAATTCTCGGCGTACCGTCAGGTTTGGGGATAAGTTCCTCCTCTCTGCTCATGACACCGCTCTGCCATGTCCTCTCGTCGGAATCCGCACACCAGAGGAAAGATTCCCTGTATACCGGAAGGGTGCTCTCGGCCAGTTCCAGTTCATCCTTGCCGACAAAATCCACATCCTGAAGGGAGAATATCTCCAGATTGCTCCTGTTGGCCTCAAGCCATCTGCCCTTGCTGTCCTTAAAACAGATAAGGTCGGGTGTTGCGTTTATAAGTGTTTTAAGCTGTTCCTGCTTCTGTTTCAGAGTTTCATAGGCTGTCCGCATGGAAGTGTCGTCACGGACTATTATGGCAAGCTCTGTGCCCGAAGCCACAGCCTCCACATGGAACCCCCTGCCGAAAGACGGCACGAAGTGATATACCTTTGTGGTGAGTGCATCTTTTACAAGAATGGGAAAATCTGACGTGAAAAAAGGGCAGCTGAGGTCTCCCAGACGTTTGTTGAGCATCTGATCTTTAATGCAGCCTGTAATTTTGAGAAATGAGTCATTGACATCGGCGACAACAGCAGATTCAAAATCGGGCGAACCGTCTGTGTTGAAGAAGACACAGCCGAAATATGCCTTCTGAATTATTTGCCCAAGGAGACTTTTTAGCATTAGGCAGACCCCGAAAATAATAAGATGTTACATAATCTAATTATACACACACAAATAGGGTCTGAGCAAATCTTTGTTAAGAAAGATTAAAAAAATCTAATTATTTTTATTTAGTATACTTTAAGTGTTCCAGAACAGGCTGTCCTGATTATCGATAAGTGTTCCGAGGATCTTGTTGTCGTCCTCGTTTATGTGTGTCCTGTCGACACAGCAGGCGGGGCAGAGGATGTCGTCCTCAACATACACCGGAACGCCCATTCTGAGCGCAAGGGTTATGCCGTCTGAGGGGCGGCAGTCGATACGCTTTTCAGATTTATTGCATATAACGTATATGCTGGCTTTGTAATTTCCGTTCTCATATCTGTCAACAACCACACGGTCGATGTTCGCATCGTCGATGCTGTCGAGTATGCGGGCGATGAATTCATATGTCATGGGTCTGGGGGTGTTTATTCTGTTCAGAACGCAGTAGATGGATTCAGCTTCGAAATCCCCCACGTTGACGGGGATAAGATAATGTCCGCAAAGTGTTTCGAGAAGAAGCACATATCTGGAAGTGAGGGGTTCTCTGATAACGCACTTGACCGTTGTCTCTATCATTTAGGGAGCCTCCGCAATCTGTTCATCTTTCGCAAAAATAAAATTGGTTCATGTTTAACTAATTCCTGCACGGGTCAATCCGTGTATCGTTCACTCACCCGCCCTATTTAAACGGCGGTTCTTCATTGATAAAAATAGATTGGCCGATAATAAAATCAATGGCAAATCTGCGTTTTATTTCAATTTAGTGGCGATATATTCCAGCTGTGTCGGGGAAAGGGGGCCTTCGACCCTTTCGAACAGTTGTCCGTCCGGTTTGAAGATGAAAGAGGCCGGAATGGTGTATATGTTCATTTCCATGCCGAGGTTTGAATCCGCATGGAAAACGGGATAGGTTATCTTGTGTTCGTCCACAAACTTCTGGGCATCCTCAAGGGTTTTGTCGACAGATATGCCCACGATAACAAAGTCATCGCCTTTATATTTTTCGTATGCCTCAATAAAATCCGGAGTCTCCTTTATGCAGGGGGGGCACCATGAGCCGAAAAAGTTAACGATTATCGCTTTGCCCGCATACTGCTTCTTAAGCTCGTCCACAAATCCCTTTGAAACGGTGGTGACCTTGTTTGCGGAACCTTCCGATTCCTTTTTGCTGCCGAAACAGCCGGACATGAGAACAACGGTGAGAAGCAGAAGTATCAGTTTTTTCATTTCATCCTCCAGATGCGCAGGCATGGCCTTTTCCCCATGCCTCTACGAATATGCATTTTGCGATATATTCCGTCAAGGATTTTCGCTGTACCTTTGTTTTTTTGATTGACATATCCTATCCTACAGGATAGGATACTCGCATGGAACAGAAGGCTAACGAAGAAATTGTTAAAAGACTTCAAAGAGCTAACGGTCATTTGTCTAAAGTTATCGAAATGATAATGGAGGGGGATGCCGATATTGACGTTGCCCAGCAGATGCAGGCCGTATCAAAGGCGGTTATAAACGCCAAGAACCTCTACATCCGCAACAGCATCGATTCAAGACTGGAAGGTTCCGCAGCCAGAGATCTGGCTGAGCTTTCTAAATTTTTATAAAGTTTTTCAAAGGTCTGTGGATGCTGCGAACTCCACAGACATGTGCTCATATCATACCTCGATAAAAAAAGCGGGCTTTCACACCCGCTTTTTTCAATCAGCCCCAAGGGCAAAGTTGTATCATCAGGGAATTTTTACTCCGCTGACGTTATAGGGTATTCCGTATACCAGATATCCGCTTATCGATATTACTCCGGTTATGCTTCCGGAAAATCTGAGATATTCACCGCTGCTTGAACCGTAGGCATCCATTGTCGCTGAATCGAACACAAAGTAGCCCGCCGCAGCTGTTGAATATATTATCGGCGTGCCTGAGTCTGTCTGCCAGATCCTTATTACGGCTGTCATGCCTGTGGCATCGGGGTTGGATTCGGGATTGGCAACACTCATGGTCACGTTGTAATAGCCCAGTATGTCTCCTATGGTCAAAGGTACGTCGCTGTCATTTTCACCGGGATCCGTGCTCGGGTCTTCATCGACCTCACCGTCGTCGTCACCGCCTGTGTCTCCTCCCGAATCATCTCCTCCGGTGTCACCCCCGGTGTCGCCTCCGGTATCCCCCTCTCCGGGATCTTCGCCGCCGGTATCTCCGCCTTCATCATCAGTGTCGTCGGCAGGAACCACTCCCGCAAGAAGGTCGTCCATTATTGCGCTGATCTCATCAAAACTGATGTCAAAGCCTTCCTCTATAAGCTCCGCAAGGCTTTCCGCAGTGGTTTCCAGAGTCTCCTCATCGACTTCGAACCCCTGCTGTTTCAGCTCGTTCACAACAGTTTGCAGTGTTCTTCCGTCCAGAGGTATCTCTGTTATATCTATTGCCGAAGGAGCGCCGTTCTCCCACTTTATAAGTCCGCCCAGGATCTTGCCGTCATTAACAAAATCCAGAATGGTATCACCGAGATATGAAAGCTGTTCGCCTGTCTCCGCAGGGTTGAAGGTCATGAGTCCCACAACGGAAGAGAGCGGCCCCAGTTTCTCTTTTATGTCGTTAAAACCTATCGTGACCCTGTTGTTCTCTCCCAGAATTATGGTGCTTGAAGTTGCGCCGATATCCACCAGAGTATCAGCTCCGCCTACTATTATGCCCCCTGCTGTCATAAGGGATGTTGATCCCCCTGCAAGAGCACCAAGACTGCCGCCTGTGGATATCACTCCCGCAACGAACAGTCCTGTTTTGCAGACTGTTTTGGTTGCCATTGCCGCCTTCATCAGATTGTCATACATCTCCGCATCGGCTTCGGCATCGGAATTTATTATCTGTTTCGCAAGTTCAAGCTGTTCGTTGGCCTGCTGTGCGTCCACACCCAGCTGTGCCGCCAGACCTCTTATCTTCTTGCCCGCCGGATATGCATCGAAACTGCCTATAAGCTCCTCTGCCCAGTCCTGAGGCGACTGCTCAGCCCTTGAGGCTATCCGCTTTTTCTCTTTCGCCTCAACTGCGGCGGCTATGGCTTCGGCTTTCCCTGCCGTTGCTTCGGCCTGCGCCCATGCGGCCAGTGCATCGTCTATCAGGGTTTTAAGCTCTTCCCTGTCCGCATTTGAAAAGTCGTATGTTATGAATTTCTCTGTTTTCAGTCTCGCCAGAACGTACTGACGAACGGCTATCGCTCCGGCCTTTTCCGCCGCCGCTCTGTCTCCGCTCACCTGAGGAAGGGAGACACTCTGCTTTGTTGCAGGCTCGGCTGTGCCGGAGCCCCCTCCGCATCCCGAAAGGATGAAAACGGAGATAAGACCGCTTAATGCCAATATCAAAACCCTTCTCATGTCGGCCACCTCTTTTCTTCAAGTGTAGAAGATTAAAGCCGCAAAAGCATCATCCGGAAGGCTGAAATTGAGTAGTACTAAAGTATGAAACGGTTATTTCTGACGGTTTGACAGGAGGATACTGATCAGCTCCGCACGGGTTGCCACACCGAACTTTGAAAAGATATTCCGGACATGAGACTTCACCGTGCTCTCGCTTATGAAGAGGGAATCCGCAATGGCCTTGTTTGATTTTCCTGAGAGAATGAGAGGAAGCACCTCCTGCTCCCTTGCTGTGAGGGGTTCCGGAGGGGTTATCACAGGTGTTTCGTCTGCTGTTTCATCCATAAGATATGCGTGGTTTCTAAGCCTGCGAACAAGCACCGTGTTCACAAGAGGGAGCATTGCCAGAGTAACGCACACAACAGACAGGGCTATCACCGCCACCTCCGAATCGGGAAATTCCGCCGAGGTTATCGCCATCCCCGCCGCACCTCCTGTCAGAATGCCCAGAACGTTTGCGGACAGGTTTATCCCGAAAGTTTTCGCAGGGTTTTCAGTATGCTCCATCATCTCGCCTATGATGCTCCACCAGAACAGATCGAATATGCCGCAGGCTCCCAGCATAAGAGTGTTCACCGCCAGATAGTCGGCAACTCCCCTGCCCAGAACCATAAACAGTATGAACGACAGAATTATAAGCCCCATGCCGATATAGAGCACCACAAACCTTTTAACCCTGTCGGGCAGGTTGCGCATTATAAGCAGTGCACCGATGTAGGGAACCGACCAGTACCAGCTTGTAAGGGAGGAAAGATGCCCGAATGCGGGGTTCATCACCTGATACATAAGACCTGAGTTGATGGTGATTATGAAGACGAAAAGAAAAAGAACTACCATAGGTTTTCTCGTATCCCACACAGGCGCAGGTCTTTTTTCAGAGAGAACCTGCTCAGCCGGAAGCCGCCTGATAAGCAGCATACCCGACCCCACAAAAATCAGCGACAGAACCAGTCCGGCATAGTGTGAAACCTGGACGGCAGTGATATTTATTATTATCATCAGCAAATTTGAAAATATGAGCACATCTGCACATGTTTTTATGCGTCTGTTTGCAGGTGTGAACGCTTTAAGAAAATAGCCCCATGCGGCAACTGCACATCCGGAGGCGTATCCCCCTGCGGCCAGTGCGGCGATCCAGAGAAAATTCGGCGGAAAGAAAAAGGGAACGGTTATGATGAAACAGACGGCCATTCCCGCAAGAACGGTGCGCTTTGCCTGATTAAGACTGCGGACGAAAAAACCGCAGGAGACCAGTCCTGCGAAATGCGCAATTATTGCAATAATTACATACCGGCCTTCATATGCGCCGTGATATTCCATGACGCTGTAAAGCACCCTCCCCTCAAAGAGAAAGGACAGCAGATATGAAAAAACAAGGGAAAAACCGGCCACAGAAACCACTCTGCTGTTGAACATTTAACCCTCTTTTCAGATTCGCAGAAATATACAACAGTAGTTTAGCGGCTATATGAACCTTAGTCAAAACAAAATGAAACCAGTGTTCGCAGTGACGTTATTTCAGTCACTCTGAGGTTTCAGCCGAAGAGTCTCTGCATTTGAAACTTTCTCCAGAGTCTGCGAAGCATATAAGCCTCAATTATTTATCTATGGCGACTTCGACTTCAACAGGTTTCAAAATTCTTATAACTTCGCTCACCGCAATATTCACCAGAAAGCCCCTCTTGCCGCCGTTTATAAATATTCTGGGCAGATCGGCTATGGTCTTTTCCATATAAACCTTCATCGCCCTTTTTGTGCCGAAGGGGGATGTTCCGCCCACCAGATATCCGGTGTGTCTGTTAGCCGTGTCAGGCTCGCAGGGTTTTAAGGTTTTAACGTTTATATCTCTGGCAAGCTTCTTTAGGGATATCTCCTTGTCACCGTGCATAAGCACCACAATGGGGGTCTTGGTATCATCCTCAAGGATGATCGTCTTTATTACGGTGTGTATGTCCGCACCCAGAGACTCGCTTGAGTGTTTTGTGCCGCCTTTTTCAACATAGTCGTAAAGGTGCGGCTCAAACTCCGCCTTGTTGTCCCTCAGAACCCTTACGGCCTGTGTTACCGGATATTTCTCCTTAGACATGATCAGAGCACCGAAGGCGCAGGGGATATTTTCCCTGAGCACTCTTTAACAGTGAGTTTCAGAACACAGGTAACGTCCATCATCTCGTCGGGATAGCTGTTGTCGAACTTGCCGTAATGCTCCATCAGAACGTTGAGTGCGGCTCTTTTTCCTTCAGCGTCGGTCACAAACTCCACATTTCCTGAGCCGGAAACGCTCTCGAAGTTAAATGTCCAGCCGCAGGATGTATCCTTTTTTATCAGCTCACAGGAGGGAACAATGCTGAACGCCGCTTCGGCATTCTTTTTAAGCATATCAAGCTTACGGCCTTCGTTTGCGCAGTGCATGTATATCACTCCGTCCCTGTAGCCGTAGCTCATGGGCACAACATAGGGAATGTTTCCGTCGGCCAGTGCCAGATAGAGCACCTTGCCGCTTCTGAGCATCATTTCCGTCTGTTCTGCGCTTGCACGCTTCTTACTTCTTCTCATCGTAACCTGCCATTCTGAGTATTGTTTTATATTCGTTCTCCGAAACGGGCTGAACGGAGAGCCTTGAGCCCTTCCGCACCAGTTCCATGCCGGACAGTCTGTCGTCCGCTTTTATCTCTTTCAGGGTCACGACCCTGTCGAACTTGTCCACCAGTTTAACATCCACCATCATCCAGACGGGCTTTTCCGGAACGGATTTCGGGTCGTAGTGCTTCTCGGCGGGGTTGAACGCCGTATAGTCCGCATAGGCTTCGCAGGCTATCTCCGCCAGTCCCGCAACGCCCGGCTCCTCGCAGTTTGAGTGATAAAAAAGCACCCTGTCGCCCGCCTTCATATCATCCCGCATAAAGTTGCGTGCCTGATAGTTTCTCACGCCGTCCCATGGAGTTGTGCTGTCGGGTCTTTCCGCCAGATCGTCAACGGAGAAACAGCCGGGTTCGGATTTCATAAGCCAGTAGCGCATGTCAGCCTCACATTTATCTGGATTTTTGCTTCCGTTCGGAATATATTCCGCCTTTATACATCAAAAAGAGGAAAAAATGAACGACAGAAGTCTTGCCATCTTAACGGCAGTATTCATTTCTTCGCTGACCATAGCCTCCGTGCTTGCCAGCAAGATCATTACAATTGCGGGAGTGGTTGTCCCTGCGGGCATCCTTGCATATTCGGTCACATTCGTAATCTCCGATACCATTACGGAGATATGGGGCAGAAAAACGGCTAATAACGTTGTTATCGGCGGTTTTTTCAGCCTTGTCATTGTTGCTGTTCTCATCCAGATATCAATAGCTCTGCCCTCGGCACCCTTCTGGCAGAATCAGGACGCATATTCGTCAGTTCTTTCCACATCCGCCAGAATAATTTTCGCATCTCTGGTGGCATATCTCATCAGCCAGTATAATGACGTGTGGCTGTTCCATCTGATAAAAACGAAAACAGGCCAGAAACACCTCTGGCTGCGCAATAACCTTTCCACAGCCATGTCGCAGCTTCTGGATTCGGTTATCTTCATATTAATAGCTTTCTACGGAACAATGCCCGTTGTGCCGCTTATTCTCGGCCAATGGCTCATCAAACTGGTGATAGCGCTTGTCGACACACCGATAGTCTACCTTATGGTGCACCTTCTGCGCCACAAAAGACAGCCCGAAGCATCTGCTCAGGCTGAAACGGTATAAACAAAAAAAGGCGGCCTTCAGGCCGCCTTATTATTATCATCCTGAGGCAAAAGCCGAAGGATCTCTCTCAGACTCCCAGAAGGAGCTTATCGTCGTCGATTCCGCTTCCCTTCACCTGCTCGAACATCTGCAACAGGTCTTTAACCGTCAGCCCCTTCTTGTCAGCACCCTTAACATCCACAACAATCTCGCCGCCGTGCATCATTATGATGCGTGAGCCGAACTCGATTGCCTGTTTCATGTTGTGGGTAACCATCAGACAGGTAAGGTTCATTTCATCCGCCAGACGCTTGGTCAGGTTCATGACCAGTTCGGCTGTCTTCGGGTCAAGCGCCGCAGTGTGCTCGTCCAGAAGCAGAATCTCCGGATTCGCCATTACAGCCATCAGCAGGGTGAGGCACTGTCTCTGTCCGCCGGAGAGAAGACCTGCGTTGGTCTTGAGCCTGTTTTCAAGCCCCAGCCCCAGATCCGCCAGTTTCTCTGCGAAATAATGCCTGTTCTTTCTGTTGACCCCTTTGGCAAACCACCTGCCCTGTCCTCTTTTATGGGCAATGGCCATGTTCTCCTCAATGGTGAGGGATTTTGCAGTGCCGCTCAGCGGATCCTGAAAAACGGAACCGATGAACTTTGCTCTTTTATAATCAGGCATCTTTGTGATGTCCCTGCCGTTTACGACAACGTTTCCGCCATCGGGGGTAAGTATTCCTGCGATAAGGTTGAGCATGGTTGATTTTCCCGCACCGTTGCTGCCGATGACGGTCACGAACTCACCTTTTTCTATGTTGAGACTAAGGTCGCCGATGGCGACGTTCTCGTTAACTGTTCCTGCGTTGAAAACCTTGCGCACGTTCATAAGATCGATCATTTGGCCACCCCTATGTTCTTGCGAAGTTTGGGGAATGTCAGAGCCAGAACCACTATCACCGCTGTGATGAGGTTAAGGTCGCCGGGGGAGAACCGGAACTCGCCTATCTGGAACGACAGGGCATAGGCTATCGCCATGCGGTACAGCATGGAGCCTAAAATTACTCCGACAACCGCACGCAGAACGCTCCGGCTGGAGAGCAGAGCTTCGCCCACTATTACCGATGCCAGACCCGCAACCACGGTTCCTATTCCCATGTTAACGTCCGCAAAACCCAGAAACTGGGCCGCCAAAGCTCCGCAGAGAGCAACAAGACCGTTGCTGAAGGATACTCCGATGAATATCATTCTGTCTGTGCTTATCCCCTGCGCACGAACCATCTTCATGTTGTCGCCTGTGGCTCTGAGCGCAAGCCCCATGTCTGTGTGAAAAAACCAGATGAGAAACAGCGCCGCCAGAAAAGCCGCCGCCGCAAACACCAGTATTCCAGCCGTCTGAGGCGAAAAACCCATGTTTTCGATGGGCGTGAAGATAGTGTCATAACCCAGAAGGGGCATGTTCGGCATCCCCATTATCCTCAGGATAATGGAATATGACGCTATCATGGTCAGGATCCCCGCCAGCAGGTTCAGAATCTTAAGCCTTGTGTTCAGAAACGCAGTGACAAATCCGGCGCACGCACCAGCAAGCCCCGCCGCAGCGACGGCATACCACGGGTTAACGCCCTTTGTTATCAGAACTGCGCACACAGCAGCGCCCAGAGGAAACGAACCGTCCACCGAAAGATCGGGGAAATCCAGTGCTCTGAATGTAAGAAAAACACCGAGAGCCATCAGGCTGAACACAAGCCCGTGCTCGATGGCTCCCAAAAATGCATATTGTGTCATTATTTTATAACTTCATCCGCTTTTTTGAGCAGCGCCGAAGGGATCTTTGCCCCTATCTTTGCGGCTGCTTTCTCGTTTATAACCAGTTCCAGATCTTTCTGGAACTCAACAGGGGTAACGGCGGGTTTAGCACCTTTCAGCACTCTGCACACCATGTTTCCTGTCTGGAGTCCGTGTTTGTAATAGTCGAACCCGTATGCCGCCAGTGCGCCCCTTTTAACGGAGTCGGTGTCGGACATTACAACGGGAATCTTGTTGGCTTCGGCAACCTTAAGCACGGATTCCATAGCGGAAACCACTGTGTTGTCGGTTGTTATGAATATTGCGCCGACCAGACCCACAAGTCCGTTTGCGGCGGCGGAGATATCCGCTGTGCTGGCTATGGCACGCTCAACCAGCTTAACCTTTCTGGCGGCGGCAGCCTTTCTGGTCAGCTCAAGCTGGGAGCGGCTGTTCTGCTCGCCTGCGTTATAGATTATACCCACTGCCTTGGGCTTGTAGCCAAGGTCGAAGATAAGCTGAAACTGTGTGTCAATGGGGAGCATATCGCTGACACCCGTGATGTTTCCGCCGGGCTTTTTGATATCCTTAACCAGTTTTGCACCCACAGGGTCTGTGACCGCTGAGAAGATGACGGGAGTTTTGGGTGATGATTTAGTGAAAGTGCTTGCCAGAGCAAGAGCTGTGGGGGTTGCGATTCCAACCACCAGATCCTTTTTGTCGCCCACAAACTTGTCGGCTATCTGTCCCGCAGTGACCATGTTTCCGTTGGCAAGCTGAACGTCGAAGACAACGTCTTTTCCGTTCTTCATGCCGCATTTTTCAACAGCGTCGATTATCCCCTTCTGAACCGCATCCAGTGCAGGGTGCGCAACTATCTGGGAAATACCCACCTTTTTCGGCGCATCGGCCGCAAAAGCGGAAAAACATGCAAATGTAAGCAAAACTGCCATTATTTTTTTCATATTTATCACCTTTTAAACATTTGGAGATAACGATTGTAAACTCTTGGGCATAAATTTCAAGTGTTATGTCGGAATGCCCGAAAAGTAGCTTCTCATTGTACAAATGTACATTTTAGCTAAACAGCGGGCACTCTTTTTTCGTATTTTCAAATCTGAGTTTTTGTGCAAAACTATTAAAATAAATGGGATGATTTACTAATTGTTTAAATATATTATTGGAGGTTCAGTTTATGAAGGCAGTTCTGCTCAAAGAGTTCGGCCCCGCAGAGAACATGTATGTGGGCGAAGCCGAAAAACCCGTTCCGGCGGCAGATCAGGTTCTGATAAAGGTTGCGGCTTCGTCAATCAACAGACCCGATCTGGTTCAGAGAGAAGGGAAGTATCCGCCCCCTCCCGGTGATTCCGAAATACTGGGACTTGAGGTTGCGGGAATAATCGAAGAACTGGGCAGCGAAGTGACCGGATGGAAGGTCGGCGACAGGGTCATGACCCTTGTTGGCGGCGGCGGATATGCCGAATATGCGGTGGCATACGGATGTCATCTTATGGCTATTCCCGAATCCATGTCTTTCGAAGAGGCGGCGTGCGTGTGCGAATCATACATAACGGCCTTCTCTAACGTCTTCATGATAGGCGGATTTAAAAACGGCGAAACGGCCATCTTCCACGGCGGAGGCGGCGGGGTTAACACTGCGGCCATCCAGCTGACGAACGCTCTGGCTCCCGACAGCAAATACATCATAACTGCGGCTCCCTCAAAGATTGAGGATGTGAAAAAGCTGGGTGCGGCTCTGGTAATAGACTACACCACAACTCCGGATTTCTCCGAAGCCGTTAAAGAATTTACGAAAAAGAAGGGCGTGGACGTGATCCTAGACCATGTGGGCGCAAAATATCTCAAGCCCAACATGGACTCTCTGGGCTATGCGGGCAGACTGGTGATAATCGGCGTTATCAGCGGAATCAAGGCCGAGCTTAACCTTGCGCTGATGATGGTTAAACGTCAGCAGATAATCGGCTCGGTGCTCAGAAGCAGACCTGTGCCCATGAAGGGCGAGATAGTGGCCGAGTTTACAAAGACGGCACTGCCCAAATTCGCCGACAGAAGCATAGTACCCATCGTTTCAGCGGTCTTCCCCATCGAGCAGGTGGTAGAGGCGCACAAAATGATGGAAGCCGATGCCCATTTCGGCAAGATAGTGCTTAAGATTCAGGATATATAAACACTACGGCAGGCGTGGAGCCATGAACTTCACGCCTGCCCGCTAAATAACGGAAAGAGGTATTTTCATGACGGATATCAGGTTTTATCAGGTTGACGCATTCACAGGCAATGTTTTCGGAGGCAACCCCGCAGGCGTTTGTCCGCTGGCAGAGGAACTGCCCGACGAGCTGATGCAGAAGATAGCCGCAGAGAACAACCTTTCCGAAACAGCTTTCATCTTCTCCCGTGAGGGAAGGCTCCACATCCGCTGGTTCACCCCCGAAACCGAGGTCGACCTCTGCGGACACGCAACCCTCGCCTCCGCCCACGTCATGTTCCACCACGAGGGCTTCACAGGGCAGATTCTGGAGTTCCAGTCGAAAAGCGGCGCTTTGAGAGTTAAGAACAAAGGGGATATTCTGGAACTGGATTTTCCCGTGGCAAAATATGAAAAATGCGAGGAGCCTGCGGGGCTGGCCGAAGCTCTTGGCTGTAAACCTGCCGAAGTTTACGCATCCGCAGACTACTTGGCAGTGTTTGAAAGCGATCAGGACATCATAAATATGAAGCCCGATTTCCGTGCACTGAAAAACATTCCCCTGCGAGGCGTGATAGTCACCGCCAAAGGATCGAACTGTGACTTTGTCAGCAGATTTTTCGGTCCCAACGTCGGCATCGACGAAGATCCGGTGACAGGTTCCGCCCACACACTTCTCACACCCTACTGGACAGAGAGACTGAACAAAAAACTCCTCACCGCCAGACAGGTCTCCAAAAGGGGCGGACTGCTTTTCTGCACACTGGACTACGACAGAGTGCTCATCGCAGGACGCTGTGCGGACTATCTTAAAGGAACAATAAGCATCGGCTGAAAATTTCCTGACAAATTAAGATAAAAACCGTGATTTTTACCGAAAAGCGGACTTTTGGCTATTTATTTCCATTTTAATATATTGTATCATATGGTTGGTTAACAACGCTTGTGCATATGGAGCATTACAACTATGAAGACAATTTTGGTAACGGTATTAACATTTTTCACAATGTATGCTTTTGCCGATGTCACCCTGACAGAGAAAACCGACGGCATAGTTTCCGTCAGCTATTTCTCCAAGAACAGGGTAGCTGTTCAGGAGAACGGCCAGATTCTTAACATAACCGATCTGAAAACCCAGACCATCTATGGTTTTAATCCTGAAAATAAAACATATTTCAAGGCCACTTTCAAAGAACTGGCCGATATGAACAAGGCCGCAATGGCCGAGATGGATCCGGAAATGATGGCTCAGTTCAACAGCGAAGCCGGACTGAAACAGCCCATCACCATCAAGAAGACAGGCAAGGGAGAATACGGCGGCTATCAGTGCGACAAATACGAAGTGGGATTTCAGGGCATGCCCGCAGCATCACAGATATGCGTTTCTCCGCAGGTTCGTCAGCTGATTCTGAACGAAATCGACACGAAAGCACTTAAAAGCTGGCTCAAAGTGATGGATTTCGAAGGGAACATTGACCCCATCCGCACCAAACTGGACGAAATATCCGAAAAGGTCGGCTACATCATCTATGAAAAAACAGTCCACAGCATCCCCGGCGTACCTATGGCCGCAGGAGCTGTCGATTCTTACACCACTGTGCTCCAGTCGGTGAACACCAAGCCCATCGACAACGGAAAATTCTCCGTGCCCGCAGGCTACAAAAAGGTGAGCATCGCCGAGGCTATGGGCGGCGAAGAACAGTAAGTCTTTTTTATGACGACATACAAAAGCCCCTTAGCTAATAGCTAAAGGGCTTTTTTTATTTGTATATTTACTTGTTACGCTGACCTGACATGTGAGACTGCCACGCCGATTGCATCGGCTCGCAGTGACGCAATTCACGTCACCCTATTCGGCAATTACTATAAGTTGACTCATACAGCCTTCAGCCAGTGTTCAGAATGACCGCTGACTACAAAGAAACAGTCACTCTGAGTGCAACGAAGAGTCTCATTAAAAACTGAGACCCTTCGGCATAAGCCTCAGGGTGACGATAATTCTACCAGTCTTCGCAAAAAGCAAAGCCACGAAGCAAGCTGCACATAGAAGACTCCGCACCGTCTTTTGAATTGCTGTTTAGAATCAAGCAATTCAAGGCTCACAAACTTCAGGATGAAGTTCGTGAAGCATTTACATTCTGCATTTAAGCAGAATGTAAATGCGAAACGTGAGCGCAGGAAGGCTTTGCCGACCGGAGCGTTAGCGTCATTTTTCCATGGATGGAAAAAATGACGTTATTCATTTGACTCGGCGGTGAGGCTCGAAATGGGGATTATCTTGCAAAACCCGCTGAACACACTGTTAGGCTCGGCTTCATACTTCGCCCTGAACGCTTTCAGGCTTTCGTTGTATTCATTGTCGATATCAACGCCGCTGAACGCATCCAGAAATGCATCTATCTGGTTTTTCAGAAACTCTATGTCTGCCGTTGTGAGATAATCTATCTTGCGGACACCCACGCCCAGCTGTTCTTCGGCGACGTTTCCACGAATATAGGCCGCTCCGGCGGTCATGCCGCTGCATACATAATAGCCGATGGGGTTCTCACGGTTCACTATGTTCAGGATAACGCCGATTCCGCCCTGCGCATACTCCATGAAATAGTCGCCCATCCCCTTTTCGTGTCCGAGGCCGTAAACCGCAACGGGAGGTTTTCTGTTGTGGAGTTTCTGTTCGAAATCCTTCAGGAAATCCTGCCATGTTGTGCGTGCACGTCTGGCTCTGCGTTTCTGATATCTGCGGGTCAGCTCGCTGAGAATAACGTTTTTATCCTCGCCGATAAACTTTTCCGCATCGGTCTTCTTCCATTCTTCGGGCAGTCCGGCCTTCATAAGCAGAAGGTTCCGCACGCCGCCGCTCTTTGCCACCCGGAAGGTTCCGCTGATGGCATATGCGGCGAAAAGGTCACTGACATCTCCGGCAATGTTTATCTCGGACGGGTTTGAAGTGTTGGCAACGCCCACCTGAGCGTTTGCGGGCACTGTTGTTATTGTGCTGTGATTGGGGATAACGTTAATCTTTACGTCACGCACAAATGCAAACGAGTGGTTGCCCACCAGACCACGGACGGTTATCTCATCACATCTGATGCCCGTGCCTATGGTTCTCTGTCCCATGACGTTGTCGAGGAAGAATTTTTTAACGCCTCTGTCAGCCGCCTCCTTCATCAGGTGGTTCAGCTGCATGGACTCTATCTGGTCGAAGCCTATGTCGATTTTAAGGCTGTCGCCTTCTATATTTTTCAGTATTTTCTCAAACCGCTCAGTATTTTCTGCGTATGATACCTCACGGGATTTGAATATCTTTTTGGTGCGCTCCCTCACATCCACATGGGGAACCTGCTTGGGTGTTTCGCCCCTGCCGAAGGTCTCGAAAAGGAGCGGGTCGCTTCCGTGATATCTGAAACGGCGTGCGCCTATGACATCCGCATGGTTCGACATGCCCAGTCCTGCCGCCATTCCCTCCATATCCTCGTGGAAGCTCTTTATCATCCGCACGATGCTGTCGCTGGCTGTTGCGGGGTCTATGCGGTGGCCGTATTTTCTGGAGGTGATGCCCCATGCGCACTGGCCTGTGTGGCATCTCTGGCAGAGGGTACAGCCCAGAACGTGGAGCGTACGCATGCCAAGCCCCACAAAGTCCGCACCCGCAAGCATGGCGAGCATTGCGCCGAATGAATCCATAATGCCGCCTTCGGCTATGATGGAAACATGCTCACGAAGGCCTTCCGAGCGGAGTGCGAGGTCTGCCTTGTGAGTGAGATAGATTATATTGAGGCCTCTGTTCTGGAGATCCACAAGGTGCGCCGCACCTGTGGAGCCGTCCCCGGCCTTGATTGTGATATAGTCGAAACCTGCCTTTGCTATGGCAACGCATATTTCGGGGAAGTTCCATGCCGTGCCGTAAACGTCGGCACCGATGAGTTTTTTATCGCCCAGAAGCGCACGGAGGGATTCCACACGCATGGGCAGTTCTTCGATGGAATATTGAAGATGCTGGGGGTTCGGAGAACTTAAATGTCTGAGTGCTTCCACACAGCGCAGAAGTGCTATCTCATAGTCGTTCTTCTTGTCCTGCAGTCTGCCGCCCTTACCCTTTTTGGCATCCTGACCGTATTTCATGGAAAACCCTGCGAACTTGTCCAACTCAACCCAGGGGCCGAAACCGCCGGAACCGAACTGGAGAATACAGTGGCTGGCGGCTGGCATCATATCGGGGTGGATGTAGCCTTCGCCTGTGAAAAAGGGTCTGCCGAGTTTGACGCAGGCCATCATTCTGGCGAGCACCGCCTCATGGCTGTTCGAGCCGTAAGACTGGTGAACGTCCATTATTGGAACATCGCATTTGAAGCGTGCAAGTCTTTTGCCCAGCTCCATGCTGCGCATCTGTCCTGCGTATTCGTTCATGTGGTCACGGGTGGGCGAAAGTATCTCTGCGGCGTCTATCATCCAGTCGGTGTAGAGCTTTGACTTGCCCCTGCCCAGATGTGCGGATGAAATGCTGGATTTCCCCGCCGCACGGCTGATTATGTTGTTTATCTCTTCGTGGCCTGTCAGGGTCACGCCTATGTCGTGGTAGTCAGGGTTCTCATAAACCTTGATTGCCCGCTGGGGACACATTTTCACGCATCTTTTGCAGTTGCAGCACTCATCGGGGTTGATCCAGAGTATCTTTTCGATGAGCCGCACACTGTCCGCATCCTCCGAACGGACACGGTTGCCCTCCGCATCGTAGCAGACCTCCTCCATGGTGAAAACACCTGTGGCTGAGGCGGGGTTTGCGAGGTTGTGGGTGCAGGATTCAACGCAGGTTGAGCAATGGACGCACCCCCTGCCCGGCTCTTCAATCTCGTCCGTGACCTTCACCCAGTATTTTGCGCCCTGAGCAAAAATGCCCCTTGATTTCGGCTCGGTATATTTTATCTGTCTTTTAAAGACAACGTCTTTTCTTATCTCAGTCATTTTTCTTCCACCCATAGTCCAGTTTGGAAACAGCTTTGTTCTTCACGGTGAAGCCAACTATCCGTCCCGCTTCGGGGTCGAACATCTTAAGCTCCTCGTGCATGAAGTATGCGGCGGAGATAACCGCCCTCTGTTCCGAGCCCAGCAGGGCAATCTTGTCGTTCACACCGACGGAGAACGACCTCAGGTGGTCTCTGTCGGTGAAGCCCACCAGAACATCATCCACAAGGGTGATAGCCGTTGCGGGGCCGCTCATCTTCATGCGGAAAAGGAGCGGATCGGACATCAGCTTCGCATACTGCTCCTGTTTCTCCTGAGCCATCAGACGGACTTCCTGCGGGAATTTGCGGCAGATTATCCACTCTATCTCCTCAAGGCTGTAGCCGCTTCTCAGCAGATATTCCACCGCAAGGAATATCGCCTCGGAGTCTGTGCCCACGGTGAGCATTATCTCAAGCTGTTCCAGAGCCCTTGCGTTTGCCATGTCGCTTGAGAGGTGGCCGTTGTGCACACCCGCAACCTCGCCCAGCGAAATGGGCTGAGGCCCCCACCAGAGTCCGCGGCCCTGACTTGTCGGCCAGCGGAGGTGGATGAGGCAGGCGTCATAGAACCTGTCCTCATACTGGGGCATGTCGTATATTGCGATTGTGTCCACAAGCTCGAAAGCGGTCAGAAAAGTTCCGTTGTATCTGGAACTTGAAAATATGCGTGCGTCATCCATGAACTGCTTATTGAATCTGGCAACGACAGTTTTGATATAAAGGCTCTCGTCCTTTATCTTCTCACGGAACATCATCTCCTCCGGCGAAGGGGGAATGATGCTGTAATGCATTATGACGGGCAGGTCATATTCGTAATAATATTTTCTCTGCACCATGTCCTTTTTCTCAAGGATCCGAAGCCCCATGGTGGTGAGCACCTGTTCCAGTTCGGCTATTTTGTCGGAACTGCGGAACATGATGTGAAAATTGAAGAAATTCGTATCTTTATAAATACTTTTCAGGGTGACTCCGGCTCCGGTTCTCCCTCTGTACTGGAGGCATCTGGCAGCCTTGAGCACTGCGCTGAGCTTGAAATCTCCCGCAACGGCAAGAAGTCCGCATGCGCCCTTGGGCAGTCCCAGTTCCCCGCCGGAGAAATCGTTCACGCTCAGATTTCGGGAGGTTGAATATTGATCAGTCATTGCTGTCCCCCTTTGCTATCTTTGCCGCCGAAATGTACTGACACTTCCGGAACTCATCCAGTCTGGAGCCTTCCGGAGTAACGGTCAGAGCGGAACGGGGGCAGGCCTCGACACTTTTATATGTGGCACTGCACAGATTCTCTTCTATAAATTCGTAATAATGTTCGTCTTTGGCAGGTTTCCACTCCTTGTCCAGCTTAACCAGCGAACCGTCGGAATAGAACCAGCACCAGTCGCACTTTATGCAGATCCCGCAGTTGAAGCATCTGGATGACATCAGCATCGCCATGTCGCTGTCAACCGTCTTTACTATCTCTTTGAAGTTGCCCACACGCTCGGACTGGGGAAGCTCCTCCTCAACCAGCCGGCCTGCGGTCTCGAAATATTTCAGGTTCAGCGTTTTGTAGAATGCTGTCTCCCGCTTTGTCTCCTGCGGAACGTTCTCGCCGAGAAATTCACGGACGGCTCTGACCGTGTCCTGAGCCAGCCCCACCACACGGACGACCATTCCTGTACTCTCCACCGAACCCATGGCCGCATCGCCTGTTATGAATATCTTGCTGCTCTCGTCATGCTGAAGATCTGGGCAGACCATTCTGGGGAAATCCACCGAGAACCTCTCGCCCACGAAATGCAGGTCGGGTCGGTCGCCGATGGCAAGCACTATGCGATCGAAAATAAGCTCTTCCAGTGCGCCTGAAACAGCAAATGGTTTCGCCCTGCCGCTCTCGTCCACAGGCCCCAGCTTCATCACCTGAACAATCAGCTTCAGCTTGTCGCCGTGTTTTTCTATACGTATGGGCTGACGGAGAAATCTGTACTCCACGCCCTCTTTTTTAGTATCCTCCACCTCGCCGGAATGAGCTGTCATTTCGCCCACTGTGCGGCGGTATACAACTGTCGGGTTTGCCCCCAGACGCACACTGCATCTGGCAACGTCGATGGCGGAATAGCCGCCGCCGATAACCCCTATCTTTTCGCCCTTTTTGATTTTCAGTTCTTCCGCTCTGCCGAAGTTAACCCTCCGCAGGAATGGAATGGCAGATTCCACGCCGAGGGTCTTCTCTCCCTCAATGTTCAATTCCACAGGCTTATGTGCTCCGGTGGCAACTATCACGGCGTCGTAGTCACGGGCGATGTTCAGAAATCTGTTCTTGTCGATGGCCTCGCCGCATTTTATGTTCACACCCGCATCCTTTATGAATGCAAGCTCCTTCTCAAAAACGTCTCTGGGATAGCGGAATGCAGGGATACCCTGAGTCAGAAGTCCTCCGGCAACCGGCTGTTTTTCGTATACGTCGGTGCGGTAGCCGTGGCGCGCCAAAAAGTATGCCGCCGCAAGCCCCGCAGGTCCTGAGCCTATCACGGCCACTTTTTTTGTTTTGCTCTCCGAAAGCATCTTCGGCTTAAGCCCGTTGGCATATCCATAGTCCGATACGAACCGTTCCATGGCCTTTATATCCACAGGCTGATCGAACTTTGTTCTGTTGCAGGCTGTTTCGCAGGGGTGGTCGCAAAATCTTCCGCAGCCGGAGCTGAAAGGGTTGGTCTCTTTTAAAACATAAAAGGCTTCCTCAAAACGCCCCTCGGAGGCGAGAAAGAGGAATCTGGGGATGTCGTTTCTGGCGTAGCACCCGTGGTTTCCCAGATGGTCTCTGGCGTAGCACGGGCTTACCTTGTTGTAGTACAACGGAAAAAGTTTTTTCACTATTCCCTCCGTTTCGTTCAGAAAATTCTATTGGGTAATTATAAGTATACTCCAAAAAAACGGGAGAATCACCACCAGACCTCATTAAATGATAACTTTTACAGGTTTATGACTGTATGTTCTTTTCCAGAATAAGCAGTTTTTCTATGGCTTTGCGTATTGCTTTCAGCTTCACCTGACCGTCGGTATCTTTGAGAGCGTTCGAAACAGCCTCTGCACCGGCGGAGAGCACTTCGGCGGCGGCTTCGGCAGTGTTTTGTCCCGTATTGTGAACTTCCGGCAGTCTATACACGCTGTAGCCCATATCTTTTGCTATAAAGTCTAAAACCGTTTCACACCTGTAGGTTATGAGAACATGAAGAAAATTTTCCAGAGTGGCTGACTTTGTGCTGTCGTATGCATAGTTTTTTATCTGGTTTTCAGAGATGTTAAGCTCTTTTGCCAGCTTGTCTCTCCTGATTCCCTTTTTGTTCACATCCTTGAATAGTTTACCGCTTATTTCACATGCATATTTTCTGTAGTCTGCCATATGACACCTTGAGTGGATATAAATAGATTTTATGTATCTGTGAATTTGCTAGCCATAGCGTATAATTATGATTTATAACGCAAACCGGATATTTTGGCAACTTAATTTTCAGTTAGTGTATTATTTGGAGGTTCCCATGAGATTATTTATAGTGAGCTGCGATTTCAAAAACGATCTCAACATCGAATCGAAGATAACCGGAGAGCTGAACAAACACGATGGGGTTCGCTTTAAGAAGGATGCCTGGCTTCTGCGCACAGAGGCGACATCGGAGGATATCTATCTCTCGGTGCTCTCATATCTCAGACCGGAGACCTGCATAATCATTGCGGAGGTTCTCCCTGAACCGCACTATCACATGCCGCAGGGGATAACATCGTGGATCAAAAGAAATCCGGCTGTATGATAATTTTTCCTATTGCGGAAAAAATGCGTCATCATATATTAGAAGTATCAGCCAAGGCGGGCAAAAAAAGTGGGAGACGCTTACAAAGTCTCGTGTGAAAGAAAGGCCTCGCACGGTTGTTAAAATAAATCAGGAGGTACGACGATTAATACCTCAGCTCAAAAAGGCCCCCGTTAAAACGGTCTTGATTACAAGGCGGTACGGGGGCTTTTTCATGTCCGTTTTTATCTCATATCCAGTATCTGAAAAAATCTGTCACGGTTGCGCAGTTCAATATCTATCTTGGTATATATCGTATCCTTCTTCATGTCGTCCGTAAGTTTGATGTAGTCCTTTTCCGTGGTCACCAGATAGTCAAGTTCCATCTCTGCGGCCTTTTTCTGCATGCTGTAGCCTTCACGATCCAGGTATATATGGTGGTCGCCGAATATCTTTCTGCGGGCGACCTTGAGTCCAAGTTTCTTCAGAAACTCAAAGAACTTATAGGGTGATGCTATTCCTGCAAAAGCCAGAACGCTCTTCCCTTTCAGATCTTCTTCTATACATCCGCCCTCGTTAAAAAACCCTTTGAACTCTATATTGCTGAAAAATACGGGTTTATCTTTGACATACTCCGCCGTTTTTTCAGGAATAGTGTCGTCCTCCGCACGGGTGAAGACAACAATGTCCGCCCTCTTTATGGCAGATGCGGGTTCACGCAGATAGCCGAAAGGGAACATCCATCCTGTGGAAACAGGTCTCTTGTGGTCAAGCAGGCAGATGTCGATATCCCTGCGCATTTTTTTATGCTGAAATCCGTCATCTAATATATATATGTCGGGCGCAAACTCTTCTTCCGCAAATTTGAAGGATTTGACCCGTTCCTTTCCGGTGATCACGATGGCCTCCGGGCAGTTCACCGCTATCATATAGGGTTCATCCGCCGCCTTGTCGGGACCGATGAGAATATTTTTGCCGTCGCTTATCACATGGGTGTCGTAGCCGATTCGCCCTCTGTATCCTCTTGAAAGGATGCAGACCTTTTTTCCCTGCTCTATAAAATGTTTCGCTATCATAATGGTGAACGGTGTCTTGCCCGTTCCTCCCAGCGAAATGTTACCTACGGATATTATCTTTGCCATTTTTCTCATCCTCATCAAGGAGTTCTTTCAGAAACAGATATTTCAGATACACATATATAAATGAGCTGCACGCCACCGCAAAACCTGCATAGCCGTCCAGAAATCCGGCTTTCAGAATATATTTTTTGATAAAAGCGAATGCAGGCTTTATAACCAGATCGCAGTAGCAGAAGTCCTCGCCGTTTTTGTGATATGACTGGGCGGCGATCTTGGCGTATTTCACCAGACGCTGATAGTGGTCGTATATATCCTTATATGAGTAGTGCAGAAGATGTCCGCCCCTTAGCTTCCCGGTTTTGCCATTGATCTTCAGAACATCATGGGGATCATAGCCGCCCCATTCGGGCTTGCTGTCACGCTTCACCAGACGCAGTTTCCAGTCAGGCTGCCATGAATGCTTCAGAAACTTTCCCATATAGAAAGTGCGCCTGTTCACAGAATAGCCGTCCAGCTCCCCGCTGTTTACAGCCCTCTCAATATCCGCCCGCAGGCCTTCGTCCACAACCTCGTCACAGTCAAGACAAAGTATCCACGGCATAGTGCACTTTGCCAGTGCGGAATTTTTCTGGGCAATATGCCCCTTCCAGTCCTCATCATATACCTTTGCGCCAAGCATCCTTGCTATTTCGGGGGTGCCGTCAGTGGAGTGTGAATCCACAATGATGACCTCTGAAACAAAAGGGAGCACCGCTTTCAAAGTCCTTTCTATATTTTGCTCTTCGTTGAACGATATTATCGCCACAGAAATCGGCAGTTTTTTTTCCATAATTTTCACCCTCGCAACTGGTGATTATATCAATATGGACAGAAGTTGAACAGACAATTGTTTCAAAGCCGTATTTTTCACACGTTTTTTTATAAATTTCACTTTCTTAATTTACAAAACTGTGGTTTACTCTTGCTAAAGATATAGGCAAATATTATAACGACTTTCTAATTTATTCACTAGTATGGCAAAGGAGTGATTGCTATGGGATATAAGCCAGATGTTAAACCGGTTCAGTCAGTTTATCATGCGCTGCAGCTTTTCGAAGTTTTCCGCAACGCTGAAAATAAAGACGAATTTGGCGTGACCGAACTCAGCAAATCGCTGGGACTTCATAAAAACAATGTTTTCAGACTCCTCGCAACTCTCGCCTCAAGAGGGTATATCGAGCAGAATCTGAACACCGAGAACTACCGCCTCGGAATAGGCATCTTTAATCTTGGTCAGAAGTTTGTGAACAAACTCGGAATTTTAAAACTTGCACGTCCGTTTATGGAAAAAATTGTTTCCGATGTCAACGAGTCCGTTTATATCGGAATCCTGCGTGAAGGAAACGTTATCTACCTCGACATCGCCGAAACAAACCTCCCGGTTCGTGTCGTCTCCAGAGTGGGTAAGGACGTTCCCGCCTACTGCACCGCCATCGGCAAGGTTCAGCTGGCGTTCTCTTCCGAAGAGGAGATAAACAAGATATATATGGGCGCAAGGCTCAAAAGATACACCGACAACACAATAACCTCTCTTCCGGTTCTCAAGAAAGAGCTGAAAAGAGTGGCTGTTGACAACTATGCATTCGACAACGAGGAGTTTGAGCACAGAGTACGCTGTATAGCAGTTCCGGTTAAGGACTACCTCGGCGTGCCCGTTGCGGCTCTGTCTGTTACAGGCCCCGCATACCGGATGACCGACCACAGGATGGAAAAGGAGATACTGCCCATCGCAAGGAAATATGCGAGGGAGATCTCAAAACGCCTCGGCTACCACGAACTGTAAGATACAAGCCCCGCTTCGGCGGGGCTTTTTTTATCTTGCTGATCATAGCCGGCGCATTTCTGCGTTGTCATTCAAAAAATCTTTATCATGTACCCGATATGTACACTCAAAAGATTTTCCGAATTCCGCCTTAAACTGCTTGGCTCTCATCAGCAAACAACCTTTAACACATAATAACCCCTCTTAAAATTGCCGCTTAGATACGAGCAGTACAAGGAAACTCAACGAGCTGACTGCGAACATACATAAAAAGTATGTGAGCTGTTCCGAGGCAGAGCTGACGAAGTAATGCGAAGTATATAAACAGCAACTATACCTTGACGTTAAGGGCAACATAATTTACCTTCTACTTATGTCATACATCGCACTAGCCAGAAAATTACGCCCGCAAAATTTTGACGAGCTTTCAGGTCAGGGGTTTGTTGTAACCACCCTGAAAAACTCCATCGAGATGGGGCGCATCGTTCACGCATATCTTTTCACAGGCCCCAGAGGCGTGGGAAAGACCAGTGCCGCCCGTATTCTGGCAAAGGCTGTCAACTGTCTCGACCCTGACGGATGCAACCCCTGCAACAAATGCGAAAACTGCCTTGAGATAACAAGCGGAACCTCCATGGACGTTGCCGAGATCGACGGTGCATCAAACAGAGGTATCGACGAGATAAGAGATCTGCGGGAGGCCGTCCGCTTCCTGCCGATGAAGTGCAAATACAAAGTATACATAATAGACGAAGTGCACATGCTCACCGAGCACGCCTTCAACGCACTGCTCAAGACCCTTGAGGAGCCGCCGGAATACGTCATCTTCATTCTGGCAACAACCGATCCCCACCGTATTCCTGCAACGATAATATCCCGCTGCCAGAAATACGATTTTAACAAAATACCCTTTGATATCATGTATAAAAGCCTTGCGAACGCTCTGGACAGCGAGGGCATAACCTATGAACCTGATGCCCTGAGCCTTGTCGTGCGAAACTCCGACGGGTGCATGAGGGACTCACTCTCGCTTCTGGATCAGATAATCGCATTCACCGGAGGCAGTCTGGACGAACAAAACACCTCGTTTCTGCTGGGCTACTCCGACAAGAGCATAATGAACAGACTGTTCGAAGCGGTCATAAAAGAGAATACACAGGACATTCCCCAGATATGCGCAGAGCTCACCGCCAAAGGCATAAACCATACCTTTGCGGCCGAAACCCTCATTGAGCATACGAGAAATCTGATGCTCCGCATAATCACAAAAAAGGACAATCCGGAGCTTACTTCCAAGGAGAACGAGTTCTATGCCTCTCTGGCACAGGCTTCCAGCGAACAGAGGCTTTTCGCTCTGTTTCAGGTTTTCCAGAAGCTTCTGAACGACATAAAGTTTTTCAGCTTCAGCCAGTATGTTTTCGAATTCGGAATGTATAAGGCCGCAAGCCTTTCAGGGCTTATATCCACAACGGGAATGGTTCCCGCAGGTTCGGCGAAGGCTCCTTCGGTTCCGCTTCAGTCTGCTGCGGCATCAGCACCCACAATGATACAGAAACCTCAGGCGGAGGTTTCCGCAAAGCCCACGCTCAACTCCACCGACATTCAGCTCCAGAACATAATGAACGCACTGGAGGAGCAGAAGCAGCCCCTCGTAGCGTCAAACCTCAGCCACGGTTATATAATTCAGCTTGCTGGCGGGGTTCTATCCATCGGTTTCAGCACCGACAAAAAATTCCACTACGACTATATAGTCAGAAAACAGAACATCGACCTGCTCAACACCATAATACCGCAGGCCTTCCCCAACATTAAGGAAGTCGCAGTCACCCTTGAGCAGGATTCCAAAAAAAAAAGCATAATTGAAAAAAAGGAGCGTATTGAGACGTTCCACGACATGCAGATCAAGAAGGAAGCCGAGCAGGACAGCATCGTAAAGCTTCTTCTGAATGAGTTTGACGGCAAGCTCCGTGACATAGACGTTCTCGCACGACCCAGTTTCGACAGCGAGGACGAAGAGCCTGATCCTGACGACATCTGATTTGACAATAATGTGAATTTTCTATGACCTTCCTGAGGTAAAATCGCCCTAAAAAATATTTTTCAGGGCGTATTTAATGTCCAAATCTAAGTTAATACTGACTTTTTTCTTTATTTTCCTCTTTTTAGACGCCAATGCCGCACAAAACCGTATAAATTTTTACGTGCCCTCTGAACTATTGTCAGACACCTCTGTCAATATAGCACTGGCAGACGCCGGAATGCTTCTGAAACAGAGCTTTCCTCATACAGCGGTTTCAATCAACGAAGTATCCGGCAATGTGAATATTCGGCTCAACGTCAGAGCCGTTAGACATAAATTGCTTCATAAACCTCCTTTTAAAGTTCTTACCAAGCTACATGGCTACCATGTAACATCCGCCTCTATAGCCGAAGGGGCGGGTGTTACGGTGACCATCACCGCAGAAACACCTCAGGGCATTGTAAACGGAATCTACGGACTGCTTCAGCACAAGCTGGGGTTCAGGTTTTATCACCCCAAAGATACCTACGTTCCCATATACGAAAAATGGCCGCTTCCCTCACGGTTTGATTTCAGCGGGGAGCCTGTTTTTGCCAAACGGGGCTTTCACATGCACACCATGCATCCTGTGGAGCTTACCGAACCGCTTTTCGATCCGGACGTGCCTTTCGGAACCGATGAGGTGAAGCAGTATATCGACTGGCTGGTTCGCAACGGTCAGAACGTTTTCCAGTTCTGGGTTCTGCGCACTGCCGACCGCACAATCTGGCCGGAATACGCATCGCAGTACATCCGCTATGCAAAGGCGAGAGGGCTTGAGACGGGGGCGGTGATAAGCCTCTCCACTCTACAGCAAAAAGCGTTTCAGGCCATGGAGGTTCTGAGGCCGGAAAGTTATGAAAAGCAGATAGACAGGAACATAGGCTGGCTGATGCAGGTTCCTTTCGACTATGTATGCATAGATTTCACCATGGGCGAGTTTCTGCCCGATCTGGCTGTGCTGATGCCCGATAAGAAACGGTACATAATGGAGCTTATTTCAAAAAAATATCACCGTAAAGTGTTCGAAAACACCCATGTCATAAAACGAAGACACTCTGAAACACCATCATATGCCGGCATGCTCATACATTCAGTAATGTTTTACGGACTGGCGGACAGCAAAGCTCCGGTATACGGCAACGAAAATATACGGTTCATGTATGACCTGCTCCTTGAGAACAAGGACATAAGAGAGACATGGTACTGGCCGGAATCATCCTACTGGGTGACGTTCGACACATCCGTGCCCCTTTTTCTTCTGCCGTATCTGAAAAGCAGATATGAGGACATAGAGCTGTTGAAAGATGACGGAGCGGCAGGCCATGTCACCTTCACCAGCGGCTGGGAGTGGGGTTACTGGCTCATAGACTACAGCATCGCACGGTTCACATGGCACTTGTATGAGAACGGACGGGAACTGAAGGTGCGGGAGGATTTCGCCCTTACTGAGCTTTTCGGCAAGGATTCGGTCGGTCTCTGGCACAAGGCTGTCCTGATTCAGGAAAAATATCTGAAAAACGGAAATCTGATAGCTCTCATGGCCGCTAAGACGCCTTTCGAAGAGATGCCTTACCCTTTCAACCGGACATTTCAGCCGACTTCCGGAAGCTTTTCCGTTGTCAAGGCCGCCCTGCCCGTCATCGGGGACAGACACAGGGAGCGCATGAAAAAACAGGCGGCTCTTCTGGATGAGTTCTGGCAGCGGTTCTCCGCCGTCACGGATAAACTTGAAAATATGCACGGCGACACAGAGTTCATGAAAGATACTCTGCGCGCCGAGATAATAAACGGCATGCGTGTCACAGCTCTCAGGGCAAAGCACCGTGAACTCACCCTTCTTGCCGCCGCCCACCGCAACACCAACCTCAGGGATTCATCGGAATATTATGTAGACAGCCTGCTGTCCCAAGCCGCAGACATACGAAAAAAGGCCGAGACCATTGTCAGACAGCAGGAACTGATCTACCGATATCCCCTCTCTCTCATCGCCAGAAAAACATCAACCCACACATCCTACACTTTCGGGTATTTATACCCTGTCAGCGACCTGTACTTCTGGAAAAGGGAAGAGGAGCAGGTAAAGGTTTCCAGATTCGACGCTTTTTTTATGAACATATGGAATTTCACAAAAACTCTGGGGCTGGACGGACTTTTTTAGTCGATAATCCGTTCAATCTTTGTTGCAATGTGTACTTTCATAATCTACTATTAAACTATTATATAATGCAGGCTCAGGATGAACCCGAAACAGGACAGCACCGACTTACTGCGCACTGAAAACACAGCCCTAAGAGAACTGATCAGACGTTCATCAATAGGATACCATTCAATTGACGATTCAGGCATTATCCTCGACATAAATCAGGTCTGGCTGGACACTCTGGGATATTCTCAGGATGAGGTTGTCGGCAGATGGTTCGGGGATTTCATACACGAAACCTATCTGGAAAAATTCAAGGCCGGATTCTCCCGTCTGAAAGAGAAGGGAATAATCGAAAATTTCACTTTTGTTCTGAAACATAAGGACGGCAGTCCCGTTGAGCTTGTTTTCAACGGAACGGTGGAACGGGACGAGAACAGGCGCTTTATCAGAAGCCATTCGGCATTCCACAGACCCGAATCCGCCAGAATGTCCGCAGAAAACCGCATATACATGAACCTTGAAGAAAAAATACTCAGCAAGAGCCGTCTGGAGCTTATGGGCGACATGCTCTGCGCAGTTGCGCACCAGTGGCGCCAACCCCTGAACGCCCTTGCGCTTCTGGTTCAGGACACGCAGGAAATGGCCGATCTGGCAGGAATAGGCGCAGGGGAGATTAAGGACAACACGGTTCTTTCCATGGAACTGATAATGAAAATGTCCTCCACCATCGATGATTTCAGAAGTTTTTTCAGCAACAGACACGACGAAGAGCACATTCAGATAACCGATCTGCTGATGGAGTGCATCTCTCTGGTGTTCAGCCAGCTACAGCAGTCCGGGATAGATTTCTCGGTGATATGTGAATGCGAAAAGGACTATTTCTCATGCCGCAACGAACTGACCAGACCTGACTGCAAACAGACAGGCAGATATGTTCTGTGCAGCCGGATGGAGATGAAGCAGATAATCCTGAACATCATATCAAATGCACGTTCCGCCATAATATCCTCAATTGAAAAGGGTCTGAAAAACAGGGGCGAAATGGAGTTCCATGTTAAATTTCTGAACGACAGCGTTGTGCTTTCAGTCAGGAACAACGGCGAACAGATAAAGGATGACGTTCTCAGCAGGATGTTCGAACCCTATTTCACAACAAGGGACGAGGGCGAAGGGATCGGGCTGGGGCTTTTTGTCTCAAAAACCATAATCGAAAAATACATGAAAGGCTCAATAGACATTCTTAACACCGATGCAGGGGTCATTGTGCGTATAGTTCTGCCCGTCCACAACATGGAAACACAAACGGATAACATAATCACAAACTCATAAAATCTTAATATTCTTCATAAATCTTACAATTTTTACCTCCACTTTTAATATACAAAACTGTTTCAGACAGTTACTATCTTATTATGTATCAATGTGGGGGTTCCAAATGAGTATTAAGAAAAAGATCACTCTGGCAGTGATTTTTCCGGTTGCTGCATTGCTTTTTTATTCTTTTTCGTCAATGTACAGCAACTATGCCAGCTACAAAGGAATGCAGCAGGTAAAAGCTCTGGTGGACACATCGTCAGTCATCAGCAGACTGGTTCATGAGCTTCAGAAAGAGCGTGGAATGACATCGGGATTCATCGCAAGCGGAGGAAACAAGTTCGCAGGCGAGCTTCCGGTTCAGCGTCAGGCCACCGACAAGGCCGCAGAGGAGCTTTCTGTTTTCCTTGAGGAAGCGGACGTTCCTGTGGAGCTTAAAGCTGAAATATCATCAGTGCTTAACAAGGCATCAGGACGGAACGACATACGCCGCAAAGCAGATTCGGCTGATATTCCCGTTGCGGAAGCGGCCGGATTTTATACCGGCATAAACAACTCACTGCTTTCAGTGGTTTACGGCGTTTCCGGAATAACCGACAACGCAGAGGTCTCACGCTCGATTCTCTCCTATGCGGGATTTCTTTATGCAAAAGAGAAAGCGGGGCTTGAGAGAGCGTTTCTCACAACCGTGCTCAGCAAGGGAAATTTCGGTTCAGGGGATTTCGGCAGATACAGCGGCATAAACGCCGAGCAGAACACATATATCTCTCTGTTTCTCAGTACGGCATCAAAAGAACTGAAAGAGATCTACGCCCAGACGGCGGGAAGCGAGGAGTTCCGCAGGGTGGATGAGCTGAGAAAGTCTGTTGCGTCAAAGTCTGACGGACAGGCCATCGGCATCGACCCGGAGGAATGGTTCAGCGCATCCACAGCCAGAATAAATCAGCTGAAAGCGGCCGACGACAAAATAGCACTCAGCATTGAAGACAAGACCAATTCACTGGTGAAAATGTCTCTTGCGGCACTCATCACAAACATTGTGATAGCCGTCGCCTCGATGGCGGCTCTTCTGGTTCTGGTATACATCATACACTTCTCAATTGTTTCGAGCATCGCAAGGCTCACAAAACTGACAGCGGCTCTGAACAGTTCAGACGCCGACCTGACCAGCAGACTGAACATTACCACCAAAGACGAGCTTCAGGAACTTGCGGAGAACGTTAACACCTTCATCGCAGGCATAGGAAATATCGTTTCCGAGGTCAAACACACCGCCGCAGTTCTGGCATCCAGCAGTTCCGAGCTAGCCGCAACGGCAGAACAGCTTACAGCCACCGTGGCCGACCAGTCCGGACAGGTTTCCGACATCGCCTCGGCAATGGAGGAGATGAACGTCACCTCCCACACCATAAACAGCCACATAGGCGAGGCGCAGCAGCTCACCGACGAAGCGTTCGACTCCACCGACAAAGGCTCAAGACAGCTTCAGACAGCTGTAAACATGGTCGACGGAATAAGGGTCAGCACCGACAACCTATCAAAAGCCATAAACAGGCTGAACGTTTCATCAGGCAAGATAGGCGACATAGTGTTCGCCATTTCAGACATCGCAGACCAGACAAACCTTCTGGCTCTGAACGCCGCCATCGAAGCGGCAAGAGCGGGGGATGCGGGCAGAGGATTTGCCGTTGTTGCCGATGAGGTGCGCAAACTGGCAGAAAAAACACAGACAGCCACGCAGGAGATAGTCTCTATCATAAAGCAGCTCTCCGATGATGCGAAATCCGCAGACAGCGTTATGACGGATGCCAAGCGCAACGTTGAGAACGGCGTTAGAGCTATCATGGATACAGATGTTATCTTCGGTCAGATACAGACCGCCGTCGGCAGCGTGAAGGAATCAAACGATTTTGTAAGCGTATCCATAGGCGAACAGAGCTGTGCCATCGAAAACTCCACCGAAAATACGGCAAAATTTTCTAAGGGTATTCAGGAGAGTGCGGCGGCCGTCACCCAGATAAGCATGACAGTTGCGGATCTGGAAAGGCAGGCAGTGGAGCTTAACTCCCTTATGGAGAGGTTCAAGACAGCTTAATACCCAATATTAAACTACAGGCTAAACAATAGCCGTTGAAATATTTTCTAAACGTGATTTAATTCAGCATGAGGTTAATACAGATATTACTCATGCTGTTTTTTTGCGTACCGGTTTTCGCCGCCACCTATGGAGATGCGGACTGCTCTCTGGTGGAGGTTATCGACGGCGATACCATCAGGTGCGATATAAAAGGCTATCCGGATATCATCGGAAAAGGGATATCCGTGCGTTTTCGTGACATTAACACTCCGGAGATAAAAGGGGAACAGAGACCTCTAGGGCTTATCTCGAAAAAGAAACTGGAGGCTCTTCTGGCGGGAGCGGAAACCGTTACGCTGAAAGATATTTCCAGGGATAAATATTTCAGGATAGATGCGGATATCTACCATAACGGACGAAAGATAAACACAAACGAGCTGCTACAACCTTAATTACAAAAGCCGCCCTTTGAGGCGGCTTTTTATTGTTAGTCCTCTCTGATTATCACAGAGTTTCTGTGGGCTATCAGCTCTTCTGATTCAGCCAGAACACGGATATCGTCCATGTCGGCCATGAGCTGTTCCTTCGAGTAATAGATTATGCTGGACTTCTTCTGGAAGTCGTATGTTCCCAGAGGGCTGAAAAACTTTGCAGTGCCGCCTGTGGGCAGAACGTGGTTGGGACCTGCGAAATAATCGCCGACGGGTTCCGGTGTGTTCTGACCGAGGAAGATGGCTCCTGCGTTGCGTATTTTCAGCATGAACTCCATGGGGTGTTCCACGCAAAGCTCAAGGTGCTCAACGGCTATATCGTTAACAATGTCCGCCGCTTCCTCAAGGTTATCCGTTACGATTATCGCACCGAAACGCTCAAGGGATTTCGCGGCTATCTCTTTTTTAGGAAGCTCCGCAAGCTGTGCATACACGCTGTTTTCAATCTCTTTCGCAAGCTCCATGCTGTCGGTTACTACAATTGCGCTGGCAAGCTCGTCGTGTTCCGCCTGAGACAGCATGTCCGCCGCAACGTAGTCGGGGTCGGCTGTGCTGTCGGCAACAATCAGAACCTCGCTGGGGCCTGCTATCATATCTATATCAACCTTGCCGAACACCATCTTTTTGGCCAGAGCCACATAGATGTTTCCAGGACCGGTTATCTTGCAGACTTTAGGGATGCTCGCAGTTCCGTAGGCAAGGGCCGCAACAGCCTGTGCGCCGCCGACCTTGAATCCTCTGTCCACTCCCGCCAGATAGGCCGCCGCAAGCACCACAGGGTTCACCTGTCCGCCTGTTGCGGGGGTAACCATCACAATCTCATCCACGCCCGCCACCTTGGCAGGCAGAACGTTCATAAGCACGCTGGAGGGATAAACAGCCTTTCCGCCCGGCACATACACACCAACGCTCTCAAGAGCGGTGACCTTCTGTCCCAGAAAAGTTCCTTTGGATTTTTCATACATCCAGGTGGCTTCAAGCTGTTTCTCATGGAACTGAACAACGTTCTTTTTTGCATTCTCAAGAGCGGTTTTCAGTCTTTCGGGCAGATTGTCCCATGCGGCCTTCATCTCGTCCTTAGATATCTCTATTCCGCTCTTCTTAATGTCGTATCGGTCAAACTTAAGGGTGTATTCCGCCAGAGCCTCGTCACCGTTTTTGCGGACGTTTGCGATTATATCCAGAACCGTCTGGAGGTATTCACCCTCCATAATGTCGCCTCTGTCCAGAATCTCCTGAAGTTTTTTATCTGTCTTTTTAATTATCATTTAAACACCTGTAAAGAATCCCTTTCCGTTCTTTTTGCTGTAATACAGCCTGCCGTCGGCTATCCGCACAACATCCTCCGGCGAATCCTCAGGCTTGATATCCCCCGGAACAGCGACAACGCCGCCCGACATGCTGGCAAAATCGAATCCGTAAGTATTGAACACTTTTTTGCCTATATCCTGAAGCCTCTCCACCAGAGTGAACATGTCCGATGTCTCGTGGTTTGGCAGGATTAGGAAATATTCGTCACCGCCGAACCTGCCGAGAACGTCGCTGGTGCGAAGCCCCGCCTTTATCTCCTCTGCGATCTCACGGATAACGTTGTCACCCGTCAGGTGGCCGCAGGAATCGTTTATCTGCTTAAAGTTGTCTATATCCAGCAGGACAAAATAGAATCCCCTGCCGTATCGTCTGTATTCTGCCATGAGCTTTTCCAGAAACTCAGCCATGGCAAGCTTGTTGTAAGTCCCTGTCATGAAGTCCGTGCGGGTCTGGCGGAAGATAAGCTCTGTGTTGTACATCTTCTGCAGAGAGACAGAAACGATTGCCGACAGATCCTTCATGAAATCAGTGGAAACCTCGCCGCCGTATTTTGAGGCCTCTTTGCTGTAAAGGTTGATGCTGCCGATGATGTCCTCCCCGTGGAAAAGGGGTGCGATGAGGTATGACTCCATATCCTCATACACATCGAACTCACTCACAAGATTCAGCCTGCTTTCCCCTGTGTAGGGGCGTCTTTCCAGAAAGAAAGCCTTGAAAGCGGAGGAATCCATGAAATATACCCTGTGGCCTATGTTGTCCGTTTCACGGTCAAAGTTCATGATGTCCTTGTTGACACACAGCACTGCTCTGTCCACATCGAATATATCTTCAAGATAATGAAGGGGCTTTTCAATTATCTCCCTGAGGCTCTCCGCCAGAAGAAAAGAGAACTCAACGGTGCGGAAGCCTTCATGCTTCACCTGATTCCGCTTAACAAGCTCCATCAGCCTGTTCATCTCCTCTTTCAGCTCGGCGTTCTCACGGATAATATTGTTCAGCTTATTCATTATTTCAACTCTCCAAGATTATTTCCCGCCGCTCCGTTCACCACCAGAGGAACCTCAAGAGTGACAACACTCTCCATTATCCTCTGCATGACGGGCGCAAACTCTTCGGCCTGTTCGGCTTTCACCTCAAAGACCAGTTCATCGTGCACCTGAAGCACCATTCGGGCATCGTATTTATTATCGGCAATAACCCGCCCGCACTCAACCATGGCCAGCTTTATTATGTCTGCGGCGGAACCCTGCATGGGTACGTTGACCGCTATCCGCTCGCCCCGCATGGCAATGGTCTTGTTTCTGCTGTTTATCTCTTTAATATATCTTCTGCGCCCTGCTATGGTCTCCGCATAGCCTTTCGTGCGGGTCTCCTTCACGGTTTTATCGATGAAGGTGCGCACCTCGGGATAAGCCGCAAAATATCTTTCTATGAAGGTTTTCGCCTCTTTCTGGGCTATGCCTGTGTCTCTGGACAGACCGAACGCCGAAAGTCCGTAGAGGATTCCGAAGTTGACGGCCTTTGCCAGACGGCGCATGTGGGATGTCACCTGATCATGGGCAACATGGAAAATTCCCGCCGCAGTCTTTGTGTGGATATCCTCATTGTTCCTGTATGCCTCTCTGAGGTTTGCGTCCCCTGTCAGGTGGGCAAGGATCCGAAGCTCTATCTGTGAATAGTCGAACGACACGAATTTATATCCCTCCGCAGGCACGAAGGCACTGCGCAGAAGCACGCCGTAGTCCCCTTTCATGGGGATGTTCTGCATGTTCGGGTTAACGGACGAAAGCCTGCCCGTTGCTGTCCCCGTCTGCTTGAACGATGTATGTATCCTGCCGTCCGCTCCCGCATAGTCGCAAAGGGGCAGAGCATAGGTAGAGAGCAGTTTCGTCAGCTCTCTGTATTTCAGTATATTTTCCAGAACCGACGTGTACATGGGGTTCAGCGAAATAAGAGCTTTCAGCGCCTCCTCATCCGTCGAGTTACCCGTTTTGGTTTTTTTCAGCGGAACCAGCGACAGCTCATCAAACAGAAAACTCTGGAGCTGTTTGGGGGAGTTGAGGTTAATGTCGTGTCCGATGAAGTTTTTGATATCATCGCTGACCTTTCCCACCTCGTCACGAAGTCTGTCGGCAACAGCCTCCATAACGCTCTTGTCGAGAGCTATTCCCGCAATCTCCATGTCCGCCAGAACGTAGGCGCAGGGGAGCTCCATATCAAAATAGATGCTCTCCAGCCTGTTGTCGGCCAGAGCCTGAACCTCTTTCTCCGCCATTGACAGGAGCCTCGCTATGAACGCCGGAAGCTCTTCCGTCTTCGCCCGCTCAAGACCGCCTGTGTCGGCATCGTTCAGCCAGCTCACAAGCATCAGGTCGTAAATCTTTTCCGACCTGAAACCCGTCAGCTTGTATATATGCTTTATGTCATAGAAGTATTTAACGTTTTCAAGGGGCTGATCCGTATATTCGCAGTAACAGCCGTCTCCCGCCGCATAGAGTTTTCCGTTGTCATAAGCCACAAGACTGACCTTGGAAGGCGTGCACTCCTTTATCTCTATGATCTCCGGCTGAATTTCCTCATCCTCCTGAACCTCTTCGGAGCTTCTGGACACCTTGTCATAAATGCTTTTCAGTTCGTACTCCTGAAGTTTTTCCAGAAGCTTTGCCCTGTCTTCGCCGTCAGCAGGTTCGGGATCTTTCGGGAGAATATCAAGCTCAACCAGTCTGCGGCTGAGATATGCATTGTCTTTATTGTTCTCCAGATTCTCTTTCAGCTTGCCTTTGAGCTTGTCCAGATTGGCATAGATGCCGTCCAGATCGCCGTAGTCCGCCAGCAGTTTTGCCGCAGTCTTAGGCCCCACTCCCGCAACACCGGGAATATTGTCCGAAGTGTCTCCCGCCAGAGCAAGCAGGTCGCCCATGTGCTCCGGATATACGCCGTATTTCTCGAAAACAAGCTCCCTGCCGCCGAATTCGTTGGTCTGGGAGTCATATATCTTTATTCTGCCGTCAACAAGCTGAAAGACGTCCTTGTCCTTTGTGAGGAGCCCCACCTCGCCCTCTGCGTTCACCGCCAAAGTGGCCATGATGTCGTCGCCCTCGTAGCCTTCAACACGGTAATAGGCTATTCCCATCAGCGGGATAAGCTCATCCATTATCTGAAACTGGATATTGAGGTCTTCGGGCGTTGCGTCCCTTGTGGCCTTATATTCGGGGAAAATGTCGTGACGTCTGTTCTTGCCTTTGTGGTCGAAAACTATTGCCACGTTCTCCTTGCCGAATCTGCCCGATAGTGTCAGCAGAACGTTCAGCACTCCGTGCACAACGGATGTGGGCACGCCCTTCGAGTTTGTCAGAGGGGGTGATTTGTGGAATGTGCGGAATGCAATGTAACTGCCGTCTATGATTATTTTCATATTCTTTCGCTCGTGAGCCTGCGGCTCATAAGGTCTTTTACCGAATCCAGCGGTTTTTTATTGTTGTAGAGGATCTCGTAGACCTCGTTTATGATGGGAGTGTCAACTCCCAGCCTTTTTGCCAGAAGATATGCCGCCTTGGTTGTGTATACCCCTTCGGCAACGTTGTTCGTTGAAGCAGTGACTTCGGCCAGTGTCATTCCGGAGGCTATCTTAAGCCCTGCCTGCCTGTTTCTGGAGAGATCACCCGTACAGGTGAGCACAAGGTCGCCCATGCCCGAAAGTCCCATGAAAGTCTCAGCCTTGCCTCCGAGAGCTATGCCAAGCCTTGCCATCTCTGTCAGACCTCTTGTGATGAGTCCCGCTCTGGCATTATGACCGAACCCAAGCCCGTCGGATATCCCTGTGGCAATGGCCATTACGTTCTTGATTGCTCCGCCCACCTCAACCCCGATCATGTCATCGCAGTAATAGCAGCGGAAATAGTTGTTCGAAAGGAGGTTCTGCCACCATTTGGCTTCCTCTTCGTCTGCGGCGGCGATGCTCACCGCTGTGGGCATTCTGCCAGCCACCTCTTTTGCGAATGAGGGGCCAGAGAGAACGGAAAACTTTCCGTCGAACTCACGCTCCAGAATATGCACAACAAGGTCGCCGGTGTCTATCTCGATACCCTTTGTGGCAATAAGGATGCTCTTGCCGCTGAAAGCGGATGCATACTGCTTTGCAACCCTGCCGGAAAACTGTGTGGGCACCGTCCAGATTATATGGTCGCAGTCTATATTCGCTATCTCTGAAAAATGCTTTGAACCGATATTTTCAGGAAGCTTTATCCCCTTCATGTAAAGGGTGTTTTCGTTACTTTCGTTGATACTTTTGACGACCTCGTCCTCCAGAGCGTAAATAACCACCCTCTCTGAAGATTCCGCCGCCAGAGCCGCCAGAGCCGTGCCCCAGTTGCCGGCGCCGATGACAGCCGTTTTTCCTTGCATAGAGTCCCCCGCAATGTTATATTTCAATGCATATACAAAGAAAATTGTAGGTGCTTTTATGCTTAAAATCAATCAATATGACATAGAGCTTCTGAAAAACGTCAACGAACAGAGAGCATGGGAGATTTTCCCTGTGTTCCTTGAGCACAACCCCGAAGTCTGCACCTGCTCCAGCTGTATACTTGATATTATGGCCATCACCCTGAACAGCCTGCCCCCCTGCTATCAGACAAACGAGCACAATGTGAACGCCGCACGCAACAAGGTTTCCGATGAAGAGATTTACAGAAAGATGAAGGAAGCCTCAATAGTGGTTAAACAGAGACCCAGACACAACAGATAGGCTATTGCTTCTCGAAGTAGTAGTAGATATCCTGACCGATTATCCTTTTCAGCATAACGGCTCTGGCCGAACGGTTCACGGGTTTTGCGAACTGATAGATTATTTTTCCGTCAGAAGACTTTACAGCACCCTCTTTCAGCATGAAAACATGGTCGCATGATGCGGGCTTTTCCTCCGGAACACCTTCCGTGCCGGCCGCAGTGAAATATTTTATCTTAAGATCAAGATCCAGAAAATATCCCTTTCCTTCCTTCACACAGACCTGATTCAAAGCGGGAGAACCAAGCATAACATTCTGTCTGTAGACCTCCTGAAGATCCACAAACGATAGCACACCCTCTTTTTTCAGGAACAGCATGCTCTCGGAATACAAGCCGGAATCAGCCTGAGCGGGGGATTTCTTCGCCGTGTCAACATCGGTTATGTAGCCGTCACAGAACATTTTTCCGCTTCGTTTCAGAAAGAAACAGCCGTCCTTGCCCTGCATCTGCCCGACCTTTTTAAGCACTCCCGTGCCTGTTTCCGGCTGAAGCTGGATGAGTTTGTTATCCACTGTATAAACGAATATATTATCTGCCGAATACTGAATTGCTTTTATCCTGTAGGCTTCGGAAGAGATAGCACTGAACTTGCCGTCACGCATGTTCAGCAGAGCCAGTTTTCCGCTGTCCGTTGCAAACAGAAGGTGGGTCGATCCTACAGCACCGTATACCACATATCCCATGAAGTCGCCCTCATGGTAGATAGTTGCCTTGAATTTATCGCTGAACACATAGTGTCTGGGTGTGAACTCCAGAAGTCCCGCACTGCCGAGATAAAATCCTTTGCCCTCGGCGGGGAACTTTTTAATTGTCCCGCACCTGCCGATATCCGCTATCAGAGCCTCTTTTTTACCTGTCAGAAGTACGGAGTCTCCGCTCAGCTGGATGCCTGTAAAGTCACCTTCGACATATATCTCGGGACATTTAGTATAGTTGCTTTCAATTTTATCTTTTTTCAGGATAACAAGGCGGCCGTTCTCATAGTCCATATCGATTGCGTCCTGAGATACGGTGAGCACGGTGGGTTCTTTGGAATATTTATAGATGGAGGCAAGGGAAACGTCGGATTCCGGCATTTCCAGTTCAAAAAGAGCAGGTTCATCCGGCTTGGTTATGCCGTTCTTTATTGTCATCGAGATGAGATTCTGCTGATCATCCGATGGCGCAGAGGTATCAGGAACAGCCTTCCGAGGCGCATCCACAGTGGCACAGGCAACACAGAGCAGCAGCATCACAGCGGATGCCGACAGCCTGAAGAACCTGACCAGAGGATGCTTTTTGCGGTTTTTGAGGGCGGGGAAAACTTTGGAGCTTAGCTCCTGTTTCTCCTGATCCGTAATTTCCGCCGATTTCAGCTTAGAAGCCAATGAATCTAACCTCTCTTTCAAGTCTGATCCCTGTTTCCTTCTCCACAGTGTCCTGCACATGGAGTATAAGTGAATATATATCGTCCGATGCGGCATTGTCCACATTCAGAATGAAATTCGCATGTTTTTCCGAAACAACAGCCCCGCCGATCCGGAATCCTTTCAGCCCACATTTCTCAATGAGGGTTCCTGCATAGTTCCCCTCAGGTCTCTTAAAAACCGACCCGCACGAGGGAAAATCCAGCGGCTGCTTTTCGTCCCTCTTGGCCAGTATCTCAGCTCTTCTGACCTTGATAGCCTCCGGTTCGCCCTGTTTCAGCCGGAACATAGCTCCGGTGACAACCCCTTTCAGTCCGTCAGCCCTGCGGTAGCCGAATCCGGCGTCCGCATTCTGAACCCTGTATCTTCTGCCGTCCCAGTCCATCATGTCGACGCAGACAGCTATATCTTTTATCTCGGTTGCAAAGGCTCCGGCATTCATGCGCACAGCCCCGCCGACAGTTCCCGGAATGCCCGACATATCCTCCATGCCGCAAAGTCCTGCCTGAGCGGTCATTTCCGCCAGATCGTCTATCATTATCCCCGCTCCGGCATATACCTCGGTTCCGTTCACAGTGGTGTGGCAGTTAAGCCCCGCAGTGTTTATCACAATACCGCTGACACCCTTATCACTTATCAGCACGTTGTAGCCGCCGCCAAGAATGGTTATTTCAAGGCCTTTCTCTGCGGCAAATGCCAGCGCCTCAGCCAGTTCATCGTCGGTCTGAACTGCGGCATAAAACTCAGCCGCACCGCCCGTTCTGTAACTGCAGAGGTCTTTGAGTATTCTGTTCTGTTCTATCATCATTTGCTGATCTTTGTGCCTTCAAGTGCTGTCACACAGCCGCAGTTCCTGTCGCTGTGATATACGGCAGGCAGGTTTCTCATCAGCCTCTTCAGCTTCTCGCCCGCCCTGTGCATCTCGGCAACCACTTCATCCGATGTGAGTTTCTCTGTTGTGGTGCCCGCCGCAAAGTTGGTGATGACGCTGATGTTCGTATAGCATATCTCCTTCTCTCTGGCCAGTGCGCACTCGGGGAATAGGGTCATGCCCACGAGGTCTGCACCCCAGCGGTCAAACGCCCGTATTTCAGCCGCTGTCTCCAGTCGGGGGCCGTTTGTGCAAAGATAGGTTCCACCCCTGTAAGCAGGAACGTTAGCCCTTTCAGCTGCCTCAGCCATTATGCCTCTGAGGACGGGACAGAAAGGCTCTGTGAAGTCTATATGGTGAACGTTGTTCTCTTCAAAATAGGTGTGTCTGCGCCCGTTTGTAAAATCTATTCCGTTGCCGGGGATTACTATGTCTCCCGGTCGGTAGCTCCTGTTTATGCCGCCTGTGGCTGTAAAGCTGAAAATATTCTTTATACCCAGCTGGCTGAATCCGTCGATATTCGCTCTGTAGTTGACCAGATGGGGCGGAAACGAATGGTTTCTGCCGTGTCTGTTAAGGAAGTACAGCTCCAGATCCCCGAAATGGAAACAGCGGTAGCTGTCGGATGGGTCTCCGTATTCAGTGGAAACTTTTATCTCATTGATAAATTCAAAACCTTCAATCTCATATAATCCGCTTCCGCCGATTATGCCGACCTTCGTCATGCTTTCTCCATTTTGATAACCCTGTCGCAGGACTCAGCTATCTCATCATCATGGGTAACTATTAATACAGTAATACCATCATTTTTCAGAGAATCAAACATTGATAACACTTCTGCGCTGTTTTTTTTATCCAGACTGCCTGTGGGTTCATCAGCAAGTATCATGGAAGGCCTGTTCATGAGTGCTCTGGCAAGTGCTGTCCTCTGCTGTTCGCCGCCTGAAAGCTGTGCGGGAAAATGCGATGTTCTGTCTGCCAGACCGAATCTTGTCAGCAGTTCTTCCGCTCTCTCCCTTGCTTCCTTTTCATTTGAACCTGTTATTATGGCAGGCATCATAACGTTTTCAAGAGCTGTAAAGTCTTCCAGCAGATAATGAAACTGAAAAATAAACCCGACCTCTCTGTTGCGGTACTGGTCTATCTCTTTTCCTTTCTTGTCCAGAACGTTTTCGCCCTTAAAACTGACTATTCCGTTGTCGGCACTGTCCAAACCGCCGATTATCTGCAAAAGTGTGGACTTTCCTGCTCCAGACTGCCCCACAATTGCCACTCGCTCCCCTGCCGCAACCGACATAGAAAAATTATTCAGCACATGGATAGCCGACTCACCCGCCCCGAAAGTTTTATTAAGATTGATTACTTCAAGCATTTTCCACCTGTTGTTATGAGGCCGCTGCGATACTGCTGTAACAATAAGTCTTTGCGAGCGTAGCGAAGCAATCTCACTTTATAATATCAGGATACAGATCAATCCAGTCTTTATTAACTGATTCAACTAAATCTATCTTCTTTTTTCTGCTCCCGCCTTTAATTTGTTTTTCTCTCACAATGGCGGTTTCAATATCGTTATAACATTCGTAATATACCAGTTTTGTAACATTATATCTGCTGGTAAATCCGTCTGTGACTTTATTTTTATGCTCCCAAATTCTTTTTACAATATCTGAAGTAACACCGACATAAAGAACATCATTATTTTTATTTGAAAGGATATAAACATAACCTTCTCTCATATTCGCCCCGAGACTGCTTCGTCACTACGTTCCTCGCAGAGACGGTTACCGAATTATAAAGATTTGCTGAATAGATGCAAGCAGTACAAGGAAGATTCCACATTTGTCGACCAAAATTGAGAAGTGCAAGGCATAGGCTGTGAGACGAGCAAAAGCATACATTAAAGTATGTGTTGCGTGCGAACAGACTATAACGATGCAGAGCGATGCACATAAACGATAATACTAAAAAAAAAGGCTCGTCGCATTGACGAGCCTTTATATCTAAATCACCGTAAAGTGATTAGAAGTTAAGAACCAGACCGTGTTTAACGAGCACGATGGGATCGGGGTCAGAAGCGTCAAGGTCAACTTTAGCATAACCGAAGTTTACATAGTATGTAAGTTCTTTAGTTATAGCGTAAGTTGCTGAAGCATCAAGTTCCCATGCAGAAGCGTCTTCATAAGCGCCGGCATCCCAGTTAGAAGTTACGTAAGCGAGTTTACCCATAAGGCTGAGTTTGTCGTTTACATCATAAGTAGCGTACAGAGCGTTTGCCCAGAAGCCTGTAAGGTCATCGCCGCCGCCAAGACCCATATCATCACCAAGGATGAAAGTTGAGTCGAAGTCGTCATCGAAGTCGAAACCTTTGTTCATGTCTTTGTCAGTTGAACCGTAAGCAGTCAGGAAACCGACAACGCCAGCACCATAGTTGTAGTTAACGTTAGCGTAGATACCGTACAGATCGAAGTCTTTACGGCCAGTAGCTTCGTCAGCGTAAGAAGTAGTGTTGTACTTGAACTCTGTTTCAACAGTTACAGCGCCGAATTTACCGCCAGCAGCAAGGTTGAAGTCGATAACTTTAGTGTCAGCGCCTTCATTTGTTTCCTGGTTGATAGTTCCGTTGCCGTTGATGTCGTAGTCAAGTTTGGGAGCGATCATGATACCGCCGAAAGTGCCTTTGTAGCCGATGGAGTATTTGTCTGCATCGTCATTCTCAGCATCTTTAGTAGCGTCGCTGCCTCTTTCGTCTTTCTTCTGAGTCAGAACAGTAAGTTTACCGCCAGCTACGTCGAAAGTAGCTTTAACTCTGTAAGAACCTTCAGCGTCATCAGCGAAAGCATAACCCCAAGAATCGGAGTTCATCAGACCAGCTTCAACAAGAACGCCACCGAAGTTATGACCAAGCCATGCTCTCTGTACAGAGAACTGTGTAGTTCCTGCATAGCCAGAGTCAGAACCGGGATAAACAACTTTGTTGTTGCCATCATGAGTTGCGCCGATAGTGCTGTCAAGCAGTTCAAGTTTTGTCTTGAAGAAAGTGTCTTTGTCTGTCTGAACGTTCATCCACAGATCAAAGTCGTGCTCATAGTAAGAGTTAGTTGCTACGTCAGAATCAGCAAGACCGTAGTTTCTCTGATACTTACCGTCAACTTCGTAAGAACCGCTGAATTTAACATCAGCTGCGAAAGCTGTAGCTGCGAAAGCTACCATCATGAGAGCCACTAAAAGTTTCCTCATATCATTTCCTCCTGTAGGTTTTACTTTAAGGTCGTTTGTAACCTTGTTTTGCTTATTTTTAGCCCGCGGGGTTACCGCTACTATCATAATCGTTTAGATGCTACCACGCAAATTTCAGCATGTCAACATCAAAACAACTTTTTTTTTACTATTAACAGCACGGACTTATAAAATATCTCGCCCCAAAACCAGCCCTTTTCAGCGGGCGAATATTTAGTTTATACCATTTCCAAAATAACTCAAGTCAAAAAAATGTGCTTTTTTTGTCAGTAACTTCAGAGATTATGTGTTTCTGACTGTTAAAATGATTATCGCATGAACTTCCGGCTATGTATCTGTCAAACATCCGTATTGTTCTTAAACAATCGCCTGGGATGCAATAAACTTTAGATAATTTGAGATTTTGTGAATTAACGGATAAAAAACGGAATGGAAACCCTGCCGGAAATTGAACAGGGTTTCCGTTGAAAAAAGCTTATTTTGTCTCGATATAGATCAGTTCGGATCTGTCGCTGCTGAACATGCCCTCACTGAAGTTACGGAGCATGAAAAGATAAGTTCTGCCGAACTCCTCGTACATGAAATAGTCAACAATCACAGGCTGGAACACATCGGACGACCACACCTGACGAAGTCTTCTGCTGTCCCATCCGAACACTGTAAAATATGATGAGCCGTATACCTTCATCTTGTTGAGCATTTTAAACTTCTCGGAGTTCTTGACAACATAGATGTTGCCGTCTGAGTTTACAAATATTCTGCCCTTAAGATATTTCTTACGCTTTTCAGTGGTGAAGGGGTCGTCGTTTTCAGTTGTTTTGAACTGCTCAACCTTCTCCTGAGCCATTGTGAAGAAATAGGGGGTCTGGCCGAATTCCTCCACAGAGGTATATCTGACAGAATTTCCGTTGTAGACATCTATCTTATAATCATCATTAATATTTAATATTTCGTTTGTTCCGTCGCCGTCAATGTCTGCATAGCCGAAACCGTATATGTTCACGCCTTTCGCAGATGAAATAACCGATCCTCTTTCATATCTGCCGTCACGGTAGATAAGCTCCTGAACACCTCCGAGGTATACGCCGTCGTTGCCGATCCGCTGAGCGACGATCTTTTTAACGCCTTTAACATAGACCGTACGCAGGATAAAAGGGATGTTTTCAGCTTTTGTCACAAACTTTTTGCCGTCAAACTCATATGCGCTCGTTTTGACGAAAGAGTCGTTAACTACCGTCACAACAAAAATCTCTTCCGTTCCGTTTCCGTCGAGGTCTGCAACCTCAACATGCTGAACATCTTTGAGTTTCAGCCCCAGTGAGCCGGCAGAAGCAAAACCCTTGCCGTCGAAGATATAGAAATCGACCTCTTTCTCTGTTGCAAGAACGAGATATATTTTATCATCCTTCTTGATGTGTCCCACAGCAATGGACTTATATGCCTTGCCGATGGGCTGTCCGGTGACGATATCCTTGGCTGCGTTCAGAATCTGTCCTTCCTGAGTGTCCACATCGGAGAAATATCTGGAAAAGATGACAGATTTTGCAACTGTATCCGTAAGGGAATACTGAATGCCGCCTTCTGCTTTCTGTGTGAAAGCGAGTGCCAGCCTTGCCTTGTCTTTAACGACTATGTTGTTTGCCTTGCCGAGATCCTCACGCAGAAGAACCTCAAGACGCTTGGGCATTTCGTTCACACTTACAGACACTTCCACAGGAGGGTTAACAAGTGCGAGATCGCCCTTCTGAATGTCTCTCTGCTTGTTGACAAGTGTTCCCGAAGATATTTTATCCTGAACGTCGCTTATTTTAAGGTCGCCTATATAAACCTTTTTATTCCCGAGCACTTCGCCTGTGATGGGGTGCTTTATGGCTTCGCTCTCCCTGTACACTTTGATTACCATACCGGGATAAACGCCCTTGTCCCTGCCGAGGTCGGTGTACACCGTGTCCCCTTCAAGGCTTACGACATAGCCGGAAAGTTTTCCGAAAACCACGTCTATATCGCTGACAAGTTTCTCAAATCTGGCAAACGCCGCCAAAGGGATCAGCATCACCAGCAAAAATACAAGTTTCTTCATATATACCTCTAAAGCACGTATCTGCTTAAATCTCTGTCTTTAACGATAGCCGCCAGATTGGCGTCCACATAGGATCTGTCCACCAGAACCTTTTTCGACTCCACTTCCGGAGCTTCATAGGATATCTCCTCCAGAAGCTTTTCCACGATGGTGTGGAGTCTTCTTGCGCCGATGTTCTCCAGCGAGCGGTTAAGCTCGTCCGCCATTTCGGCTATGCGGTCGATACCGTCGTCGGTGAACTCCAGCTCAACCCCGTCTGCTCCCAGAAGTGCGCTGTACTGCCTTGTGAGGCTATTCTGAGGCTCTTTCAGAATCCGGATGAAGTCCGCTGCCGTCAGCGGCTCAAGCTCCACCCTGATGGGAAAGCGCCCCTGAAGTTCGGGGATAAGGTCGGTGGGTTTCGCCGTGTGGAAAGCTCCTGCGGCGATGAAAAGGATATGGTCGGTGCGAACCATGCCGTATTTTGTGTTAACGTTTGAACCCTCAACGATGGGCAGAAGGTCACGCTGGACACCCTCACGGGAGATGTCGCCGCCCTTTGCTCCGGCGGAACCGGATGCGCATATCTTATCTATCTCGTCCAGAAAGATTATTCCGCTCTGCTGAACCCTCTGTCTGGCAACGTCCTTAACATCGTCCATATCTATCAGGCGGGCTGACTCCTGCATCTCAAGGATACTTCTGGCCTCGCTTATCTTCATCTTGCGCTTGCGCTTTTTGGCAGGGAAGATGTTCTTCATCATGTCCGAAAGACCGGATGTCATATCCTCCATGCCGATATTGGTGAACACCTCGACGTTAGGCCCTGCGTCCTCAACGTCAACCTCTACAATACGCTCCTCTAGCTCGCCGTCACGCAGTTTCGTGCGGAATTTCTCACGGGTTCCCGTCTCCTGCTCGGCAAAGCCTGTGGTAGGCGGGATGAGCAGGTCGAGCAGACGCTCTTCGGCGTTGGCTCTGGCCTTGTCCATAACGGATGCCTTGCGCTCCTCACGAACCATGCCCACAGCTATCTCCATCAGGTCCCGAACCATGCTCTCAACATCGCGGCCGACATAGCCGACCTCTGTATATTTGCTGGCTTCGACCTTTATGAAGGGGGATTTCGCAAGCTTGGCAAGTCTGCGGGCAACCTCGGTCTTTCCCACTCCGGTGGGGCCGATGAGGATTATGTTTTTGGGTGCTATCTCTTCCTGAATTGCTTTGGGAAGCTGCATTCTTCTGTATCTGTTTCGGAGGGCAACCGCAACCGCCTTTTTGGCGTTGTGCTGTCCCACCACATATTTATCAAGCTCTTCAACTATCTTCTTAGGGGTGTAGTCTTCCACTATATCTCCTCAATGGTAAGGCTGTCGTTTGTGTATATGCAGATATCCGCAGCTATACGCAGTGATTTTTCGACAATCTCCGCTGCGGAAAGTTCGGTATTTTCGCTGAGCGCTATGGCTGAGGCCTGAGCATAGGGGCCGCCGGAGCCGATGGCCGCAACGCCTTTCTGGGGTTCCACAACGTCCCCGTTTCCTGTGATGATATAAAGCTCTTTGCCGTCGGCAACAACCATCATGGCCTCAAGTCTGCGCAGATATCTGTCCGTGCGCCAGTCCTTCGCCAGTTCAACAGCCGCCCTAAGGAGCTGTCCGCCGTGCTGTTCCAGCTTCGCCTCAAACCTTTCCATAAGGGTGAAGGCATCCGCAGTTGAACCTGCGAATCCGCAGAGAACTTTGTTGTTATAGACCTTTCTGACCTTTTTGGCGTTGTGCTTAAGCACCGTGTGTCCGAAAGTAACCTGTCCGTCCGCACCAATGGCGGTCTTTCCGTCTTTTTTTACCGCTACAACGGTTGTTCCTCTTATTTCCATAACGGGTTTTTACCATTTACCAAAGAACGGGCGCAACAGAAAAATTATGTTTGCATCGCCGCATGCATTAATATATTGTTCGGATATGATAAAAATGGCGCTTATCAAATTCGTAATAAAGCTGTATCTGTTCACCTTCCGCTACAGACTGAAAGGCTATGAACAGTTCAACGAACTGGCATCTCAGAAGAAGCGCATCGTCTTTTTGCTGTGGCACAACCAGCTCATGGGAATTGTGGGCTTCCGCAACAAAAACCACAGGTTTGTCACCATGATATCACGAAGCAAGGACGGCGACATGTTCACCCCTATCGTTGAATCCATGGGCAACAACAAGGTTGTGCGTGCATCATCGTCCAGAGGGGCGGCGGCGGGCACACTGGAGATGCTGGAGTTCATGAACAGCGGCTGGCACGGAGCCATGGCGGCGGACGGCCCCAAAGGCCCCAAATATCAGGTGAAGTCCGGCGGTCTCTATCTGGCCAAAAAAGCCGACTGCATCCTTGTTCCCCTTCTGATGGACTGCACAAGGTTCTGGCGCACCCGCAGCTGGGATAATTTTATCATACCCAAGCCTTTTTCAAAGATAACCATGGTCTTCGGTGAACCGATATACGTCTCCGGCTCTCTTGACAAAGAGACCATGGCGGCGGAACTGGCCGATGTGCAGAATAAAATGATGGAATCCACAAGTGCTAATTGTAAAAATATTTTATAACCTTTTATTGTTCATCCTTATCCCCTTTCTGATGCCTATAGGCTATCTTGTCGCCCTGAAACGCAAAGAGGACGGGGATTTCTTCGAACGTCTGGGATTCGTACAGTTTCCTGAGCCGCCGGAAAAGAGCATCTGGTTCCACTGCGCCAGCGTGGGCGAGGTGAGAAGCCTTCACCTCATCACAGATATGATGCAGGCGGAGTTTCCGGACACAAAAATAATCGTAAGCACCACAACCGCCACTGGCAAGGCCGAGGCACTGCGCCTGATAAAGCCCTTTCATGCGTTCCTGCTGCCCCTTGAGAACTCTCTGGCAACGGCGCACATAATCCACTACATGAACGTTAAGGCACTGATAATCATAGACACCGAGCTGTGGCACAACCTGATAACCTCCGCCGCTAAGCACACAAAGCTATATATGCTCAACGGCAGGATGTCCGACAGGAGCGTTAAAAGCTATGTAAAATTCCGCTTCCTGTTCGCCCCCCTTCTCAGTAAGTTTGAGACCATCTACACCAAAAGCGAAGAGGATTCCGAAAGATTCGCATCCGTAACAGGTTCAAGAAGCAACATAAGAACACTGGGCAACATAAAGTTTCAGATACGCAAACCTAAGCCCGAACCGAAAGAATACGCTTATCTGGCAGGCACTAAGATCTTCGCCGCCGCCAGCACCCACAAAGGCGAAGAGGAGATCATCCTCGATGCCTTTAAAAACAGCGGATATGAAGGTAAACTGGTAATAGCACCCCGCCATATGAACAGGGTTGACGAGGTTTATCTGCTGGCCGCCAGAAAGGGCTTTTCGGTGAGCACCCTTTCAAATCCCAATCCGTCCACACAGGTCGTGGTATCCGACAAATTCGGCACACTGGACGAACTATACACCATGTCGGACAGGATATTCGTCGGCGGTTCGCTGAACGGAACGGGCGGGCACAATATCTATGAGGCCATCATGTTTGAAAAGCAGGTCTGCGTGGGTACGAACATGGCAAATTTCAGGGAGATATCCGAATCGGCGGAAAGGTTCGGGGCGGCAGTGACAGTGCGCAATGCGGACGAACTGGCGCAGTATCTTACTGACAAACTGCCGGAAGCCGATTTCACCGGTTTTTTTGCCGAAATGGACGCACAGCAGAAATGCATTCTCACAGAGATCAGACAGGTTATAAGAAATGTATCTGATTGTTAGAGCACTGTATGCAATTTCGGGATTGTTCTCATTTCAGACCCTGCGCCGCACGGGAATGGTTCTGGGTACTCTCTATTACCACGCAAGCCCGTCAAGAAGGCGTGTGGCGGAGAAAAACGCTGAACTGATAGGCGTTTCAGACCCGAAATCCGTTGCGAAAAACTCATTCAGACACAGCTTTGCAACCTTTGCCGAAGCCCTTTACAGCCACAGGCTGGACAGGGAATTTGCGAAAAACATCGAAATTGAAAATCTGGCGGGCGATTCCCTGAGCGATGCGAAAGGGGATTTCCTGATAACCGCACACATTGGATGCTGGGAACTGGCCGCAGTTGCCTTCACGGAGATTTTTGACAGAAAGGTTGCCGTTATCGGCCGCAAGATGAAGGATGCGAAGGTGAACGAATTTCTGGTGGCTCAGAGGGAGACCGACAAGGTTCTCCACATAAGCCACAGAAGCGTTGCGGAAAAAGTGCCGGAGTGTCTGGACAGCGGTATCAGCGTCGGCGCACTGCTCGACCATTCTGCTGTGCAGAAGGACAGCATTTTTGTCCCGTTCTTCGGACATAATACCACCTTCATAAAAGGAATACCCATGCTGACGGTACGCAAAGAGGTTCGGATCATCCCCGCTTTTCTGATACGCACCGAAAAAACCTATAAACTGGTGGTCTATCCGGCCATCGAACCCGATAAATCCCTTAAACCCAAAGAGCGGATATACGACATCGCCCGCAGGGTCAACGTGGTTTACGAGGACATCATCCGCAGATATCCCGACCAGTGGTATCTGCTCCACAAAAGATTCAAAAAGATAATGCACCCGGACGGCACAGTCACAGATACTTTTTACAAATAGGCGGTGGAGTGACGGCGATTCGTCACAGCGAAGCAACGCAGAATCAAGCTTTAGTAAAATGAGACCCTTCGGCTTCTCAGTAATTCGTCTTTGCGAGGAATATCATGACACTAGCCGAAGGCTGAACGAAGCAGCTTGCTGCGAGCTAAAGCAATCTTCCATGTACAGAACATGCTAAATCGGCAGGTTCCCAAAGTTGGAAGACTGCCGCACCTGCTGCGCAGGTTCGCAGTGACGGGAATTCTGTGTCATTGCGCGCGAAGCGTGGCAATCTCACATCTTTAAACTGCAAGACTTGCTCAGCATCATCGTATTCCAATGGCATGAGACTGCCGCACCTGCTGCGCAGGTTCGCAGTGACGAAAATTTTGTGTCATTCTGAACCCGCAGGGTGAAGAATCTCTCTTCAATGAGACTCTTCACTACGTTCAGAGTGACGGAGATTAAAAGTTAAAGTAACTGTTCTGATTATATAGTGTCATTGCGAGCGAAGCGTGGCAATCTCACATCTTTAAACTGCAAGACCTGCTCAGCCTCATCGTATACCAATGGCATGAGACTGCCGCACCTGCTGCGCAGGTTCGCAGTGACGAAAATTTTGTGTCATTCTGAACCCGCAGGGTGAAGAATCTCTCTTCAATGAGACTCTTCACTACGTTCAGAGTGACGGAGACTAAAAGTTAAAGTAACTGTTCTGATTATATAGTGTCATTGCGAGCGAAGCGTGGCAATCTCACATCTTTAAACTGCAAGACCTGCTCAGCATCATCGTATACCAATGGTATGAGACTGCAGCACCTGCTGCACAGGTTCGCAGTGACGGGAATTTTGCTTCATTCTGAATGTTACGAAGAATCTCTGCATCAGCTTGACGGAAGCAACTTGGAAAAATACCCCACCACAGAGGCGCAGACACGATAGTAAAGCCCCCAGCATGCAAGAAGGGTGATCAGGAAAACTGCGCTGATGAATATGTACATAGCCGGATACGGAGCGATAAGCGACAGAAAGCCGTTCCCGTTTTTAAAGAACCATGCGCTCTGATTTCCGAAAATGCTTCCGTGAAAAAACAGATAGAGCCTGTCGAAACCAAGAAAATAAAAGAGTGCGGCAAGCACACAAAAGGTATAGGAAAGACCACGGGTTATCTGCCGCCATGTATATGGCGACACTCCCGAAACTGTCATATATGAACACGCCAGAACAAGAAGCACCAGCATCAGCCGGAAAACTCCCTTGGCAAGATCGAGCATAACTCCTATTCCGGCCAGTTTTTCACGCTCCGCCGGATTAAGAAAAGGATAGGTTCCGCCGTCGGTTTCTAAAACCAGCTTATCGAGCCCCTCTCCGCCGTCCTCAACGGATTTGAGAACGCCGCGGAACAGCCCCATATGCTGTCCCGGACCCGCAGCGGCGAGCACCTTATATGCTTGCTGCGAGTCTGCCCGCTTCTGTATTGTTCCGGCCATATCTGCGGAAACGTATACCAGCGGATAGTAGAAGTCGTTCGAGTAACAAATGTACCACGACGAAAGAAACGCAAAATAGAATAAGATACTGACCAGAAACAGATTCGCCGTGGTTTTCTTCATTTACTACCTTTTTTTTCTTCCGAAAGTGAAATGCACTGCGAAACATACGCCGGCCGAAATGCAGGCCAGTGCGAGCACTGTTAAGGGTGACATAGTCGAGATCATGCATAGCTCCTCGCCGCCGGGGTATCAGTGCCGGACGGCTCTGAAATTAAATAAATCCGTGAAAATATTTCTATGCTTAATTATACCACCAAAATTCAAATATTGTTATTTTTTGTGTCAACAACCTTAATAACTGGTAAAAACCCTTGAATTAGCACTACAAGTGTGCTTTTAATATAGTTTTCCCGCCCGGCGGGACAGACACTTTTTCAGTAAGAAGGTAACAAAATGTCCGCAATCTTTCAGAACTATGCGCGGTATCCCCTCACCTTTGTAAAGGGTGAAGGCGCAAGACTCACCGATGAAAACGGCAGAGTATTTCTGGACTTCGGGTGCGGCATCTCCGTGGTAAACCTCGGACACAGCCATCCCCACGTCACAAAAGCCATTCAGGAACAGGCAGCGACACTCATCCACACATCGAACCTGTACCGAAATCCTCTTCAGGAGCAGTTGGCGGACAGGCTTAGCCGATGCGGTTTCGGAGGTGATGTTTTCTTCTGCAACTCAGGAGCGGAGGCCAACGAGGCTGCTCTGAAGCTGGCAAGAATATATACCAACAAAAAATATGACGGAAAAAGGAGCAGAGTGCTCACCCTGCAGAACTCTTTCCACGGCAGAACATATATGACCCTCTCCGCCACAGGGCAGGACAAGGTCAAAAAAGGCTTCGAGCCGATCATGGAGTGCTTCACCCACATCAGGGGGGGCGACTTCGGCTCATTCCTTAATGAAGTCAAAAAGGGCGACGTAGGAGCTATCATTCTGGAGATCGTTCAGGGCGAAGGCGGACTGGAGATGCTCCCCAGAGACTATCTGGTGGAAGTTTCCGAATACTGCGCAAAATACGATATCCTGCTGATTCTGGACGAGATACAGACAGGGTTCGGACGAACAGGCGACATCTTCGCATATAAGCACTACGGCATCACGCCGGACATAATGACCCTGGCCAAGGGCATCGCAAACGGAGTGCCCATGGGCGCTGTTATGGCGAAACACGAAGTGGCGGAATACCTCTCCGCAGGAACCCACGGCAGCACCTTCGGCGGAAACTATCTGGCATGTGCGGCTGCTCACGCCGTTCTGGATGTCATGACCGAAAAGGGCTTTATGCTTCAGGTGCGTGAGAAGGGCGACTGGTTCCTCGGCAAGCTGGCGGAGATATTCCACCAGACAGAGGTCACAGTCCACGGAACAGCCCTTATGTCGGGAGTAAAGGTTCCCGGCAGACAGAAGGAGTTCATCGAGAACTGCATGAAGAACGGACTGATCGTCATTCCTGCGGGAAATGACGTCGTAAGGATATATCCGCCCCTGACGGTAACCTATGAGGAGCTTGAGGAAGGTCTGGCGCTCATCAGGAAATCCGCATCGGAAATGGGCATAGGTGACTGATATGAAAAAAGACTTTTTAACACTCAGAGACTGGAGCGCAGACGACCTTAAACAGATGATAGAGACAGCCATAAGGCTGAAAGCGGAGAACAAGAACAACGTCCGCCACCACCATCTGGAAGGCAAAAAACTCGCAATGATCTTCGAAAAGCCCTCCACAAGAACCCGTGTTTCTTTTGAAGTGGGCATGTATGAGCTGGGCGGCTATCCTCTGAACCTCAGCGGAAACGACATTCAGCTCGGCAGAGGCGAAACCGTTAAGGATACGGCACGCACCCTCTCAAGATACGTTGACGGGATCATGATCCGCACCAAAGGACACGAGATAATCGAAGAACTGGCAAAATATGCCACAGTGCCCGTAATAAACGGTCTCACGGACGACTTTCACCCCTGTCAGGTGATGGCGGACGTTATGACCATTTTCGAATACAAAAAAACATATAAGGTCAAGGTTGCTTTCATCGGCGACGGAAACAATATGGCTCAGTCATGGATGTACGGAGCGGCGAAATTCGGCATGGACATCAGCGTTGCATCACCCGAAGGCTACGAGTGCAAACAGCGTGTTTATGACGAGGCGAGGAAGACAGCCGAAACCACCGGTGCTAAAATAGAGATGGTTCGTGATCCCTACGAAGCAGTTCAGAACGCCGACATAATCTATACGGACGTATGGGCAAGCATGGGGCAGGAAGCAGAGAAAGAGGCACGCAAAGCTATCTTCAAAGACTATCAGGTAAATGCAAAACTCATGGCGGCAACGGGAAAGGATACTCTTTTCATGCACTGTCTGCCCGCATACATGGGGCTTGAGGTCACAGAGGACGTATTTGAAAGCAAGAACTCGATAGTCTGGGACGAAGCGGAGAACAGACTCCACGTTCAGAAGGCTATCATGCTCGCAGTTATGGGGAATAAATAGGGAATCCCTCCAAACTTCCTTTAGTAAAGGAGGGTCGGGGTGGATTTTCTTAATACATATTTTCGGAGGAACAAAATGGCAAAAGATAAAGTTGTTCTCGCCTATTCCGGCGGTCTGGACACATCAGTTATCCTGAAATGGCTCCAGCTTAAAGGCTATGATGTCGTGGCATACGTCGCCGACCTCGGCCAGCTTCCCGATGTTGACGCTATCAGGGAAAAAGCGATGAAATCCGGCGCAGTGGACTTTTATGCGCTTGACCTTAAAGAGGAATTTGTTAATGACTTCGTTTTCGAAGCTGTCAAATTCAACGCTGTTTACGAAGGACGCTACCTGCTGGGTACGTCTCTGGCAAGACCCATCATTGCAAAAGGCATGGTTGAGGTTGCAAAGAAAGTGGGCGCAAAATACCTTGCCCACGGCGCAACAGGCAAAGGCAACGATCAGGTTCGTTTCGAGCTGACAGCCGCCGCCCTTAACCCCGACCTTAAAACAATCGTTCCGTGGAGAATGCCTGAGTTCTTCAACGTTATCAAAGGCCGCAAAGAGGCTATGGATTTCGCAAAGGAACACGGCATCCCCGTTAAGGCGACAGCCGAACAGCCCTGGAGCTCCGACGACAACCTGCTCCACATCAGCTTTGAGGCCGGCATACTTGAAGACCCCGCTCTTCGTCCGCCCGCTGAAATGTTCGAATACACCACAGACCCCAAAAAAGCTCCGGACGAAGCCGAGATAATCGAGCTGAAATTCGAGAAGGGCGTGGCTGTAAAACTGAACGGAAAAAAATATTCCCCCGCAGAGCTTCTTAAAGAGCTTAACAAGATAGGCGGAAAACACGGCATCGGCCGTATAGACATGGTTGAGAGCAGATATGTGGGCATGAAGTCCAGAGGCGTGTACGAAACACCCGGCGGAACAATTCTCTATGCCGCACACCGTGACCTTGAGGCTCTTACCCTCGACGGTGCAACCATCAACCTGAAAGAAACCCTTATGCCCAGATTCGCAACTCTGGTCTACAACGGCTACTGGTACAGCCCCGAGATGGACTGTCTGCGTGCGCTGCTTGAAGAGAGCCAGAAGTTCGTCACCGGAAAGGTACGTCTGGAGCTTTACAAAGGCAACATCACATGCATCGGCCGTGAGTCCAAATACTCACTTTACAACAAACTGGTGGTCTCAATGGAAGACGACGAGGGCGCATACAACCAGACAGACGCCGTGGGCTTCATAAAGCTCCACGCTCTGCCCCTGAAAGCCCACGCCGCCAGAGCAAAGAAATAACGGAGTAACCTATGTATTTTCAGGATGTAATACTGAAACTTCAGAGATTCTGGGCTGATCAGGGATGTATCGTTTATCAGCCTTACGACATAGAGGTGGGCGCAGGAACCTTTAACCCTGCAACTTTCCTCCGCTGTCTTGGTCCCGAGCCGTGGAACGTCTGCTATGTCGAACCCAGCCGCAGACCCACCGACGGCAGATACGGCGAGAACCCCAACAGACTCCAGCACTACTACCAGTTTCAGGTTATCCTGAAACCTTCGCCCGACAACATTCAGGAGCTCTACCTTGAGTCACTGAAACAGCTGGGCATTGACAAGACCGAACACGACATCCGTTTCGTTGAGGACGACTGGGAATCCCCCACCCTCGGCGCATGGGGTCTGGGCTGGGAAGTCTGGCTGGACGGAATGGAGATCACCCAGTTCACCTACTTCCAGCAGGCGGGCGGTATCGACCTGAAACCCGTTTCAGGCGAGATAACCTACGGTCTTGAGCGCATCACCATGTATCTGCAGGGTGTCGAATCCGTTTACGACCTTAAATGGAACGACAAGATAACCTACAGAGACGTTTACCACGCAAACGAGGTTCAGTTCTCCGCACACAACTTCGAACATGCCGACACGGACATGCTGTTCAAACTGTTCGACATGTACGAGAACGAATGCAAAAGGCTGAACGGTGTGAACCTGCCCCTTCCGGCATATGACTACTGCCTGAAATGCAGCCACACATTCAACCTTCTGGATGCAAGAAGCGCAATATCCGTCACCGAGCGCACAGGCTACATTGCCCGTGTTCGATATCTGGCAAAAATATGCGCAGAGAACTACCTGAAACACAGAGAGGAGCTCGGCTTCCCTCTGCTGAAAAAATAATGTAACACGCCGCACCTTCGGGTGCGGCTTTTTTTATCTATGAGAATACTTTTTATACTTCTGCTCTTCTCTTTTACCGCACAGGCATTTGAAATTCAGGAATCTGAGATCCTTAGAAAACTGGCCGCATCGGCTCCGGATGCAGTTATCGCAGTATATCCTTCTCAGGAAGGCGTTGTCTTCGTTTCGGACACTGAAAAGGCGAACAAAAGAACCCTTCCCGCCAGCACATTCAAGATTCCACATGCACTCGCCGCCATCGACAGCGGGATCGTGCATCCCGACACCGTGTTTAAATGGGACGGTGTCAGGCGTGACACCGAATCATGGAACAGGGATATGACCCTTGCGCAGGCGATAAAGGTCAGCGCAGTGTGGGTTTTTGAAGAGGTGGGCCGCAGACTGGGGCAGGATGTTCTGAACGTCTATGTGTCGGCGTTCGACTACGGAAACAGGGACATCTCCGGCGAATATCCCTTCTGGCTGAGGGGAAATCTGAAAATAAGCCCCGTCGAGCAGATAAGATTCATGGAGAAATTCAACACGAATTATTTCCGTCTGAACAAAACTGCAAACGACTACGTTAAAGACGCAATGCTGTCGGGCAGTTTCAAAGGCTGTACGGTATATGCGAAATCGGGCTGGGCAGGAAAAGACAGGTCAGGCTGGTATGCAGGATTTTATGACTGTCCGGATGAAGTCTATTACTTTGCGGTGCGCATCGCAATAGATTCACCCGAACAGCTTATTCTGAGACAACAGCTCACCGAAAGGGCGATGAGCCTTATTATCGATTAATGTATGTCCTCTCCCGTTGTTGCGGCGGAGAGGGTGCAGTGTTTAAGCCCCTTAACGGATTTCAGGGCAACGTGGAAATCCCTTATTCTGGAGGCAAGCCCCTTTACGATGAGAACCTCCATACAGTTGTGATGGTCGAGGTGGACGTGCTGTGTGCAGACCACCAGCTCGCCGAAATCATGCTGTATGTCCACCAGTTTCTGCATAACACCGGACTTATGATGGTCGTACACCAGACTCACCGTTGCGGCGACCTCTGTTCCCGACTGCCACTCGTTCTCTATGAGCGCCTTACGCATTATGCTTTTGACCCCTTCCGAACGGGTGGGATATCCGTTGTCCACCAGAAACTTTTCAAACTGTTCCAGAAGCGGTTCATCTATTGAAACTGTAATCCTTGTTACATTTGACATCTTTTCACCTCACACAGAGAACATATCATATTTTTTTCATTCTAACAGCCTGTTTGACGAGCTTTGAGAGTTTTTTATCCTTCTTCTTCCGCTCTGTGTCGTTCCTTGCGGCGGCCTCACGCCTTAGCCTGTGGAGACTGTTCAGCCTTTCCCCGTCCAGACGCCCCCCGGCAACAGCACGCAGAACGGCGCAGTCAGGCTCGTCGGTGTGGGAGCAGTCGGAAAATCTGCATCCCTCTGCCAATTCGGATATATCCGGAAAAACATCCTCAACCGCCTCCGTGTCGCCGCCTATTCCGACCTCACGCAACCCCGGAGTATCTATGAAAGAAAAACCTCCGGACGACCTTATGAAGTGTCTGGCTGTGGTGGTGTGTTTCCCTTTGCCGTCATGCTCACGGACGGACGAGGTTTTCAGCTCTGCTCCGCACAAAGCGTTCAGCAGACTGGATTTACCCGCACCAGAAAGTCCCGAAAGGCAGATAATATCATCCGGTGAAAAGTATGCCGCCAGTTCCGCTATCCCCTCTCCGGTGAATGCACTGGTGACGAAAACCGGAGCATCCGAAATCTCTCTCAGTTCGCTCTCCGCCACAGCAGCATCAACGGGATTCGCCAGATCGCACTTGGTGAGCACTATCACAGGTTTTATTCCGGCAGATCTTGCCAGCACCATGAACCTTTCTACCCTGCGCAGGCTGAAACCGACTCCCAGAGCCATGACTATCATCAGGTGAGTGGCGTTTGCCGCCAGAATCTGCATCCCGGCTCCGACCGCCCGCTTAAGCTCGGTTCTCCTCGGCTCTATGCTCTCGATAACAAACCCTTCCGAACACCGGACCATATCGCCCACCGCAGGGAGGCTTTCTGCCTCCATGCGCAGTTTTCCCGACAGAACGGCACGCTCGCCGTTTTCAAGTGTATATATTTCTCTGGATGCAAAGATAATTCTGAAAATTTCTGACATTTCCTATACTCCGTATTTTTTAAACTTATGATAATTAAAAGATTTGAAATGGCGAGCATATGCGCAGAGAACCACTGTCAGGTTCAAAGCCCTAAGCCCGCATCAGACAATCGGAGTTTCAGAAACAGTTTTGAACAAAAAACACCTTTTTAATGTCATTATTCCTATAAAACAGTGTATAATCGAGTATATCCAAATTCAAGGAGAATCTTATGGAAAGAACCGGAATCGTAACCATGAAAGGCAACCCCATGACACTGGTCGGCAATGAAATAAAAGTCGGCGACAAGGCTCCCGATTTCACAGTGTCCGCCCAGACCCTCGCCCCCGTTACACTGAAAGATTATGCAGGCAAAATAAAGGTCATCAGCGTGACCCCTTCGCTGGATACACCCGTATGCGATTTTCAGCTGCGCAGACTGAACACCGAAGTGGCATCCATGGGCGACGACATCGTAATGTTGAACATCAGCATGGATCTTCCCTTTGCCATCAAGCGTTTCTGCACAGTGGCAGAAATCGACAAAGCCATAGCACTCAGCGACTATAAGGAAGCGTCATTCGGCACTGCTTTCGGCGTTCTCATCAAAGAACTCCGCCTGCTTGCCCGTGCTGTGTTTGTTGTGGATAAGAATGATGTGGTTACTTACGTTGAGATAGTGCCCGAAGCCACAAACGCTCCCGACTACGAAAAACTGATAGCCTTCATAAAGAAATAAGTCCCTTCTGAAAATGTCATTCTGAGTGAAACGAAGAATCTCATTCAGACCCTTCGCCAAAGCTCAGGGTGACTCTGATAATTAAAAAAAGGGCGGCACTGCCGCCCTTCACTAAGCCGTAAATTTTGTATCAATATCCATCTGCCCGCTGTCGTAGGAAAATTCCGTGCTGTAGTGCTCCTCTCCGTCGAAAAGGTCGGCATACTCTTTCAGCAAGGCATCGATCTCCCTTTTGCTGTCGGCATTCTCATATTTTATCTGAAACTCAAGGGCTCTCTCAAAATGTGGCATCTGGGAAGCCAGCGCCATGAAATTTGACATTTCCTGCGAAAGCTCCGGATTGTTGTCGAAAAGCTCCTGAATCTCACCGATATCGTCCCTGTCGCCTCTGACGTTCAGACTGCCATCCGAACCGACGCTGAAAGTTACTGCGGGTTCGCTTGCTATCCCCGCTCTTTTAAAGGCTTCGCTGAGTCTCTCCTCCATATAGGCGGAAATTTGTTCCACATTGTCCCTTGTGGGCAGGATGAGCGGATCTGCGGAAAGTAGACTTCCGTTCCCCATGGACTTGAACGTATCAACAACATTTCCTGCGTCCATGCTCATCATCATGTGTGCAAATTCGATTTGCTGAGAGACAGTTGACGGCTTTTTAAATTTGGCTTCGCCGTTCTTCTCCGCCTCGCTTACGCTCCATATACTGTTCATAATGCACCTCGTATACGGTTTATAAGCAAATTGTGTGCTAATTATGCGTACAGCATCCCTTCACGCAGTCTCCGGGCAGTCTCTTCATCTTTAAGGAGTTCCACAAGGGTGAAAGCGAACTCTGCCGCCGTCGCAGGACCACGGCTGGTGATGAGGTTTTCGTCCACAACCACTTCCGCAAGCTGATAATCGCAGTATTTGGCAAAAGCTTCCGCCATTGAAGGATAGCAGGTGGCCATTACATCCTTTATGACACCCTTTTCCGCCAGAACAAACGGAGTTGCGCAGATGGCCGCAACAAACTTTTCAGGGGCTGCCAGATACTGTTTCACAATATTCAACACCGCTTCGCTGTCGCCGATGTTTTTCGCACCGACACCGCCGCCAGGCAAAACTATCATCTCATAATCTTCCGGCTTCACATCTGAAATAAGCCTGTCCGCTTCGATCCGGATATTGCGTGCACTGGTCACCAGTCCGGCCTTCAGAGCCACGGTATCAGTATCTATCTCAGCTCTGCGCAAAATATCCACCACAGCCAGAGCCTCTATCTCTTCAAATCCGTCCGCAAGGACAACCATAACTTTGCTCATACAGCACCTCTTTCTTAAACTCTATTGAATTAAACTCATAAATCAATTAAAATTTTCGGGTAAATTGCAAACGGAGGTTCGCGTGAAAAAAGTATATCTCAATCCCGCCGACATGCCCACAAAGTGGTATAACATCCTTTCGGAACTGCCGGACATGGCGCCGCCAATAAGCCCCGCCACAGGAAAACCCGTCACCCCTCAGGAGATGACGGCCATCTTCCCCGAGCCGATCCTTGAGCAGGAGATGAGCCCGCAGGCATGGTTTGACATTCCCGAAAAGGTTCTGGATATACTCTCACTCTGGCGCCCCACTCCCCTGATCCGTGCGGAGAGACTGGAGCAGGCTCTGGGCACTCCCTGCAAAATATATTATAAATACGAAGGGACTTCCCCCGCAGGCAGCCACAAGACCAACACTGCCGTTCCGCAGGCCTATTTCAACAAGATATGCGGCATAAACCGCATCGCCACAGAGACAGGCGCAGGCCAGTGGGGAAGCGCACTCTCTTTCGCATCGCAGATATTCGATATGCAGCTCAGGGTTTACATGGTGAAGGTGAGCTACTTCCAGAAACCCTACCGCAAATCGTTCATGAATATGTTCGGCGCAGAGGTCATCCCCTCGCCTTCAACAATGACCAACGCAGGACGTGAGGCTCTGGCGAAAGACCCGAACTCAAACGGCTCTCTGGGGCTTGCCATCAGCGAAGCTGTTGAAGAGGCGGCATCACGCAAGGATACCAACTACGCCCTTGGCTCTGTGCTCAACCACGTTATCCTCCACCAGACCCTCATAGGTCTTGAAGCTCAGAAACAGATGGAACTGGGCGGCGACTACCCCGACATGGTGTTCGCATCATGCGGCGGCGGCTCGAACTTCGGCGGCATAGCGGCTCCCTTTGTTAAGGACAAAATAGACGGCAAAAAGGTTGAGTGCATAGCTGTTGAACCCATATCCTGCCCGACACTGACCAAAGGCAAATATGCCTTCGACTACGGCGACGTGGCGAAGCTCACCCCCATTCTTAAAATGTACACTCTCGGCCACGACTTCATGCCACCTGCGATCCATGCGGGCGGTCTGCGCTACCATGGCGACAGTCCAATCGTCAGCAACCTGATGAACAAAGGACTGATAGGCGCAAGGAGCGTCGGTCAGCTGGATATATTCAAATACGGAACTCTTTTCGCCAAGACCGAAGGAATAGTTCCCGCTCCGGAATCCGCGCACGCCATTGCGGCAACGGCTCTGGAAGCTCTGAAATGCAAGGAGACGGGAGAGAAGAAATCGCTTCTGTTCTGCCTTTCCGGCCACGGTTTCTTCGACATGGCCTCCTACGACCAGTATCTGGAAGGAAAACTTGAGGACTATGCATACCCCGAAGAGGCAATTGAGGAATCTCTGAAAAATCTTCCCCAAGTGGATATGTAATGAATATACTTCTGCACCAGTGCTGCGGCCCATGCTCAATTTACCCCGTGGAGGTTTTAAGGGGCATGGGTCACAGCATAGCAGGGTACTGGTTCAACCCCAATATCCACCCGCTGACAGAATATTACCGTCGTTTTGAGACTTTGGTTAAATTCAACAGGGACGAAAAGATCCCGTTTTTTGCGGACGATAACTACGGTTTAGTCGAATTTACACGTAATGTGGCAAATGCTCATAATTCCAGATGTGCCTATTGTTACGCCGTCCGACTTGAAGCCGCCGCAAAAAAGGCATCCGAGGAAGGGTTTGACGCTTTCACCAGCACCCTTTTCTACAGCAGATACCAGAATCATGAGCTGATGAAGCAAACTGCACAAAATATATCGGCAAAATATTCTATTGATTTTTTCTATTATGATTTCAGAACAGGCTGGCAGAAAGGCATCGACTGCTCCAGGGAAAAAGACATGTACCGACAGCCATATTGCGGCTGCATATACAGCGAAGAGGACAGATACAGGGCACAAATCAGTAAAAAGATTAATAATTTGTTATCAGACAATTGAACACTGGATTTAAAACTATTGCATATTCCTATATTTTCCGTTTGACAATTTAATTACTCATATGAGATTATAATACATAACCTTTCTGCTGCTGCACACTTTAATTTATGATAAACAATGGGTGACAGCGGGAGCCTCTGGCTTTTATTTTCGAGGCGTATTTTACGCATTACCGGACACTTATACGGAGGCATTTTTATGAGCAATATCAAACGAAAATTCGGCGTAGCTTTTCAGCTCCAGCTGCCTATTACGCTGATTTCTATCCTGATTTTCACAGTCATAATCCTTATGACGCACTACTACAACAATCTCAACGCCGAACACATCGCAAAGATGCGCTCTGCGGAGATGAACAAGCTGCTTGACTATTACGTCAGCCACGTTCTTGAAAGCTCCGAAACCGAAAGCACAAAGTATTCGGAGATAAGTGCGTTCATCAAGTCCAACAAACTGGGCGAAAACGGCTATTTTTTCATTCTCAACGGCAAGGGCGATGTTCTTTTCCACATCAATCCCCAGCTGGTCGGAACAAACATCGGCGGTTATGACTTCATCAAAACCATGCTGAACGAAAAGACAGGCTCCATAACCTACGAGTTCAAAGGCACAACCAAGGTTGTGAACTACTCCACCAGGACGGACAACGGCTGGCTGATGGCCGCAGGATATGAGGTCAACGAGCTTTTCGCCTCTTTCAGAAAGGTTGAAAGGAACATTGTCTTCATAAGCATGGCAGGACTGATGGTTCTCATCATCTCCACAGCAATAACGGTCAGGGTTTTCAAAAAGAGCATAAACGAAATGCTCGGCTCATTCGTTGATGTTGCGAAGGGCGACCTGAAATATGCAGGAACACCCGGATTCTGCCACTCCTGCTCCGACCACATGCAGTGCAATGACAAAACCTGCTCCGCATACGGAGTCAGCGGCGAACCCTGCTATCTGACGGTTGGCAGCGAGGCTCCCAACTTCGGAATGGAAGTTCAGTGTATCAAAATAAAAAACAAAGAATACAAGTCATGCGACGAGTGCGATTATTATCAAAGAGAACTTAAATCATCCAACGAGTTCTCCCAGCTTTCCCAGTACAACTCGGCAATGATAATCAAACTTGCCCGCTCGCTTAAGAGCATAAAGGACACGGCAGATAAACTCAGCATCGGTTCCTCGACCCTCTCCTCCTCAACAGAGGAACTGGGTGCAAACATAACTCAGCAGAATCAGGAGGTTTCGCAGATCTCCGCCGCAATGCAGCAGATAAACTCCGGTGTCGAAGACGTTGCCCATAAGGTCACCGAAACCGAGAATCTGGCAAAACAGAGCAGGGAATATGCTGAAAACTCCGAGAACAAAACCCAGGAGGGAGAGAAGATCATCGGCGACATGGTAATATCCAGCAAATCGCTGATAGACAACATAAACACCCTCAAAAGCAATTCGGAATCCATGTATGATATTCTGGGACTGATAAACGATATCGCCGACCAGACAAACCTTCTTTCGCTGAACGCCGCCATTGAGGCCGCCAGAGCCGGAGAGGCCGGCAGAGGCTTTGCGGTGGTTGCTGATGAGGTTCGCAAACTGGCGGAGCGCACAGTTTCATCGGTCAAAGAGATATCCGACATCATCAACCAGAACAACAGACAGGTTGAAGGTGCGGTCAAAAACGTTGAACAGAACATAAAAATGATAAGCGGGGTTGCAGATTTCATGGGGCATCTGAAAGAGATGGCTCAGCTGACCAAAAACAACTCCATACTTACATCCGATAATATTTCGCAGGTGGTTTCCGCTGTGCAGGAGCAGGCGGCGGCCATTTCCCAGATGGAAAACGCCATACGGAACGTTTCTGTTGGCATTCAGGAGATAACACAGGCCACTTCTGTTCTGGCGGAGATGAGTACAGAACTCCGCACAGACGGTATCGTTCTGGAGGAAGAAACCGGACGGTACAGGTATTCATAACCTCTTTTTGGAAAGGGCGGCTGATAACCGCCCTTTTTTCATTTCAGTACCCCTTTACCCCTGTCTTTTCCCCTCTTTTTTCCTCCGCCGATTTGTGATACAATATTTTTTTATCTAACTTTCGGACGGATACATGAAAAGAATACTTGTAACCGGCGGCGCCGGATTTTTAGGCAGCCACCTTTGCGACAGACTTTTGAAAGACGGACACGAGGTTCTCTGCGTTGACAACTTCTTCACCGGAAGAAGGGACAACGTCAAACATCTTCTGGATAACAAAAACTTCGAACTTCTCCGCCACGATATAACCTTTCCCCTTTATGTGGAGGTTGACGAGGTATATAACCTCGCCTGCCCCGCAAGCCCCGTGCACTATCAGTTCGACCCTGTGCAGACCACAAAAACGTCGGTCATGGGAGCCATAAACGTTCTGGGGCTTGCAAAACGCCTCAAGATAAAAGTGCTTCAGGCATCCACATCCGAGGTCTACGGCGACCCCGAAGTGCATCCACAGCCTGAGACATACAGAGGAGCTGTCAACCCCATCGGCATCAGAGCCTGCTACGACGAAGGGAAACGATGCGCCGAAACGCTCTTTTTCGACTACCACCGTCAGCACGGAGTGAACATTAAGGTGGTCAGGATTTTCAATACCTATGGACCCCGAATGCACCCAAACGACGGGCGTGTAGTGAGCAATTTCATCGTTCAGGCGCTTAAGAACGAAGACATAAGCATTTACGGTCAGGGCAACCAGACCCGCAGTTTCTGCTTCTGCAGTGACCTCATTGAGGGTTTCGTGCGGATGATGGCCTCACGTGACGGCTTCACAGGTCCTGTGAATCTGGGCAATCCTGGCGAGTTTACAATTTTACAACTTGCGGAAAAGGTCATAGATATGATAGGGAGCAGGAGCAAGCTGATCTTCAAACCTCTGCCCCAGGACGACCCCATGCAGAGGAAACCCGACATAGCCCTTGCTAAGAAAGAACTTGACTGGGAACCCTCAATTCAGCTTGAAGAGGGTCTTAAACACACAATAGATTATTTTGAAAACCTTTTAAGAAACGAAGGAGCGATTAAATGAACATAGCGGTAATCGGAACAGGATACGTTGGACTTGTAACGGGCGCATGCTTTGCCGAGATGAGCAACCGTGTGATCTGCGTTGATATCGACCAGAAAAAAATTGAAAATCTCAAGAACGGGATAATCCCCATATACGAACCAGGACTGGACACCATAGTCCTGAACAATGTGAAGTCAGGCGACCTGTCCTTCACTACAAATATAGAGGAAGCACTGGTAAAGTCCAACATCTGCTTCATAGCAGTGGGAACCCCAATGGGCGAAGACGGCAGCGCTGATCTTCAATACGTTCTGAAAGTGGCCGACAGCATCGGCCGCCACATGGACAAGCACATGTACATCATCGACAAATCCACAGTGCCCGTGGGCACGGCGGACAAGGTTCGTGCAACCGTTGAAGGCGTTCTCAAGGAGAGAGGCTCAAACCTGACGTTCGATGTTATCTCCAACCCCGAGTTCCTTAAAGAGGGTGCGGCAGTTGCGGACTTCATGAAACCCGACAGGGTTGTTGTGGGCTGCGACAATGACAAGGCAGTCGAGGTTATGCGTGAGCTTTATGCCCCCTTCACAGTAAACCACGAAAGATTCATCTCAATGGACATCCGTTCCGCCGAGATGACCAAATATGCGGCCAACGCAATGCTTGCCACAAAGATATCCTTCATCAACGAGATATCCAACATCTGCGAAAAGGTGGGAGCGGACGTTAACAAAGTCCGTAAGGGCATCGGCAGTGACTCAAGAATAGGCTACAGCTTCATCTATCCCGGATGCGGATACGGCGGCAGCTGTTTCCCCAAAGACGTTCAGGCTCTTATCAGAACAGCTCAGCTGAACGGCTATGAGCCCAAGGTTCTCTCCGCTGTGGAAGAGGTGAACTACGCTCAGAAGAAGGTCATCGTTCAGAAGGTCATAAAACGTTTCGGAAGCGACCTGAGCGGCATGACTTTCGGCGTGTGGGGGCTTTCGTTCAAGCCTGAGACCGATGACATGCGTGAGGCGGCCTCAATCACCATTATCAACGAACTGACAGCGCTCGGCGCAAAGATAAAGGCCTACGACCCCAAAGCGGCTCACGAAGCGCAGGTATGCTACCTGAAAGGCAACGATGCCGTTGAATACGTCGACAGCAAATATGCGGCGGTGCACGGCTCAGACGCCATGATTCTCATCACCGAGTGGAAGGAGTTCCGCAGTCCCGACTTTGAAGAGATCAGAAAATCCCTTAAAAACCCCGTGGTATTCGACGGACGCAACCAGTACAAAAAAGAGAAGATGGCGGAGATGGGATTCGAATATTACCAGATAGGTGCATAACTTGCAGACAGGAGACATCGCAAGATTTCTCATTTATGCAGGATTAATAATTGCGGCGGCAGGGGCTGTTATGCTCCTGCTGTCCAAATTCGGCGGGATAAATCTTGGAAAACTTCCCGGTGACATCAGCATAAGGCGGGAAAACTTTTCGTTCCATTTTCCCATAGTCAGCTCAATTGTTATCAGCATCGTCATAACAGTCATACTGAACCTGTTTTTCAGAAAATAAACTTTAAATATTAACTGAATCCTGTTAGTTTATAGTTATGAAATCATATCGCAAAGAGCTTTGGTTTGACACGTCCGCACGGATGGAATTCATAAACATCACCCGTGATGTTGAACAGTGCCTGAAAGAGAGCGGGATACGGGAGGGTCTGTGTCTGGTGAACGCCATGCACATAACCGCCTCGGTCTTCATAAACGATAACGAATCCGGACTTCATCAGGACTATAAGGACTGGCTGGAGAAACTCGCTCCCCATGAGCCTCTCAGCCTATACAGACACAACAGAACAGGGGAGGACAACGGAGACGCACACCACAAACGCCAGATAATGGGGCGGGAGGTTGTGGTCGCCGTTACCGAGGGACGGCTGGATTTCGGCCCGTGGGAATGCATCTTCTACGGCGAGTTTGACGGCAGACGGAAAAAACGTGTCCTCGTAAAAATTATCGGAGAATAAATTGCTTTTACACATTTCACACAACGATCTGGACGGCGTCAGCTGCGGCGTCCTCACCAAGCGCTTTCTGCGTGAGGTCGACAACATCTACTGCAACTACAACGAGATAGACCATATTCTAGCCGAAATAAACACCGCCGAGTACGAGCGCATACTCATCACGGATATGTCGCCCAGCAGGCGTGCATTCGAAAGGCTTCAGGGTGAGATAGAGATAATCGTCATAGACCACCACGAGTCCTCAACATGGCTTAAAGAGATAACGGAGACCGTTCACGACATCAGCAGATGCGCCACAATGCTCACCTACGAGTGGCTGGCGGACATGGGAAAGGACGTCTCTTCATACAGAGACCTTGTGGAGTGCGTAAACGACTTCGACATGTGGCACTTAAAGCGCAAGGACAGCCTCCAGATGAATATGCTGTTCATGAAGCTGGGTGTTGAAAGATACATGGACAGATTCGTCCGAAGACCCTACAACGGCTTCAACGAGGACGAAATGCTCATTGTCGACCTTGAGACAGAGCGCAGGGATAAGTATATCCATGCCGCTTCCAAATCGGGCTTCGCAATGAAAGACGCCAACGGACTGGATTTCTTCACTGTTTTTGCCGAGGAGTACAGCTCGGAGCTTGGCAATCACATAATAAAAGACCTTGAGATGGACTACGTCATCATCATAAACATGCAGCGCAAAAAGGTCTCCCTGCGCTCACGCCCCGCTGTGGACGTCCGCAAACTGGCGGAACTGAACGGCGGCGGAGGACACAAGAACGCCGCAGGCTTCTCCTTCACCTTCGATTTCTGTGTGATGGATTTCCTGCGTGACATAGGAGTTGTTTATGAAGGCTGAGTTTGTTACATCCGCAAAGGAACCCAAGGGCTACCCGCCCACTGAATTTCCCGAAATAGCCTTCGCCGGACGAAGCAACGTCGGCAAATCCAGCATGATAAACACTCTGCTGGGTACCCGCAAGCTCGTCAAGGTGGGCAAGACCCCCGGCAAGACCAGACTGGTTAACTTTTTCCTCGTTCAGGACAGCATCATGCTCGTCGACCTGCCCGGCTACGGCTATGCAAAGGTCAGCAAAGAGGAGAAGAAGCAGTGGGGCGAGACCATTGAAAACTATCTCACCGAGCGCACACAGCTCATCGCCTGCGTTCTCATTCTCGATGTCCGCAGAGACCCCAACGAGGACGACCTCGGCATGCTCTTCTGGTTCAACCACTACGGAATCAGAACCATCGTCGCCCTGACAAAGTGCGATAAGCTCTCCAACAACCAGAACGCAAGCCGTGTTGCCGCCATCAGCAAACAGCTGAACATCTCCAGGGATATGTTTGTGCTTTTCAGCTCGCTCACAGGTAAGGGAAAAGATGATATTTGGAAGAAAATACAGGAAATTGTGGCTTAAGTTATTCTCCATTCTGGCAATCTTCGTCTCTCTGTTCGTTTATACGAACCTGAAGGCCGAGGTTACTGAGCATGAGGCTCAGGTGTCTGTGCTCACAGATGAGGAGCTTCTGCCCGTCTTTGTCAACGACATAGGAAACGCCAAAAAGAGCATCTATATGGCGATATACATGTTCAAGACATCTGACTTTAAGCCCGGCGACACCGAAATAATAAAGCAGGCTCTGCTGAAAGCCGCCAGAAGCGGCGTTAAGGTTTACGTCATGATGGATGATTCCGACAAAAAGGATATCACCGGAAAGATAAACCGTGAGACCGGAGAAGAGCTTTCAAAAGGCGGAATAAAGGTTGTCTACGATGCCAAGAGCAAGCGTATGCACTCTAAGGTGACGGTCATCGACGGCCGCATAACCTACATCGGCAGCCACAACTACACCGTAAGCGCAATGAAGTATAACAACGAGATAACAGCCCGCATCGTTTCCGACGGTGCCGCCGCTGAAACCGCCGAGTATATAAAATCCATTAAGGAGGGCAGGCCTTGAAAAAGTATACATTAACAACAACCGTGCTGTGTGTTCTGATAGGCTTGAGCGTTCCCGCCTTTGCCGCCTCAAAGAATCCCGCAGAAGATCTCTTCTATTCGAAATGCTCCAGATGCCACGGCAGCGAGCTGGCTCTGAAAAAGAAGAAAAGCCATGATCAGTGGATAGATACCATAAAAAGGATGGAAACCTTCGGACTGGATATCAGCAGAGGCGAACGCAAAGACATTGCCGACTACCTTGCAAAGAGAAAGTAGAACTATTTTATCATCAGGCCTTTAAGCACAGGTTCGCCGGATGCGCACTTTGTGCAGACAAAGCTCATAGCCTTTGCCGCCGCATCCTTTATCTTCCGCCTCACCGTCTCCATACTGTCTGACGGCAGAATACCCGCATCTTCAATCTTATGACCAATCACCGACCGCAGCATCTCTTTCCTGTCGTTCAGGTTTTTAAATGTTGCGGGGTTTGAGGCAGTTACTGAGAATGCCGCAGTTATCCGCCGGCCAGCCGCATATGCAACAACAGGGGCAAGCACAACGTAGGGGTATCGGGTGTCGGTGCGGACATAGGTTATCTTTGTGGAAGTGACCGTTGTCACCCTGTCTTTCCTTTCGGAGGTTGTCACCGGGGGCTGGTTTTTCAGTGAGTCGTCAATCTCTCTCAGTCGTTTAAGGGCGTTGTTGGCCTCTATTGAGCCGGGGGCACGCTTTATAACCGCCAGCAGTCTCTCCTTTTCTCCGCTCTCAGCCGGAGCTGTGTAGGATGAAGAGGCCGTCTGCGGCTTTCCTGCAAAAAACAGAAACTCGCCGTCGTTTCCGCTCAGTTTTCCGTATACGGGGGTCTGTACTCCGGCTGAGTAGCCTGTCACTTCGGTCTGTATGAACTGCCCAAGCTCACTTCCCGTAACGATCCCGTCACCGTTTGCATCGGCACTGCCGCCTATCCCGTCCACAAAACGCTTCCTGAAAACGCTGTCGTCCGGAACCTGCTGGCTCTCTGTGCCGGAGGCGATGAACTCTTTTGCGGGTCTGGAGAGCATCTCCGCCCTGAAATCGGGAATGGAACGCATTGCCTTGAACACTGTGCCGGAAAAACAGCTGTCGAAAACAAATAATCCGTGGCGTGATGCCATGCCTTTTGCCTTGTCCGCAAAATAATCTATGGGAACGCTTCCACGCCTGAACCCGTCTGTATCCTTTGCGGGATCCTTCGCCTCTTTCGCAACAACATATCCGGTTCCGTTGAGGGTGTGTCCGTGACCTGCGAAATATACCAGTATGCGGGCATCCGCATCCGAGCCGTATCTGGCTATGAAATCATCAATAGTGCTGATAAGTTCCTGTCTGGTAGGATTTACTGCTTTGCGGACGTTGAATCCGTGGGCTGTGAGTGCTGACGAAACCTCAGCGACGTCCTTTCTGACTCCCGCCAGAACAGGCCAGCCGCCGTAATAATCTGAAACGCCTATCACCAGTGCATGACTGGCAGAATACACGTCGGAACTGCGCTCAGGCATTTTCGACAGCGCCCTGTCCGCCGTATACCCCTTTATTGCAAAAAGAAGCAGGCAGGCCAAGACAAGGTGTTTCATGTCATTTACCTATGTAGTTGTGGAGGTTGCTGAAAAGCTGAATTGAATAGGTCATCAGCTTGTCAAGCATCCAGGGGGCGAAAAGCATCACCGCAACGATAACGCCGATTATCTTGGGGATAAACGTCAGCGTCATCTCCTGAATCTGTGTTACGGACTGGAAGATACTGATTATCAGACCGATGATGAGTCCGAAAAGAAGCATCGGCGAAGCGATGAGCAGGGAGAGCTGGAGTGCTTTTGTAAGCATGTCTACGACCATATCGGGTGTCATAGTCTATCACCAGAAACTTTTGACAAGGGAGGTGACTATCAGTCCCCAACCGTCAACAAGTATGAACAGCATTATTTTAAACGGCAGCGAGACCATTGCAGGGGGTAGCATCATCATACCCATCGCAAGCAGAACGCTGGCCACAACAAAGTCTATTATGAGGAACGGCAGGAAGATGAGAAAGCCCATCTGAAAAGCCGTGGTAAGTTCGCTCACAACGAAAGAGGCCACCAGAACCGTGTCCGGAATATCAGCGGCGGATTTCGGTCTGGGCTGATTGCTTATCTCGATGAAGGTGCGCACGTCCTTCTTTCTGGTGTTGTTCAGCATGAACTTGCGCAGAGGCTGTTTCGCCTCGTTCAGCATTTCGCCGAAGGTCAGCTGACCCGCCATATAGGGCTGATAGCCCTTGGTATAAGCTTCGCTGAACACGGGATGCATTATGTAAAACGTCAGGATGAGAGCGAGTCCCACCAGAACCTGGTTGGGGGGTACGGTTGCAGTGCCCATCGCCGTTCTGAGCAGAGAAAATACGATTATTATCCTCGTGAAAGAGGTCATAAGAATGAGTATCGAAGGAGCCAGCGATATTATGGTAAGAAAAAATACGAGCTGCAGGGTTACGGATACATCCTGAGGGGATGCCGCCTGTTCCATTCCGAAACGGAAAGCAGGAAACGGCACAGGGTCAGCAGCCAGAACCCCTGTGAACGGAATCAATAAAAGTGCCAGAAGTATCAGCGTTTTCTTAATGACTTTAACCTCTCCGAAATGGAGTTTCTGGATATCTCCACCTCGTCCTTTATTCCCGGATTCCTTTTGAAGAACTTCATGTAGTTCACAAACTCGGTCTTCTTTGCGAATCCGCTCTTTATCCGGGTCACCTCGTCCTCATCAGTAACCTTTTCGATGAGGTTCATTGAGGTGTCGGTTATGCCCATTATGTATATTTTGTCGTCAAGTTCGTAGAAATAGAGGCTTTTGCGGATGTCCAGATCCACCTTGCCCAGAAGTCTTCCGGTTCCGGGGATGTCGGTAAACACCTGTCTTTTGAAATATGTTTTGAAAACCCAGAAGATCCCCAGCATTACAGCCAGAATTATGAGCAGACCCCAGATCATTCTGGCATAAGCCTTTGTGCCCACAACAGGGTCAGCGGCTTTAGCTGCCTTCGGGAAGGTATAGGTTATCTTGAGTACCTTGGGCTGAGAGACTATCTCAGGCACAACCAGAGTCTCAGCAAAATCGGTGATAAGCCTTTTTCTGGTATCATCCGACGCAACGAACAGTTTTTCAACTGGCATATCCCAGAATTCCTGATTGAAAACTATGGGTTCGTTGGTCTCAAAGCTCACAACAAAACTCTTGTCCAGCTTAAGGGTGTTGACGTTGGAATATCCGTTGTCAAAATCCACCTGAATTCTGAGCCCTGTGTCGTCTATTTCATAGGTCAGATGCGCCGCAAAAGCGGACGTGCTGACCAGAAACATTGCGATAAGCAGAAGATATCTAACGGTACATGCCATTTTTATACATCTCAGTGAGTTTCTCTTTGTCCAGTATCTCCGTGATACGCATGGCGAATTTGTCATCAAGGACCATAATTTCGCCCAGAGCCAGAGGTTTTCCGTTAACCAGAAAATCCACAGGCTCACCGGATGTTTTATTGAACTTCAGAATTGTTCCCTTCTCCCAGCCGAGCAGATCGCGCACCTTAACCAGCTTGCGCCCCAGCTCAACCTTTATGTCGAAAAGAACCTCTCCGAACTCCTGTTTTGCTATCTGAGTATCTTTCATATTTCCTACTGGGAAACGAATTCCGTGAAATAAATGTTTGTTATGGCGCCAAACGGGAGCAGCGAGTTCAGCCTGCGCAGTATCTCCTGTTTAAGGATCAGTTTGCCCTGAGCGGAGCTTATCTCTTCATACGTCTTTGCAGACAGTATTGTGAGTATCGCATCACGCAGCTGGGGCACACGTTTGTCAAGTTCCTCTTTCAGCTTCTCTGTTTTGTCCAGTTCCAGCTGAATAGTGACCTTGAGATATCTTGAGCCGTCGTTATCGGCCATATTCACAATGAAGGTTTCGAGAGGATAGAGCATGCCCACTTCGTTTGAAGGAGCCGTAACCTCTTTTTTTTCGGTTTCTGCACCGTGTTCCCCTCCGGCTTTGGGAGCCAGAAACAGCTTATACGCCAGAAATCCGCCGCCGCCAAGAATTATCAGCGCAACGACCAGTATTATGATAAGTTTTAATTTTCCGCCTTTCTTCGGTGCCGCTTCCGCGGTCTTTTCCTCTTCAGCCATTTACTTTCCTCCTGTTGCCTGTGATTCTTCTTCGGCATCGAACAGATTTTTGTTCGACTCCGCCAGCTCGGGGCTGACAAAGTTAATTTCAACCCTTCTGTTCTTCGCTCTGCTCTCCGGACTTATGTTAGGCGCAACAGGGTGAAACTCTCCATAGCCCGCTGCCGACAGCTTCTGTGCGGAGACACCCTTACCTATAAAATACTTAACAACACTGACCGCTCTTGCGGTGGACAGTTCCCAGTTCGACGGATATTGTGCGGTGGTCAGCGGCAGGTCGTCCGTGTGACCCTCAACAACAATATTAAAAGGCGATTCGGCAATGACCGCGGCAATTTTGTCCATCAGAGGCTTGGCCTCCTCTTTAAGGTCTGCACTGCCCGGCGCAAAAAGCGACGAGTCCATGATCCTTACCGCAACGCCTTTTTTAGATTCGGAAACAGTTATATTCTGCTGGAGATTCGCCTGTTTTGCATAGCTCTGAAGATTCTGGGTGACTTTGGACTTAACGTTCTGAACGTTTTTGACCATGGACATGCGGGACATGATGTCGTCTCTGGTGTATTCGGTCTGGGAGCCTTCCTTAAGAACGCCCAGCGAACCCTGAAGCGAACCCAGAGCGACCTTTATCTTTCTCTGGTCCATGGAAGCCATACTCAGCAGCAGGATGAAGAACGTCAGCAGGAGCTGGTTCATATCCGTGAAAGTTGCCATCCACAGCGGAGAACCGGGCTTACATTCGGGACATTTTTTTTCACCCATTTATCAAGTCTCCGGATATATCAGTCAAACTGTGACTTACGCTGCTTGGGAGCAAGGTAAGCGTTCAGTTTCTGCTCTACAATACGGGGGTTGTCGCCCGCCTGTATGGCCATGATCCCTGCTATCATGATCTCTCTGATGAGGGTCTCCTGCGATGATCTGCCTTCAAGTTTCGCCTTAAGGGGACCTGCGAACATGTTCGCAATCATGGCTCCGTAGAAGGTGGTAAGCAGCGCAACCGCCATTGCAGGGCCGATTGAGCTGGGGTCGTCCATCGTCTGGAGCATCGCCACCAGACCGATCAGGGTACCGATCATACCCATAGCGGGACCGTAGTCCACCAGAAAGCCCATAAGCGTGGCTCCGGACTTGTGTCTTTCGCCCATGTAGTTCAGCTCTGTTTCCAGAATGCCTTTTATAACTTCAGGTTCTGTTCCGTCGACGGCCAGCCTGATGCCTTTTTTAAGAAATTCGTCCGTAACGTCGTCGCCTGCCGATTCCAGAGAGAGTATTCCGTCCCTTCTGGCCTTAACTGCAAACTCCACAAGAAGAGCTATCAGCTTTGATGAGTCCTCCAGCGGATATTTCACCGTTTTCATGGTGACCTTGCCGAAGTTGAGGAAGGTTCCCATGGGAACACACATCATGATGATGCCCGCACACCCGCCGATAACTATAAGAACAGAGGGGATATCTATGTAGGGAGCTATGCCGGGGCCCATAAGAAGTGCAGCGATGACAAGCGCATAACCCAGTATCATGCCGACAATAGTGGCTATATCCATAACTTCTCCGATAAATGCATAAATATCATTCCGTCTTTGCAGACAGTATTATAATTATTATAAAGATACAGGATTTGAACCAGTACAGTCAACAGAAATAATAGCAGGAATGGTTTAAGAAAAGGCCGCAGAAGGGTTCCTGCGGCCTTTGAGATTATTAACGTTTAAGGCTGAGAAGCTCCTGAAGCATCTCATCGGAAGTGGTGATAACCCTTGAGTTGGCCTGGAAGCCCCTTTGGGTTGTGATCATATTTACAAACTCCGACGAAAGGTCGACGTTGGAGTTTTCAAGAGTTCCGGAAGAGATATCCCCTCTGGCTCCTGTTCCGGGAGTACCCACCGAAGCCACGCCGGAGCTGGTTGTGGCTCTGAAAGTCGTATCGCCCACTTTCAGCAGACCCTGAGGGTTTGTGAAAGTTGCAAGGGCTATCTGACCGAGCTTAACAACTTCGCTGTTTGAATAGTAGCCGATGATCTCTCCTGCGGAGTTGAACATGACATCCTCAAGGGTACCAGTGGGGTATCCGTCCTGAATCGTCTTCTCTATTCCGCCGTCGCCGGATGAAAGGTATACTCCGTCAAAGAGTGCTGCCGTACCGAGGGAAACAGCTATATCGCTGATAACGCCTGCGCCGTTGTTAGGGTTGAAGTTAGCTGTGAGCGAGGGAATTCTTGTTCCGCCCTCTGTTGCCATGTAGCTGAACGAACCGTTGTTGTTGAAATGCAGGTAAACGCTGTCGCCCGCAGATTCGTTAAAGGCCACGCTTGCGCCCGTGTCGGGTGTTTCAAGGGTGAGTTTCCATGTGTTTTTCATAGAATCCACCATCTCGAACTTATATTTAAGAGTATGCTCGTTACCCTGTGCGTCATAGATGGTCTGCGAAGTTGTCACAACGCCGCCTGTGGCCGCCTGAGTGGAGGAATAATCAAAATAGTCGTAAAATGTGCTGTAGTTTCCGCTGCCGAGGACTTCAAAGTCAATGAAGCTGATGGCGTTAGGGATACCTGCATTTGATGTAAGAACCAGTTTCCCTGCGTTGTCGTCAAAGCTGCCGACGTGTCTTGAAAGCTCGCTCTCGGAGGATGATGTATAACCGAAATAGTCGGCAATGGAGGTTCTGAGATCCTGCAGAGTGAAGTAAACGTCGTCTGCGGGATCAAGAGGATCGATGCCTGCGGAGTATACAGGCTGAGAGCCTGTTCCGGTGAGGTTAGTACCGCCCACGCCGCCTGTGAACTGAAGTACCGAATCCTGAGTCAGCCCCATTGAGGTTCCGTTGCTGGTGAAAAGGTTTATAAGCGCATCAGAATCCTTGGCCTCTCTCAGGAAAGTATTACTGCTTCCTGTGGCTCCCTTCGCCACTGTAAGGGGATCGTTGGTGACCATGTTCAGCTCGAAGCTGGTTCCGCTGTAAGCCTTATCCAGAGTAAATCCTGTAAGGTTAGGCTCGGTTGCGTCAAGGGGGTCGCCTGTGTTGGCGTATGAAAATTTTCCGGTTGCGCTGTCGAACGTAACTGTGAAGTCGTCGCTCTTAAGAACGTTTCCGTCTATTGCCGCCTCAATCTCAGCCGCAAGCTCTGAAAGGGTTGTGAAATCTCTGCCGGCATATATTGTCTGCTCAAAATACAGCTGTTCGCTGGATTTTGTATCCGATGCATCGTCATAGGTGCTTGCAAGGTTCTGCATTGCCACTGCCAGTCTGGCCGAACCGCTGAAAGAGTTGATGGTGACATCCGCTCCGGCATCAGCTGTTTTTGCGATGGTGAATTTTCCGTTTGTAACGCTTACGTCAAAGTCGGCCGCTCCCGCAACAGTGTTCAGCTGGGTTTCAAGGGCATCCGCCAGTCCCTGCATTGTTGTGAAGCCGTTGGGACCGGCACCGCCGTAAACAAAGGTGTAGGCTGTGTTGTTGATGTATACCAGAAGGCTGTTGTTGCTGCTGTTGGTAATACCGAGGCTCACGTCAGTGTCGTTGTATATCTTGCTCATGTCGGTGAGACCTGTGGCGTGTGCTTTTATCTTGATGGGTTCGTCAGCCGCCACATCCATCTTAACGCCTTTTGCAGAATAGACAGAAAATATGCTTGCGCCGCCTTCGGCACTGTGGAGAAGGGTAGGATACTCAAGAACGTTGGGATCAGCATCCGTGCTGAGGATACCCGCCACGCTTGTCTTAGTCGTGGCTTTGGCTTCAACCGCCTGATAATCAGTCCCGACAATAATTGCATCCGTGTTGGTGTCTGTCTGCAATTCTCCCGTTTCAGGATCAACCATCCATCCCTGAACACCGAAACCGGAAGAGGAGACAAGGTGTCCGGTGGAATCGAAGTTAAAATCTCCCGCTCTGGTGTAGAGGAACTCATTCTGGGACTGACCGGAAAGAACGAAGAAACCGTCACCCTGAATTGAGAGGTCGGTATCCACATCCGTTGTTTTGCTTGTTCCGTCTGTAAAAACATTGGTGACTGTTGCCAGCACCGAACCGAGACCTATCTGCGAGGGGTTTCTGCTGCCAACAGAGCCTGTGGCCGATGTTCCGCCGGAGATTGTCTGGCTGAGCATATCCTGAAATACGGTTCTGCCCGCTTTGAAACCTATTGTATTGACGTTTGATATGTTGTTACCAAGAACGTCCATTGCTCTCTGATTTACACCCAGACCGCTGATGGCCGAGTAAAGTGAACGCATCATATCTGCACCTCGCCTTAGTTAGTAAGATCTCTGACGGAAATGACCTTGTCGGCTGCCACCGTATATTTTCCGTCGACTTCATATGTAAGTTTGCCTGAATCCGTTGTGATACCCGTAACCTGTCCGTTGGAATAGGTTTTAACGTCTATTTCCTTGCCGTCGGCATTGGTCGCTTTTACGCTGAACTTGTATGAGCCGGTCGCAAGTTTGTTGCCCGAAGCGTCGGTTCCGTCCCAAACAAGGAACATCTTATCTGTGTCGGTTACGGTGGGTGTGAGTGTACGGATATATTTTCCGCTCGCATCACGGATTATCACCGATGTTTTTGTGGGAACCTGAGATGCCTGGAAGGAGATCGCCGCACCGGAGGTTGTAAGGGTTGTGTCGTTGCCCTCATATTCCATCGCCTTGCCTATGAAGTTAGAGGCGGATGCCATCTGGCTCTGGCTTGAGGTGTTGCTCAGCACTTCCAGAATCTTCTCCATGTTGGTGTTCATGTTCGCCATGCTCTCAACCTGACTGAAAGTGGATGTCTGCTGAAGCATCTGTGAGCTGTCCATAGGCTCTGTGGGATCCTGATTCTGAAGCTGTGTTATGAACAGGTTCAGGAAATCCGACTGGTTAAGTTTACCGTGGTCGTTGTCCACTTTCAGCTTGGACTTGTCGTATGTGTCCGTGTTTACCGATGCGCTAGAGACTATCATGTCCTATCTCCTGCCCTAAGCGTATATAACTGAGCTGCTGTCCTCTCTGGAAGCAGCCTCTTCATCTGTAACATCGTCAACGGTCTGACCTGACTGGCCGCCGTTTCCGCCTTTGTTCTGCCTGTTGTCCCAGCCTGCGAACTCATGGTGCTCGAAGTCTTTGAAAAGAAATTCGAGGTTCTCAACAACAACCCCCTTGTCGGCGAGCTGCTGTTTAAGAGATTCCATGTTGTTTGCGAAATAGTTTCTGGCTGTTTCGGACTCAAAGGTTATCTTTCCGGTAACCTTGCCTGAATGTTCGGAAAGCTCAATATTGACCTTGCCGAGCTCATGGGGATTGAGCTGAACGTTTATCTTGCTTACGTTCTGGCCTTTGGCTATCTCCACCAGCTCCGCAAACTTCAATATATCCTGAGGTTTCTCAATTTTTATTTCGTTGACCATGACCTTTTCCGTAATGTGCGGTTTGGTCATGAAATCGCTGTTCTGATTTCCTGTGTCGGCCTTTGCCTCAACACGCTTTGCCGCAAGGTCGATCACAGCCTCGTCAACATCCGCTGTGTCAGCCTGAGCTGTCTGAACAGTTTTGACCTCAGCTTCCGGCTCGGCCGCTACTTCGGGTTTTACAGGCTCTGCTGTCAGAGATTCCGGCTTAACCGCCTGAGCTTCCTTCACGCCTGTTTCGGCTGCAGGTTTCTGCTGTGCTGTGTTCTGAGTGTCTGTGTGTGGAGTTGCAGGTTTCTGCTCTTTCGCTGTGTGGTCGGCTATGGTGAGAGTTTTCTCCTCTTTCTTCTCCGGCATCACAAACTGAGCTTTGGGGTCTGACATTCCGTCCTGAATCTCAACTATGGCATCCAGAACCGATTCCAGAACCACTGCGGGTGTGGGCTGTGCTCCTGCGGCTGGGTTGATAATCGATGCGGCGAGGTCTGTCATAACATCCTCAACCTGCTCAAATGTCATTCCGGCTTTCTGGAGCATTGTGAGAAGCTGCTGAACGAAAGCGTCAGCACCCTCCTGAGTATCGGCTTCGGCGAGCATCTGTTTCAGCTCCGCCTTGGCCTCATCGCTTATATCGAGTCTGTCTATCACCTGCTCGGGTGTTTCCGTTTCCTGCGTCTGAGCGCTGTCTGCGCCTGTCACTGTTTTCTGTGTGTCCGTTTTGTCCGTTCTGACCACCGTGGGCTTCTGCGAAGCTCCGGTCTTGTCCAGATATGACCTGAAAACATCTTCAAATTCGGACTTCCCGCCGCCGGAAGATGATGATGCTCCGCCAGCCGAGGACGAGGAGGAACCCTGTGAAGAGTTCGTCTTCAACGCCGAACTGAAAAGTTTTAATATCGATAGATTCTCCATATGGACACCTCCGCCCATATTGATAGAAAATATCGTGCCAATTAGAATTTTACTGATAAATAAGAATTTTCTGAAAAGTTACGGAATTAATTTCCCTCTGAAGGGTTTTTGAGAAAGGAATAAATTTCCTTTGCGGCCTCGGCCGAAGCGTCGGTGTCGGGGAAATAATCGCCCACGGTTTTAAGGTCGGCCTTAACGGTTTCGTAGCTGTCCTCTATTTTTTTGGTGAAATTAGCCAGATTGCGGGCGTTGGCATCCCCCTGAATCAGTTCGGGGATCACCGCTTTTTTCATTATGATGTTGGGCATTCCGATGTATTTGGTGCGGACGATGAACTGCCCCAGAGCATAGGTCAGCGCGCCCGTTCTGTACATCAGCACCATGGGAGTGCCTATTATTGCCGCTTCAAGGGTTGCAGTGCCTGAACATATCCAGAGCAGATGAGAATATTTCATTATGTCGTGGGTGAGGCCCGTTGCAAGCCTTATCTGCGTGCCTTTGATCAGCTCACGCACCCTGCCTTCGTCTATGGTGTCGGCAACGCCTATTACATAGTCATACATAGGCAGAGCTTTCGCCGTCTCCACCATCACAGGCAGAAGGGACTCAACCTCTCTGCGGCGGCTGCCAGGCAGAAGACCTATCACAGGCTTTTCTCCTGAGAAATTTCCCTTGGCAAGAAATTCGGACATGTCGGCACATTTTATGTTTATCTGCTTCTTGAGAGGGTTGCCGACGTATACGGCGTTTACGCCCTCTTTTTTAAGCATCTCCGGCTCGAAAGGATAGATGCAGAGCACAAGGTCACAGAACTGTTTCAGCTTTTTCACACGGCTGTAGTGCCATGCCCAGAAGGTGGGTGAAATATAGAAAATCACCGGAATACCAAGCTCTTTGGCATATCTTGCAAACCGCAGGTTAAACCCCGGATAGTCCACAAGAATGACGGCATCTGGACGGTTCTGTTTTATCTCAGCCACCAGCCTGTCACGAACCTTAAGCAGGAAGGGAAGTTTTCTGATGGCTTCGTCAATGCCGATGGCGTTCATTTCGTTTATGTCATAGAACTGCTTCTGTCCCAGAGCTTTAAGCCCTGCTCCGCCTGTTCCGGACACTTCCGTTTCAGCATATTTCTGAATTTCCGAAAGGAGTGCGGATGCGTGGTTGTCGCCTGATTTTTCACCTGCGATGATGAACAGTTTCAGTTTTTCCATGTTATCCCTTGAAAAAGACAACGTTCAGGACGTCGTCGGATGAAAAGAATCTTCTGAATTTATAAGCGGGGTCATGAAGGAAGACTATCCATGTCAGCCCGCCGCTCCGGCGAACCTCGACCTTTGTTACGGCATCGTCGTCGAACCTGAGCATTCCCTCGCCGAAAAGTTTTACGTTTTTAATTCCGAAGGCTGTTATCCCGTTCTGGGTCTTAACGGTTATCTCCGGCCTTCCGGTGAGCATTATCCGGAATCTTTCAGTGCCGCTCTGTTTGTTCTTGGCAAATCCGAACAGCGAAAGATATCTGCCGCCGCAGGAGGTGCCAAGGGTCAGAATGTTGTCCTGAATGCAGAACTGTCCGCCGTTCTTAAAAGTTATGCGGCTCTTGCCGTCCAGAATCTCAACAGACGATACGTTCTTCTGCTTAACGTTGCCCGCAGGGATCCGCACGCCGTATATGTCCAGATAGTTCGCATTTCCGTTACTGCCTGATGAGAAAACGGGAATGTTGTCCATGGTGAGCACTGTCAGCAGGGGGGTGTTTTTAACGCCTGTCAGCCTTGTTGCCGCCGCAAAGCCCTTCTGCCATCCGCCGAAAACCTGCATGGCGGTAAGTTCTCTGTCCTCTTCCTGAAGCTGAAGGATGATTCTGAATCCTTTGTCGGTGTCCACCTTCGCCATACTGCATTTCAGAGCCAGCTTCATTTTTATGGTAAGCTCGCCCTGCTCCGAGTTAAAAAGACTGACGGCGGTCAGCGGACGCTGGAGATCGTAATTTAGTTTATAATATCCGAATGTGGTTGATTTAAGGGTGACGGTTTTGCCGGCCTCGTCGATTTCAGCGGAGAATTTCGCATGGTCGGTGTTTATTAAGAAGTCAAGGGTGAGCACGTCCCCGTTTCGCACAGGAACCATACGCATATCTATGACGGTGAATATTTCTGAAACATCTGCCAGAGGATCCGCCTTTGGCAGTGCGCAGGAACCCAGAAGAAGAGCAAGGGCAAGACAGAAAAATATCCGTCTCATGCCTTTCTCATTGCAAGTCCCACCGCAACGGCAAACGCACAGGCTCCGGCCTGCATGGCAATGGGTTTAAGCTGTTCCGGAAGCTCCACAGCCGCAAAAGGATCCACCTTCGGCAGTGACATCCGCATGGCTATCTCCATCTGGTCGGTGAGAACACTCAGGTTCGCCCCCGCCCCGCAAAGTCTGATATCCACAGGTTCCTTTCTGCGCTCGGCAATGTAGCTCTCCACAGCGGTCTCTATCTCCGCCCCGAGGGTGCTGCCGAAGGACATTGCCGCCGCCTGAGCGTCAACGTCGTTGGTCATTACCTCTCTGTCACGGATAACCTCTGCGGCCTTTTCTATATCCATGTCCATATCCTGCGCAAGCTCCTCCATAAGGAACTTACAGCCTTTGGGGATGGATTTCACATAGTCCACAAAACCTTTATCATAAAAAATTATATTCGTGCAGTCATGCCCGAGGTCAATGACGGCATCGGGATGTTTCTTCTTTCCGTATATCATTGTAAGCAGGTTCACCAGAGCCAGAGCCTCAATATCCACCACAACGGGGTTCAGTCCGGCCAGCTCCGCCATTGCGATGCAGTCGGCCACCTTGTCCCGCCCGGCGGCGGCAACAACAGCCTCCGCAACACCCCTCTCCTCGTCATATGACAGAAGCTGGGCATCAAAAGTCGCTTTGGAAGCGGGTATGCCTATATACTGATCTGCGCTCCAGATGAATGTTTCCTGAAAGTTTCCCTTGCCGTTCCAGGGTATCTCCATGTGCTTCACAATGGAGTCACGCCCCCGCATTCCCAGAGCCGCATCTTTTGTAAGCCCTTTGGCAAGAGCCAGAGCCTCTTTAATGGCGAACGACGCCGCACCGTGGTCTATGACGGTTCCGTCAACGATCACGTTTGAGGGCATCTGGCGAAGAAACAGGTTTTTAACCGTAAAATCGCCTTTCTTCTCTTTCAGTTCAATAATCTTAAGGTTGGAAGCTCCCGCATCCACCCCCAGCAGATAACCCGCCATCGATCATTCTCCTTTCGCACTGTCCAGCAGGGTGAAAAAACAGGATTTCTCTCCCGTGTGGCAGGCAGGACCTGTCTGATGTACTATATAAAGCAGTGTGTCGCCATCGCAGTCTAGCCTGACCTGCTCAATCCTTTGCAGGTGGCCGGAGGTTTCGCCCTTTTTCCAGAGCTGGTTTCTGCTTCTGGACCAGTAGTGGGCGTAGCCCGTTTCGAGGGTAAGCCTCAGCGCCTCCTCGTTGACGTATGCCAGCATCAGAACTTCATCTGATTTATAATCCTGAACCACGGCAGGCAGAAGCCCGCCCTGTTTCTCCCAGTCTATTTTTATCATATTCGCTTCCATATCAGCAGATTCGGGGCAGAAGTTCGCCTCTGGGCATCTCTATGAATCTTTTGCCGCCGATGGTGGTTTTAAGTACAACCTTTCCGTCGGCCGTAACGGTTCCGGCTATGGCCGCATCCGCTCCGTTTGCCGTCTTTCTTATGTCCGCCAGAGCCTTTTCTGCGTCCTGCTCCTTGACTATTATAACAGCTAAACCCTCATTGGCAACCGACAATGGGTCAAAGCCCAGCATGTCGCAGAGGTAGCGGACGTTGTCTCGCACCTTTATGTGCTCGTCCTCCATGAGGAAGCCCACGCCGCACATAGCCGCTATCTCGTTAAGCACGGCGGCTATTCCGCCTCTGGTGGCGTCCCTTGCAAATGTGACGGCATACTGACGGGCCGCATCGAAAACATCGTTCAGCGGTGCGCAGTCGGATTCTATCTGTCCGTCGAAGCCCAGTTCGCCTCTGGCCAGAAGAACGCTCATTCCGTGGCGGGCGGCATCGGATGTGATGATCACCTTGTCGCCTGCGGAGATATTGGCATAGTCCGTCCAGTCACGAACGGTTCTGCCTATGCCGCTGGTATTTATTATAAGTCCGTCCAGAGCACCCCTTTCAACAACCTTTGTGTCGCCGCAGACAACCTGAACACCCGCTTTTTCACAGGTGGCCGCCATGCTGTCGATCACTCTTTCGAGGTCGGTTAAAAGATAGCCCTCGGGAATTATGAGACCGAATGAAATGTATTCCGGAATTGCGCCGGAGACCAGAAGGTCGTTGACGGTTCCGCATATGGCAATTTTACCGATGTCCCCGCCGGGAAAAAACTCGGGGCGTACAACGAAGCTGTCCGTTGTGAACGCTGTTCTGAGGGAGGTGTCGATAAGTGCCGCATCCGCAGCTTTTCTGAGCAGGGGATTTCCGAGTCTTGAAAAGATGATATCTGAAATGAACGACTGAGTGGATGCGCCTCCGCCGCCAACAGCCAGGGTTACTCTGTCCATATTTTCCTCTTTGCCTTTTGAATGAAAGGCATTATAGCAAGTCGGCAGTTTTTGAACAGCATAATTTTTAAAACACCAATTCTATTTCAGTTAAAAAACTCTTTCACATTTCAGGCATAAATTTTACTTGCATATTTTATCCCGTTTTATTAATTTATCTAAGTTTCACAATGTCAAAGATATGAATACCGTTTTGGTACCTATCTGAGGCCATCTGACTTTAGCCTTGTTGTTTTAACTTATGGTTTAAAGCCACCCGACCCCACGATTTCTACCACAAACGATGAAATTATCAGGATACGGAGGTTTTTATCTGATGAGTTCTCGTTTAGTCCCTCAAATTTATGATTGTTTCAAAGAGGGTTACAACAAAAAACGCCTCATGCAGGACACACTTTCCGGCGTCACTGTCGGCATAGTCGCCCTGCCCCTCGCCATCGCATTCGCCATCGCTTCCGGCGTTAAACCGGAACAAGGTCTGTTCACAGCCATCATAGCCGGACTTCTCATCAGTCTTCTCAGCGGAAGCCGTGTGCAGATAGGCGGCCCCACCGGTGCTTTCATTGTCGTGGTCTACGACATAGTTGTCAAATTCGGCTACAACGGGCTTGCAGTTGCAACCATGATAGCCGGAATCATGCTGGTTGCCATGGGAGCCGTCAGGCTAGGCGGCGTTATCAAGTTCATCCCCTATCCCATGACGGTGGGCTTCACATCGGGCATCGCCCTCATCATCGGCACAACCCAGATAAAGGACATCTTCGGACTGCAAACACAGGCCGCATCGGCAGGTTTCATCCACAGGATAGAGAGCTACGTTCAGTCCGCATCCACATTCAATCCATATTCCATAGCGGTTGCGGCGGCGGCACTGGCGATAATTCTCATCATGCCGAAATTCACCAAAAAGATACCCGGCTCAATAATAGCAATACTGATAACCACTGCGGCGGTGACCGCATTCAATATTCCAGTGGCAACCATTCAGACCGAGTTCGGCGAAGTGCCCTCAACACTTCCACTGCCGTCTTTCCCTGACATCAACCTCGACCTGGTAACGGCGGTGTTCCCCTCCGCAATAACAATAGCCCTGCTTGCGGCAATAGAATCCCTTCTGTCCGCAGTGGTGGCCGACGGTATGACTTCCACCCGCCACAGAAGCAACATGGAGCTTGTGGGTCAGGGCGTGGCGAATTTCTTTTCGCCCCTTTTCGGCGGGATACCCGCCACAGGAGCCATAGCCCGTACCGCAACGAACATTAAGAACGGAGCAACATCACCCGTTTCGGGAATAGTGCACGCAATAACCCTTCTGCTGATCCTCATGTTCTTCGGCAAATGGGCAAAACTGATACCCATGCCCACACTGGCGGCGGTGCTCATCGTTGTTGCTTATCACATGAGCGAATGGCGGCACTTTCTTAAACTGCTGAAAAGTCCGGCCGCAGACATACTCATCATGGTTGTTACTTTCCTTCTGACGGTGTTCATCGACCTTACGGTGGCGATTGAAACAGGAGTTGTGCTCTCCGCACTGCTCTTTATGAACCGCATGGCCGAAACAACCGAGGTCAAGAACTTCGGCAGGGAGGTCAACGAGGATTTTGAAACACACGACGTTCTCAGCAAAGACAGGATACCCGACGGAGTGGACGTTTTCGAGATATTCGGTTCGTTCTTCTTCGGTGCGGTTAACCAGTTCAAGGACACACTGCGCATCGTTAAGAAAAAGCCGAAGGTAATTATCCTGCGGATGCGCACAGTTCCATACATAGATGCAACTGCCATCATGGCTCTGGAAGAGGTGCTGAAAAAATCCGAAAGCGAAGGGATACAGCTAATCCTGTCCGGTATTTCACCGAATCTGCTGCATACGCTGGAGAAGGTGGAGTTTGATAAAAAGATAGGCAGAGAGAACATCTGCCCCCACATAGACAACGCACTGGAACAGGCGAAAAAGTTTGTATAAAAGTCAGTCTTAAGTCACCCTGAGGCTCAGCCCGAAGAGTCTCTTTTTATGAGAGATTCTTCGCCGAGCCTGGGATGACTGTTATTTCATATATCTGCTGATGCTCTCGAACACGCCCTTCATGCGGCCTGTGTCAAGCTTCTGATCCTTCGGTCTGTAGCTTCTGTCAAAAACCTCGTAGCCGCCCATGGAGTTCATCACCTCTATGGTGTCTTTTGAAACAACGGCATAGCCGCTGTATTTTGACGATATCACCCAGTCACGCTGAACAAAATCACCGTAAAGATCGAATCCTGTGGAATAATCCGCCGTATTATTTGTTACACCCAGATAGTTTTTCATGAGCGTGGGCACAACGTCCTCGTGTGATGTGTAGGCTGATGTGTATTTCTTATTTACCCCTGCCGCCGCATCGGGAGCTATTATGACGAACGGAACCTTTATCTGGGCATCGGTGAAGTTTCCGTTGTGTCCCCAGAAGTTCAGCTTGTTGTCGTTCATCTCCTGCCCGTGGTCGCCCGTTACAATTATGACCGTTCTGTCCAGCCTGCCCGATGCCTTCAGGGTATCGGCAACCTCTTTAACAAGGCTGTCAACATAGTGGACGCTGGTCTTGTAGGTGTTGAAAATCGGCGTGGGATCAGTGTCGTTATCTATTGAAAGATAGTTCAGGTCGCCCTCTATCACAGGCTTATAGCCCGCATCGTAGCCAACGGGGAAATCATACGCATGGGGAGCGTCATAAAACAGGAAAGTGAATGACGGCTTGCTCCTGTCGGTTTTTACGTACCACTGCTTCCAGTCGTCGGTTATGTCTCTGTCCTTCGCCGCCGCAGAGTCCCCCTCAGATTTCATCCGGAGGTTCATGACGTTGCGGAATATCGTCCGGTTGAACTCCGGACGGGTCAGCTGTGCGGATGCGAAGATGCCCAGCTGATAGTCAAGCTGCTGCATCCTGTCGATTATGGCAGCAGAACGCTGGTTGGCAAGAAACGAGTGCCAGTAGGTTCCGGGAAGTCCGTAGAACAGCCCGAATATCCCCGCACGGGTGGAGTTGCCTGTGGAAAGATGATTATTGAAAACCACACCATTCTTCGACATCTCCCAGATGTTCGGTGTCACTTCTTTTGAAAGAGTGTCATAACGCCATGAATCCACAGTTATTAAAACGATATCGAAAGGTTTTTCAGGAGCGGCTCCCTCTATGGGTTTCAGAGGGTAGTTCAGGTCTCCGCCCTCGTCGTTTATGTTCAGCTTTTTCTGGGTCTCAAGCTCGTGGGGGTCAACAAGCCCCAGCTTAACCATAAGCCCCCCTGCCGCCGCAGGGTGATAAAGAGGAAGATATTTTTTTATGATGGTCACCGACTGCATTGCATTGGCCGAGCCCCATATGTTTATGAGGTTTGCACAGACCAGCAGAACCAGAAATCCCAGAGCTATCTTTCGCCCCAGTTTCGGCCTGATGGTTCTCTGCCTGTTCTCAATGTACGATATCAGCGCATATTCCGCCGCAAAAGCACCGGCCAGACTGCCGATCACTATCGCCCACGTCACAAGGGGAAAGGAGACGATGTCGTCTGAAAAAACCAGTGTCAGAACTGCCATGTTGATGTGGAAGCGGTACTGCGCAAAAACCACCGTGTCGATGAAAAGAAAGATAAGCCCGCCGCTGCCTACAAGGGCGAATACCGTCCGGCGGATCACCCTGTTCGGGATATATGATGCCGCTATCAGAGGAAGCCCCATAACAAACGCCATGAAAAACATATGCCCCAGAGTTGATGTCAGCGCATATGTGAAAGAGAGCGCAGTGAAAGACTCTGCGGGGAAAAATTCATAAAATTTCAGAGAGATGATAATTGCCAAAGCTGAGTTGGCTATAACAAACCAAATGAAAGTCCGGAGTTTTGATGTCATAAATGCCTGTTAAAAGTTTTTTAACTGCACTAAACAATTGTATAATGCACCAACATATATACATCATTGCAGGAATAAATCAACTGTTTCGGATTTTTTAGAAATTTAAAAAGGGAATGGTTAAACCATCCCCTTCTCTTTCAATATCGCCAGAACTTTTGTGCTCTCCGCCAGTGCCATTGTTCCGCCCAGCATGACCGCAACGTGGCAGGCCTCGATTATCTCGTCCGCCGTAGCCCCGTTGTCGATGGCTCTTATGGTCTGGGACAGGATGCACCCCTCGCACCTGCTCACCAGCGCACCTACCATCGCCATCATCCTTTTCACCTTCGCAGGCAGTGCGCCGTCGCCGTATACGAAGGCATCGTTCTCCACGAACCTTTTCTCAAACTCCGGATACTGCCCCCGCATCTCTTTGGCCAGCGAAAATATCTGCTCTCTTCTCTCCAGAATGGACTGCATATCACACCTCCTGTTGCATTCTGCTTTTTTTTACTGTATAACCATCCATCAGTCCAACGAATGTATTTTATATTTTCAATCAAATTTGGTGATAGATGGAACTTTCGATAGATCTGCTCAGAACATTTGTTACGATAGCCAAGGTGAACAGCTACACCAAAGCATCATGCCTTCTGAACATGACCCAGTCAGCTGTCAGCATGCAGATGAAAAGGCTTGAGGAGCAGACGGGCACTCTGTTCATAAAACAGGGCAAGAGATTCAGCATCAGCCCCACCGGAGAAAGACTTCTGGAGCATGCGGTGCGGATTCTGAAAGCCCACGACGATGCGCTCACAGTCATAGCAAATCCCGACATCCACGACTACATCCGTGTCTGCTCTCCGGAGCTTTACGCATCCTCCATTCTGCCCAACGCACTCAGAAAATTTTATGCGAAGTTCCCCAACTCAAGGATAGATTTCTCAACCAACACCAAGGAGAACATGCTCCGGAAGGTTGAGAACGGAGATCTGGACATAGCCATTGTTGCCGACATGCCCGAACCCCACGAAAAGATATACAGCGAAAAGGTGGTCTGGGTGACATCCCCCTGCAAAGGTGCGGCAATGACACGCCCCCTGCCGCTGGCTGTCTATCCGGAAGGATGCCACATCAGAAGATGGTGCATAGAGTCACTGGAAAAGGCGGGAATACCCTACAGGGTCTCATTCGTCGCATCCAGCGCATTTGCGATACTGTCCGCCGTCCGTGCGGGTATCGCAGTTGCTCCCGTGGGCTATTCCAGAGTGAACGGCGAAGAGGAGCTTTACACGGTTCTGAACAACCTGCCCGCTCTGCCGGACAACACCCTGTCCATAGTCACCGCACAGAATCTGCGCTCACTTTCGGCGCAGACGCTTATCTCATACGTAAGGGAAGAGTTCGTGAACCGTTCTAAAATGATGTAAGGAGGACACATGGAAGGATACAGATTTTCTCTGGACTTCAAGGTCAGGGACTACGAATGCGATATGGAAGGCATTGTGAACAACGCCGTCTACATGAACTATCTGGAGCACGCCCGCCATGAGTTTCTGCACAGCATCGGCATAAACTTCGCCGAGATGACCGCCAAAGGCATCATCATGATAGTAACCCGTGCGGAGCTTGACTACAAAAGTTCCCTGAGAAGCGGCGACACCTTCACCGTGTGCATCAATGTCGAGAGGGAGTCGAAACTGCGCTTCACATTTGTTCAGGATATTTTTAACAGTGACGGAAAACTTGTTCTGAAGGCAAAGATAACCGGCACTGCCATTAATGAAAAAGGAAGACCCGATATGCCCGCAGAACTTCTGCAGGCGTTCGGATTATAAGAGGTGGATATATGATTGACTTCATCGTAAACGAATCCAAATGTATCTCATGCAAAGAATGCGTGGCGGACTGCCCCGCTGTAATCATCGAGCTTGAAGACAAAATTCCCTTCATAAAGCCCGAGAACGAGAAAAAATGCTACAGATGTCAGCACTGTCTGGCGATCTGCCCCACAGCGGCAATCTCCATTCTGGGAGTTGATCCCGAAACCTGCGTAAACCCTGACAAAGCGGCGGGCTTTGAGCAGGTCGACGCTCTCATCCGCACCAGACGCTCTGTCCGCAGATTTAAAGACAAAGACGTTGCACCCGAAACCTTCGACAAAATAGCCAAAGCTGCCGCAAACGCACCCACAGGCAAAAACGACCATCAGGTTCAGTTCGTGGTTGTGGACACCAGAGAGCAGATGGCTAAGTTCAAGGAACTGGTCATTTCCACAATCGAAAAAGCAGAACAGGAAGGCAGACTGGACGAACACAGCGCAATCTTCGCAGTTTTCGCCAAGCATTTCAGAAACGGAAAAGACATTATTTTCAGAGGCGCACCCCACATAATGTTCTCCGTCACTCCTAAATCAGCCCCCACTCCCGTTGCCGACGGCTTCATAGCACTCAGCTATGCAGAGCTCGCAGCCGCTTCCGCAGGTCTGGGCACAGTATGGGCAGGATTTGTGATGTGGCTTGTTGCGGCCTTCCCCGAAATTCTCACTGAAATCGGCATCGGCGAGGACATGAACGTTGCATATGCACTGCTTTACGGTGAGCCTTCAATAAAATATCACAGAGGCGTGAAAAGGGACGAAATTACTGTCAGAAAAGTGAAACTGGCGTAAGCCACACTTTTCACAAATACTTTAAGTTCAAATAAACTTGCGAACGGTAAATTTCTCTGTTACTTTTTCCGTATGAACGGCAATATGCCCAAACTGCCTCTGGCAGGGGGATTCAGACCGTTAACGGGAAACTCGCCCCGAATGGGGCGGCAGAAATCGGACACCGCTCTTCATTCGCCATGATCGGTTTTCGATTGGTAAGTCATGGCGAAATAAGTTTATAGGACTAGCAGAAGTATTATGAACATTTATGTAGGCAACCTTCCTTACAAAGCCACTGAAGACGAACTGCGCAATATGTTCGAGTCTTTCGGCGAGGTAAGCTCTGTGAGAATCATCACAGACCACGAAAGCGGACGCTCTAAAGGATTCGCTTTTGTTGAAATGGCAAACAATGAGCAGGGCGCAGCAGCCATTGAGGAACTGAACGGTGTTGACTTTATCGGACGCCCCCTTACTGTTAACGAGGCTCGTCCCAGACAGGAACGCAGCAGCGGAGACAGAGACAGATCCAGAGGCGGCGGACGCCCCAACCCCCGCGAAGGACGCGGCGGATACGGCGGCGGCAATCGCTACTAATTAAGAAAATGCCGGAACGGTTTTCCGTTCCGGCTTTATTTTTTCATGACCTCCTCAGCCACATAACCCCTTATTCCGTCAGGAGTCTTTGCCGAGGCAAATCTTACTGTTCTTTTTCTGTCCCTGCTCACCAGAAACTTTGTGAAATTCCATTTTATGGCCTTCGTTCCCATTGTTCCCGGCGCAAGCTCTTTCAGCTCTTTAAACAGCGGGTGGGCATCCTCGCCGTTGACCTCCACCTTTGCAAATACCGGAAAGGTCACAGTGTAGTTGCAGGACAGAAAATCTTCGATATCCTTCTCAGTGCCCGGTTCCTGTTCGCCGAACTGGTTGCAGGGGAACCCAAGCACCTCGAAACCTTCATCCTTAAACTGACGGTAAAGCTCCTCCAGCCCCTCATACTGCGGGGTGAAGCCGCAGCGGCTGGCAGTGTTCACTATAAGGAGCACCTTGCCGTCATAGTCCCTGAGATTCTTCATCTCTCCGCTCAAGAGCGGGAGTTTATAGTCCATTTTAAGCATATGGATCACCTATACTTTTAATATCAATCATTTTTCACTCTGCGCAACCTGTATTTTCCGCCGAACATTCTTGACATAAGGGCAATCATGACGAATATAGATATATGCCGGAGGAAACATTGAGGCGCATATTTCTGTTTCTCGTTATTATAGCATGGGCAGCCCCGCTTTTCGCTGCAGAAAGAAAAACTCTTTCGCTGTACAGTGTGATCGATGCCGCCCTTGTTCAGGACGAGGAATATAACATCGTAAAGCAGGACAGGGACTCAGCCGTCAATAAAATTGAAGAGGCTCTGGATACCTTCATACCCACCGTTCGGGCATCAGCAACCCTCAACTCAGTGGACAAGACCCGTGACGGATACAAGGAACTTCCGCTGTACAACGTTCCCAGCGCAAAGATTCGCCTGCATCAGGTGCTCTTCTCCGATTCAAAGTTCGCCGCAATGTCCACAAACGAGAACAGAGCTAAAGCCCAGAGACTGGTTGCGGAGGTTCTGAGGTCAGATATTATCTCCGCCGCATCAGGCAGCTACTGCGATGTTATCCGCTATGCCCGCCTTCTGCGCAACGCCGAGGCCGCCAATAAAAAGATTAAAGAGAATGCTGTCAGGTTTAAAATAAAGAATCCCGTCTATTACGACACAAAGCCGGCTCTGCGCAACCTTGCGGAATCATACACGAACCTTGCGGACATGACCGCAGTTAAGGATATAACCTCATACACTCTTCTGCCCTATGTCAGCGTGTTCGGAACTGATATGACAGCTTCCCTTGAGCAGATCTTCCTTACTGACAAGGTCGATCTGAAACTGCTGGCCGACAGGTTCGCCGAAAAGGCACTGGCCGAATCACCGGAACTTCTGGCTCTGGACGAATTTATAAAGATAAGCAGGCGGGATATCGTTGCGGCAAAAAGAAGATTCACGATTCCCGATATCAGCGTATCAGGTGAATACACAAGATATTTTGAGAACAGTAACGTGGATCCGGATTTCTTCAAGAATTTTGACGAAAACCAGTGGAACATGAGCCTGAAACTCACCATCCCGATCTATGACGGCAGCAAAAACCAGAGCGAACTGGCGGAGAAGCAGACGGAGCTTATGGCATATTTCAAAAGGAAACATCAGGTCAGGGAATATGTTCGTGACAGAATTGCCGACTCTATCGATAAAGCCGCAGCAGCCGCACAGAGCTACAAACAGGCGGACGCTGAAATGATCGTGCTTGAACAGAAATATAAAAAACTGCCGGAAACAAGGAATTATCAGGAAGCATATAACCTGATAAATATTTATAAAACCTCGCAGGACAGACTGATAACCGCCGAACACCTGATGATGTCCGCACTGGTGGACGTTCAGAGGGCATACGGGCGTTTCTTTTTCTATAACGCAAACGAATCCGACAGACGGTTTATGGATAAACTCATGGACGAGCTGAAGATCAGCCGCTGATATCCAGAGTTCCTATTATCGCCGCCGCAACCGTGCGCACGTCCTCATCGGTCATTGTTGAGCATGAAGGCAGGCAAAGTCCTTTGCTGAAAAGCTTTTCTGATGTGCCGTTCACAACCCTTTCCGCATCTTTGAAAACAGGCTGCATATGCATCGGCTTCCAGAGGGGTCTGGTCTCGATACCCTGATTGGCAAGCTTTTTCATCAATACCATTGGGTCGATACCTTCAAACAATGCAGTGGTCAGCCAGCGGTTGCCATCAGCCTTCTCATGTTGGGGCATCAGCTTTATCCGGCTGTCATTTGCAAATTCTTTTTCGTAAGTTTTGAAGATACGCCTGCGGGCGGCTATCCGCTCATTCAGAATTTCCATCTGCGCAAGCCCCACTGCTGCGTGGAGGTTACTGAGGCGGTAGTTATAACCAACGTTCAGGTGCTCGTAATGCATCACAGGCTCACGAGCCTGAGTGGAATAATAGGACGCTTTTTCGATGTATTCTTTGTTCTCAGACAGAAGCATCCCGCCTCCGCCCGTTGTTATCAGTTTATTGCCGTTGAACGACAGAATACCCATCGTGCCGAAGGTTCCGCACTGCCTGTCATCGTATGATGCTCCTATGGCCTCCGCCGCATCTTCAATAAGAGTAACGTTGTACCTGTCGCACACCATACAGATGTCGTCCATGCTTGCTGGCTGACCGTAAAGATGCGTCAGAATCAGTGCCTTGGGGGTCTTCGCAGTTTTTTTCAGATAATCTTCCAACAGGTTTGGGTCAAGGTTCCACGTCCCCTCTTCGCTGTCGATGAATATCGGATTCGCCCCGATATAGCTGACAGGAGCAACGGATCCTATGAAAGTGAACGTGGACGCAAGAACATCGTCATATTTGGTTATGCCCATAGCCAGAAGCGCAAGATGTATTGCCGACGTACCGTTGACAACTCCCAGCACATATTTTGAGCTTGTCAGCTTTTTGACTGCATACTCAAATTCAGGCATGAACCGCCCCACAGGCCCGATGTTGTTGTTCTCTATCGCTTCGGAAATGTATTTCAGCTCTCTGTTATCATCGCTCAGGTGTGGTATGGAAAGATTATATTTCATAGGTAATGTCCTTTGTTAGAGTATATAGATAATATCGGCAGAAATTAATTTGATTATAACATTATTAATTAGCCACAATCATATGCTAGTTAAATGCTAACAATTAATTATTCAATCCATTTGTGCGGTATAATATATTAAATTAATTACTAAGCTTAAAAAGGTGGTTTAGATGAGTAGTTCCTTTTGCACATTAATTTCAAACATCGAGCCTGAGTGGGTAATGATCCTAGTTACTATTGTTTATGTATACTTCTCATATCAGCTGACAAAAGAAACAAAACAATTACGAATACTTGGTACATCACCAGAATTATCCATTCATATGCAATCATTTAAAAGATCTACTCATCTGGAGATAGTGATACAAAATATTGGAAAAGGTATCGCATATAATACAGAAGTCAGTTTTGATAAAACTTTTATTAATACAATACATGAATATGCAAAACATCTACCAGAAGTCATAAAAATTAGTCATTTCGCGCCTGGACAACAAATTGCATATTTAGTGTGTGCCTATCAGAATCTTCCTGACGGAGATAATTCATTCTTTGACATGACCATTCAGTACGAGAAAGAAGATAAAAAAATGATTACTAAAAAGATCAGATACAACTACTCCTTTTTAAAAGGAAGCGACGTATCAATTCCCTACGAATTGGAAAAGCAAAAGCAAATGTTTGAAAACCTAGGTAAAACTATTAATAACGGTATCAAAGTACTATCTAAGGATATAGTTAAAGAATTACAAAGCATGAAAGATAATTATAAGTGAGCTACACATGGATGCGTCTATTTATGATATTTTAAATTTAACTGTTGCATGTACTTTCGCTATACTGAGGTTTTAGCCGAAGGATCTCGAACGCTGAGACTCTTCGGCAATCCCTCACAACAACACTGAATGTCTTCGCGAGGAATAGAGTGACAGATTACTTCAGATTGATAAAAAGGAATGTAAATCCCTCCCAGCCTCCCTTTGCTAAAGGGAGGAGTAAGACAGAGATAATCGATATGTTTGAGCTTTCAGGTGTGATGTACGTGGAAGACTGCCGCACCTGCGTTGCAGGTTCGCAGTGACGCATCTTGTATTTATAGTTTGCGATAATCTGGTTTAAAGAATAATCGATTAGAGATTGCTTCGGGCTATGCCCTCGCAAAGACGAGTATTATTTTTCTCAAAAGCGAACAGTACAAGGAAGATTTCGAATGACGAAGGGAGTGTATACAGATATACATGACCGAGGAATGAGAAAGATGACGAAGTAATGTGAAGGTTTTCAGAAAAATGGACGTAAAAAATCCCTGGCGGCGACCTACTCTCCCATGTGTTAATCTTCACACAGTATCCTCGGCGCTGGAGAGCTTAACTTCCGTGTTCGAAATG